>NZ_JBEZHV010000042.1:0-38442 GCF_040650755.1 Streptomyces sp. NPDC048623
GGGGGGGGTCGCGCGCCGGCATCCCCGCCCCCCCGCCGTGCCCGCCCCCCCCCCCCCCCGAGCCGCCCCGGGGGGGCCCGGCGCGGGTACGACGTACCCGCGCGGCGCCCTCGTCGTCTGGTACGAGTGAGGCCTAGGCCTTCTTCTTGGACTTGTCGAGCACCATGACCAGGCCGGTGATGACCAGGAACAGCACGATCGGCAGGGCCACATACAGGCCGAGGGTCTGGGCCACGCCCAGCTCGGGAGCGGGGTCGTCACCGTCGTCGCGGGTCAGCGCGAGCGCGGGGGACGACATGAGCAGCATCATCAGCGTCGTACCGGCCGCGACGGCGCCGGCGCGCAGGGCGTTCTTCTTGTCCACGGTGCAAAAGTAGCGAACACCTAAACGGCCCGCGCGCCCGGGGGTGCCGTACGGGCACGCGCGCCCCCCGCGAGCGCCTCCGCGACCGTTCGCAGCAGGTCGTGCGCGCGGGGCGAGGCGGCCACCTCCTCCAGCGAGAGGGGCTGGCCGTCGGGCCCCGCCACCGGAAGCCGCCAGTTGGGGTACTGGTCCCAGGTGCCCGGCAGGTTCTGCGGCCGCCGGTCCCCCACCGTGTCCGGCAGCCACACCCCGACGAGCCGGGCGGGCGTGGCCGTCAGGAAGCGGTGGAAGGCCCGGATCTCGGCCGGCTCGCCGCCCGGCCCCTCCGGCAGGAGGCCGAGCCGCTGGAGCAGCCCCAGCCACTCCGAGGTCTCCGCCGCGTCCCGGGCCCGCTCGCGCTCCAGCTCTCCGCCCAGCAGCCCGAGCCGGTGGCGGAGCGTCACATGGGAGCCGGACAGGCGCGCGGCGGTGGACGGCAGGTCATGGGTGGTCACTGTGGCCACACAGCCGGCCCGCCACTCCTCCGGAGCGAGGGGGCGCCCGCCGCCCGCCCAGTCCCGCTCGAACCACAGCACCGAGGTGCCGAGCACCCCGCGCCGGGCGAGCGTCTCCCGCACCCCCGGCTCGACCGTGCCCAGGTCCTCGCCGACCACCGCCGCGCCCGCCCGGTGGGCCTCCAGGACCAGGACCGCGAGCATCGCCTCGGAGTCGTAACGGACGTACGTGCCCTCGGTCGGCTCGCCGCCCTCCGGCACCCACCACAGCCGGAACAGGCCCATGACGTGGTCGATCCGCAGCGCGCCCGCGTGCCGCAGCAGTTCGCGCAGCAGGCCGCGGTACGGGGCGTAGCCCTCGGCGGCGAGCGCGTCCGGGCGCCACGGCGGCAGGCCCCAGTCCTGGCCGCGGGAGTTGAAGGCGTCGGGCGGGGCGCCGACCGACATCCCGGCGGCGAAGACCTGTTGCTGCGCCCAGGCGTCGGAGCCGTCCGGGTGCACGCCCACGGCCAGGTCGTGGACGATCCCGACCGGCATCCCGGCGCGGCGCGCGGTGGCGGCCGCCGCGGCGAGCTGCCGGTCCGTCAGCCAGGCGAGCCGGCAGTGGAAGTCGACCCGGGCGGCGAGTACGGCGTCGGCACGGACCGCCGCCGCGGCCGTGCGCGGGTCGCGCAGCTCCGCCGGCCAGCGGCGCCAGTGGTGGCCGTGCCGTTCGGCGAGCGCCTGGTAGGTGGCGTGGTCCTCCAGGGCCCGGCCGCGCTCGGCCAGGAAGTCGCGGTAGTCGGCCCGGCGGCCGGGCCCGAGCTCCACGGCGTGCACCAGCTCCAGGGCGCGCCGCTTGACCTCCCAGACCGCGTCCCGGTCGATCAGCGCGCCCTTGCCGAGCACCCGTTCGCGCAGTTCGGCGGCGTCGGCGAGGATCCGGTCGAGCTCCTCGCGGCGGGCCGGGTCCGCGGACGCGCGCTCGTGCACGTACGCGTACTCGGGGACGTCCTCGATCCGCAGATGCACCGGGTCGGGGAAACGGCGGGAGGACGGGCGGTACGGGGAGGGGTCGGTGGGCGCCCCGGGCACCGCCGCGTGCAGCGGGTTGACCTGCACGAAGCCGGCGCCGTGGGTGCGGCCCGCCCAGTCGGCGAGCTCGCGCAGGTCGCCGAGGTCGCCCATGCCCCAGGAGCGGGACGAGAGCAGCGAGTAGAGCTGGACGAGCAGGCCGAAGGCCCGCCCCCCTTGCCCCTCCTGCCCATCGGATCCCCTCACCGGCTCCGGCACGCGCGCGGGGGCCACGATCAGGGTGCTGGTGGAGCGGCGCCCGTCCGGGGCCTCGGCACGCAGCCGGTGCACCCCGGTCGGCAGTCCGCGCCAGTCGGCGCCGGTGACGGTCCGGCCGGCCTCCGTGGTGACGGTGAGCCGGGTGCCGGCGGGCAGGCCGCGGGGCGGCCTGGGCCCGCGCGGCGCGGTCCCTCCGCCCGTCTCCCCGGCTCCCTCCTCGTCTTCCTGCCAGATCACCACCGTGGGCGGCAGCAGGCGCTCCCGGGCGGCCCGTTCCGCCGCGTCGAGGGCGGCGGCGACCGCCTCCGGTCCCGAGGCGTCCACCCCGAGGGCGCGCAGCACCGCCACCACGGTGGTCTCGGGCACGGTGACCGTGACGCCCTCGGACGGGGCGTACTCGGTGGCAACGCCGTGCAGGGCGGCGAGACGGGCCAGGGTCACGTCACACTCCGGGGGACTCCGAACCGCCCGCGGTGGCGCGGGCGGTGGGTTCGCTGGTCAGGGGGGCGGCCTCGATGAGGGGCGGTTCGCTGGTGAGCGGCGCGGTGTCGGCGAGCGGCGGTTCGCTGGTGAGCGGTCCGGCCGGTACGCCGGTGTACGGCTCGCCGGTGAGCGGCGCACTGGTGAGCGGCGCGCCCTGCCTCGGAATCCGTATCCGTTTGCAGGGGTGGTCGGTCGCGGTCACGGGATCTCCCGGTTTCGTCTCGACAGGTAAGACAGCAGGGGGAGCTCTACCCACCGTTCCCCGTTTTACCGGCGGGATGTGGCGAAAGCGCGCCACCTCGCCGAAACCGCACCCGGCAAACGGGACAGTTCGCCCCGTCGCATTGACACTCCGTCGGCCCGGGTGGTGGGCTCGTCATCCCATCGTGACCATCGATCGCGACCGACGATCGCCGTCGATCGTGACCCGTCGATCGCGATCACCGGGAGGGAAGGAGCACCGGGTGCCCCTCGGACGCAGGAAGCGGACCGCGACCGCCGTCGCCGCGGCGGTCATCGGCGGGCTCCTCGGCGGAGTCCTGCCGGGCGTCGCCCAGGCCGCCCCGGTCTCCCCCGTCACCACCCCCGACCGGCTGCCCGCCACGGTCCCCCCGGTCTGGCCCCGCCCCCAGTCGATCGCCCCCGCCGGCGAGGCCGTACCGCTCGGCACCGAGGTGACGCTGCTCGCCGCGCCCGACGCCGACGCGTACGCCGTCGGCGCCCTGCGCGCGCTGCTGCGGGCCGCCGGGGTGCGCACGGTGCACGAGGCGCTGCCCGGGCGCGGACCGGTGATCCGGTTCGGCGACAGCGTGGAGACGGACGCGGCGCTGCGCGCCCTGAAGGTGCCCGAGCGGGGCGATCTGCCGGACGGCGGCTATCGGCTCGCCACCGGCCGCCTGGCGGGCCGGGACACCGTCGTCGTCGACGGCGCCGGCGAGGACGGTCTCTTCCACGCCGTGCAGACCCTCCGTCAGCTCGTGGGCCCGCAGGCGACGGTCCCGGGGGTCGTCGTGCGCGACTGGCCGGGCACGGCCGTCCGCGGCCTCACCGAGGGCTTCTACGGGCAGCCCTGGACGCCCTCCGAACGGCTCGCCCAGATCGACTTCATGGGCCGCACCAAGCAGAACCGCTATCTGTACGCCCCCGGTGACGACCCCTACCGCCGCGCGCTGTGGCGCGAGCCGTACCCGGCCGCCGAGCGGGCCGCCCTCCGCGAGCTCGCCGCCCGCGCCACCGCCAACCATGTGACCCTCGCCTGGGCCGTCGCCCCCGCCCAGGCCATGTGCCTGTCCTCGGACGAGGACGTCACCGCGCTCACGAAGAAGATCGACGCCATGTGGGCGCTCGGGGTGCGCGCCTTCCAGCTCCAGTTCCAGGACGTCAGCTACAGCGAGTGGAGCTGCGACGAGGACGCCGACGCCTTCGGCAGCGGCCCGGAGGCCGCCGCCCGGGCGCACGCGCGCGTGGCGAACGCCGTCTCCGCGCATCTCGCCCGGCGGTATCCGGGCGCGGCGCCGCTGTCGCTGATGCCGACCGAGTACTACCAGGACGGCGCCACCGACTACCGCAGCGCCCTGGCCCGCACCCTCGACCGGTACGTCGAGGTGGCCTGGACCGGCGTCGGGGCCGTACCGCGCACCATCACCGGCCGTGAGCTGGCCGGGGCCCGGGACGCGCTGCGGCACCCGCTGGTCACCATGGACAACTACCCGGTCAACGACTACGCCCAGGACCGCCTGTTCCTCGGCCCCGCGACCGGCCGGGAGCCCGCCGTCGCCGTCGGCTCGGCCGCCTTCCTCGCCAACGCGATGGAGCAGGCCGCGGCCTCCCGGGTGCCGCTGTTCACGGCCGCCGACTTCGCCTGGAACCCCAAGGGCTACCGGCCGCAGGAGTCCTGGCGGGCCGCCGTCGACGAGCTGGCGGGCCCCGACCCGGCCGCCCGCGAGGCGCTGGGCGCGCTCGCCGGGAACGGTGCCTCCTCGATCCTCGCCCCGGACGCCGAGTCCGCCTATCTGAAGCCGCTCGCCGCCGCCTTCTGGGCCGCCCGCGCCGACGGGAACCCGGCGGCACGGGAGAAGGCGGGGCGCGAGCTGCGCGCCGCGTTCACCGTGATGCGGCAGGCGCCGGAGCGTCTGAAGGGCACGGCGGACGGCGCCCTGGGCGCCGAGGCCGGGCCGTGGCTCGACCGGCTCGCGCGGTACGGCGCGGCCGGCGAGACCGCCGTCGACATGCTGCTCGCCCAGGCGCGCGGCGACGGGGCCGGGGCCTGGCGGGCCCAGCTGGAGCTCGAACGGAAGCGGGCCGGGCTGCGCACCGGCGCCGGGGCGGGAACGGGAACCGGGGCGGGAGCGGGAGCAGGAGCGGGAACCGGGGCGGGAGCGGGAGCGGGCGGCGGAGCCGGGCGGGTGACGGTCGGCAAGGGCGTCCTGGACGCCTTCCTCGACCGGGCCGCCGCCGAGTCCGCGGCCTGGACGGGCGCCGACCGGGCGCCGTCGCGCACCGGTGAGCCGACGCGGGACGGCGGGGCGGCCGGGGGCGTGGCCTCCGGCGACACGTACACCGTCCGGCTCGACCGTTCCCGGCCGGTGGAGACGCTGACCGTGATGACCGACCCGGCCGGGGACTCCGCCGACACGGTCGGCACGGTCGGCACGGGCTTCCTGGAGGCGTACGTGCCGGGCGAGGGCTGGCGGCGGATCGGCCCGCTCGCCGCGTCCGGCTGGACCCAGGCGGACCTGAAGGGACTGCGGGCCGAGGCGCTGCGGATCGTGTGGACCGGCGCGGGCGCGCCGCCACGGGTGCGGTCGCTCGTGCCGTGGTTCGCGGACGAGCCGCGGGCCGGCCTCGCCCTCTCCCGTACCGAGACCGACGCGGAGATCGGCGGCCCCGCCCAGCGGGTCGAGGTCACCCTGGAGGGGCGGCGGGCCGCCGAGGTGCGCGGTCCGCTGACCGCCCAGGCGCCCAAGGGCATCACCGTGCGCCTGCCCGAGGAGGCCGTGGTGCCGCGCGGCACGACGGCCACCGTGCCCCTGGAGGTGTCGGTGGCGCCCGGTGTGCCCTCCGGCTCGTACACCGTCCCGGTGTCCTTCGCGGGCGAGCGGCAGGTCCTCACGGTGCGGGCCTTCCCGCGTACCGCAGGCCCCGACCTGGCCCGTACCGCCACGGCCTCGTCCTCCGGCGACGAGACGCCCGACTTCCCCGCCGCGCTCGCCGTCGACGGCGATCCGGCGACCCGCTGGTCCTCGTCCCTGGAGGACGGGGCGTGGTGGCAGGTGGAGCTGGCCGAGCCGGCCCGGATAGGGCAGGTGGTGCTGCACTGGCAGGACGCCTACGCCTCCCGCTACCGCGTGCAGGTGTCCGCGGACGGGCGGGTGTGGCGTACCGCCGCCACCGTGCGCGACGGCCGGGGCGGGCGGGAGTCGGTACGCATGGACGCGGCGGACACGCGGTTCCTGCGGATACAGGGCGATGCGCGGGCGACGGAGTACGGGTACTCGCTGTGGTCGGTGGAGACGTACGCGGTGGCCCCGGCTTCGGGCGAGCCGGCCGGCGCGGGCGCGCCGGAGGGGGAGCCGGACGGCACGGCGCCCGACTCCCCGTAGACCTGGCCGCCTCTCGTACGGGAAGGGCCCGGTACGCGAAAGGCCCGGCTCAACCTGTCGTCACGGCCCCCTGTGGGGCGGTGGCGACGGAGTCGATCCGGGCCAGGGCGTCGTCCGCGCCGTACGGCTGGAGGTACGGCAGCCAGCGTGGGTCACGGTGGCCGGTGCCGATGATCCGCCAGGCGAGACCGGTCGGCGGCGCGGGTTGGTGGTGCAGCCGCCAGCCCAGCTCGCGCAGGTGCCGGTCGGCCTTGACGTGGTTGCAGCGGCGGCAGGCCGCCACCACGTTGTCCCAGGCGTGCGTCCCCCCGCGGCTGCGCGGAACGACGTGGTCGACGCTGGTTGCGACGCCACCGCAGTACACGCAGCGCCCGCCGTCGCGGGCGAACAGGGCTCTGCGGGTCAAGGGAACGGGCCCCCGGTAGGGGACCCGCACGAACCGCTTCAGCCGCACCACACTGGGCGCGGCGACGACACGGCTCTCGCTGTGCAGGAAGGCGCCGGTCTCCTCCAGGCAGAGTGCCTTGTTCTCCAGGACGAGGACGAGCGCGCGGCGGAGCGGTACGACGCCGAGCGGCTCGTACGACGCGTTGAGGACCAGGACATGCGGCACGGATGCCTCCTATGACGCCGGCGGCGCGTGGCTCGCGCCGGGACGAAACTGCCACCAGTCTCTCCTCATGGCGGGCCGGTGCGCCACCACGTATACGTAATGGTCCTGAGGTGTTCTCGACCACATCGGCCGCTCCACGGGAGTCTTACCCGCCTGGTGGGCCGTCTTTCCCGGTACACACGCGCGCCCGCGGCGCCGGAGGCACCCCCCGGCCGCCGCTAGTGTGGATGATTCGCGAACGCCTGCCTGGAGGTCCCCTCGTGCCGCCCCTGTCCTGGTCCGCCCTGCGAGCCGCCGACGATCCGACGCAAGTACCGGTGACGCTGGACGAGGCGGCCGAGAAGGCGACGAACGCCGCGGGCTGGGTGGAGCAGAACTGGTCCACCTGGCTGAACACCGGCCTGAAGATCGTCCTCATCCTGGTCGTCGCGCTGACCCTGCGGATGCTGGTCCGCAAGGCGCTGACCAAGCTGATAGACCGCATGAACCGCTCGGCACAGGCGGTGGAGGGCACCGCCCTCGGCGGCCTGCTCGTCAACGCCGAGCGGCGCCGCCAGCGCTCGGAGGCGATCGGCTCGGTGCTGCGCTCCGTGGCCTCGTTCCTGATCCTGGGCACGGCCGGCCTGATGATCCTCGGCGCCTTCAAGATCGACCTGGCGCCGCTGCTCGCCTCGGCGGGTGTGGCCGGTGTCGCGATCGGTTTCGGCGCCCGCAATCTCGTCACGGACTTCCTCTCCGGCGTCTTCATGATCCTCGAGGACCAGTACGGCGTGGGCGACTCCGTCGACGCGGGCGTCGCCTCCGGCGAGGTCGTCGAGGTGGGCCTGCGGGTCACCAAGCTGCGCGGCATCGACGGCGAGATCTGGTACGTCCGCAACGGCGAGATCAAGCGGATCGGCAACCTCAGCCAGGGCTGGGCCACGGCCGCCGTCGACGTCACGGTCCGCCCGACGGAGGACCTGGACAAGGTCCGCGAGATCATCACCGGGGCCGCCGAGTCCATGTCCAAGGACGAGCCCTGGAACGAGCGCCTCTGGGGCCCGGTCGAGGTCCTGGGCCTGACCGAGGTCCTGCTCGACTCCATGACCGTCCGCGTCTCCGCCAAGACCATGCCCGGCAAGAAGCTCGGCGTCGAACGCGAGCTGCGCTGGCGCATCAAGCGCGCCCTGGACGCGGCGGGCATCCGCATCGTCGGCGGCATCCCGCCCCAGGCCGACGAGCCCAAGCCCGCCGACCCCACCGCCGCCATGTCCGCCCCCTCGGCCTTCGCCTCCCCCGCCTCCCCCCAGTCGGCGGCGGCGACGCCGCTGCCAAAGCCGGACCTGAGCAAGTAGGGCTCTTCGGTTTCTGTACGACGAAGGGGCGCCCGGCCGAGGATGGCGGGGCGCCCCTTCGCGTTCCGTCGGATCAGGCGATGAAGGTGGGCCAGTTGTTGGGCACGGGGGTGTACTCGGGCTGGGCGAACGGGGCCCTCCAGCTGCCCGTGCCCCTGTACAGGTACGCGACGGTTTCCCTGGCGTGGGCCACGTACAGGTCCGGGTGGCCGTCGCGGTCGGCGTCGCCGATGCCGACGATGTGGCTGAACTCGCCCCAGCCGGCGCCGATCCTGATGCGCGGGGCGAAGGTGCCGTCGCCCTTGCCGAGGTAGAGCCACAGGACACCGGACGAGTCGCGGGCGACGAGGTCGCCGGCGGCGCCGCCGGCGAAGTTGCCGGTGGCGGTGATCTGGTTGTAACCGTTCCAGCCCGTGCCGATCTTCACACGGGGCTTGTACGGCGAGCTCCAGCTGCCGGTGCCCTTGTAGAGCCACATGACCCCGGCGGCGTCGGTGGCGACGAGGTCGGCCTTGCCGTCACCGTTCAGATCGCTGCCGGCGGCGAGCTTGTTGTAACCGCCCATGCCCGAGGCGATCTTGTAGCGGCCCGTGAAAGTCCCGTCGCCCTTGCCCAGGAAGTGCCACAGGACACCGTCCTTGTCACGGGCGATGAGGTCCGCGTGGGCGGCTCCGCCGATGTTCCCGGCGGCCTCGATCTGGTTGTAGATGTTCCAGCCGGTGCCGACGAGCTTGTGCTCCCCGTTCTCCAATACAGGGTAGGAGGGGGCGTAGACGGTGTCCACGCGCCACAGCCCGCCCTTGCTGTCGCGCATCAGCACGTCCGGGGAGCCGTTGTCGTTGAAGTCGTGCGGCGCGGCCTTGCGGACGACCTTGAACGTACCGGAGGCGACCAGGTTCGGACCGATGCCGTTCATCGGCTCGGCGTCGATCTCCCAGGTGTAGTCGCCGTTGTAGGCGCTCTCGGACCTGCCGCCGTTGAGGACTCCGTCCCAGTCGAGGCTCAGGAACTCGTCGACCATCTCCACAGTCGTACGGGAGACCTTGCCCGTGCGGACGTGGCGCAGGGTGACCGTGGCGATCACGTTGGACCGCGACAGTGTCCACTCCAGCTTCGCCCGGCCCCCGTTCCGGTCGAGGTCGACCACGGCGGGGACCTTGGAGCCCAGCAGGGTGACCTTGGTGGGCGCGCCGCTGCTCGCGACGAGCGTGGTGGTCGGGAGCCCGTCGGCACCCTGGACTATCCGGTAGACGCCCACCCCCTGCTCGACGGTGCCACCCGTCACGACAAGGGCGCCGTCGGAGGCGACGACGTTCCTGAAGGTGTGGTCGAGGACCTTGTGGGTGGTGGTGCCGTCCTTCAGGCTGCGCGCGGTCAGGGCGTTCAGCGGGTTCTTCTCGCGGTCCCAGAGGCCTCTGCGCGTGCCGTACGTGACCCAGTCGCCGATCAGACCGAGGTCGAGGTCGTGCCGCGGGGCCTTCCCGACCACCGTCCTCCGGATCTCCTTGGTGGCGCGGTCGACGGTCACCACCGTGGCGATGTCGTCGGCGCCGTACTCGACCCAGGCGAGGTGCGTCGGCGAGAGCGCGTATTCGCCCCACACGTGGCCACGGTACGACTCGGCGACCGTGCCGGTGGCGAGGTCGAGCGTGGCCACCATGGGCGCCTCGACTCCCGTGTCCGAGCGGGTCGTATAGTTCACCCGCGCGTGCTCGGCCGTGCCGGGCCTGACGTGGATGTCGAAGGCGTTCACCGGCAGGCCGACGACCTTCTTGCTCTCCGACCCCATGGCGTGCATGGTCAGGGTGTCGCCACTCGAGCCGTGCACCGAGAAGAACAGTGCCTTGCCCGCCGCTCCCGCGTAGCGTTCGTCGCCGCTCCGCCCTACCGAGAGCACCTCCCGTCCGGTCCCCATGTCGGTGATGTTCGACACGCTGGGCCAGTTGGCGGCGACGAGGTCGCCCGAGCCGGTGTAGTCGACGCTGTAGGCCCCATCCATCACCTCCCTCGCGGCCGAGCCGTCCTTCGGAAGCCAGGAGTAGCTCGTGGAGGTCATGGTCCGGACCATGACCAGGTAGCCCGTGTCGCCCACGCCGTACATGCCGCTGTTCTGGGGCAAGAGAGGGACGTTTGTCGCGCCGGCATCCGCTCCCGTCGTGCCCTCGGCGGCGGGGGCGGCGATCGCCGGGGCGGTCAGCCCGCTCGCGCCGACGGTGACGGCGAGCACGGTGACGACGGCCGCGGCGAGCCGGCGACGGGCAGGACGTGCGTGGGACAAAGTGGGTTCTCCTCAGTCTGACCAGGCACACCATCGGTGCGCCACATCAGACTCACGACCGCAAGGAGAGGTTGCACGCCCGTTCGAAGTTTTACTCCTGCCGCGCGGCGGCCAGCCAGCGGTCGTCCTCGAACTCGGCGGGGACGTCGTCCTCCCACGGATCGATCCCGAGGCGCTCCAACTCCTCGAACCAGCGGTCCCGCTGCGACTCAGGCAGACGCCGTCCGCACCACGGGCAGAAGTCGATGCCGATCGTCGACGTGCCGCCGTCATGGACGATCAGCCCGTACTCTTGGAACTTGGCGCTGAAACGGACCACCGCGTCCGGGCAGACGAACGGGTCGTCGTGTTGGTCGCAACGCGTGTTCACGAGCCTGGTCATCGTCTCGCAGCAGTGATCGGTCATGCCCAGGAGTGAACCACGCAGTGCGCGGCCGCTTGTCAGCGGCCGAGCCGACCGTCCTTGACGCTCGCGACGAAGGTGGAGAAGGCAGAGGCGGAGAGTCCGAGGACGGGGCCGTCGGTGCGCTTGGAGTCGCGGACGGGGACGGTGTGGTGGGAGGCGGCGAGGTTGGTGGCGACCTCGATGCACTCGCCGCCGTTGGAGCTGTAGGAGGACTTGTACCAACGGGGGGACTCGGTCGTCATGACATGCCCTTTCGTACCTGCTCGACCACGGCCACGGAATCTGCCTGGGAGAGGCATTCCGCCTGGAGTTGATGGTAAGCCGTCAGGATCGAGAGCACCGCGGTGCTCTCGCGCTCCACAAGCCCCTGCGCATGGGACTCGGCGTACGCGATCATGGAGCGGTCCCTCAGCGTGAGCAGATTGACCGGCAGGTCGAACGAGCGGCGCTCACCCATCGCGAACGGTGCCACCTGAAGCACACTGTTCGGCAGCGCAGCGAAGGCGAGCAGTCGCTCCAACTGCGCGCCCATGACATCGGAGCCGCCAACGACGCGACGAATACAGCTTTCATCCATCACCACGAGCAGCATGGGTGGGCGGTCCCTCACCAGTGCTGCTTGACGCTCCATGAGGAACGCGACGCGTTCGTCCGCCTGTTGTTGAGTGATGGAGCCGCGCCGCACATCTCCGTTGGCGAGCGCCTGCGCGTACTCCGGCGTCTGCAACAGCCCGGGAATGATCCCGAGGTGGAACGAGCGGATCTCGACGGCGCACCCCTCGTAGGCGACGTATTCCGGGAAGCCCTCCAGCAGGTTGGCGTATCGCATCTCGCTCCAAAGGCGTTCCAGCGAGTCCGCCGTTCCGGTCGTCCCAAAGACCTGATCAACCTCTCGCGAGAACTGGAGGGTCGGCGGTTTGCGAGCAGTTTCCACCGCGGAAATGTGCTGACTGGAATAGCTCGTCCGCCCGGCCAGATCCTCCTGGGTCCAGCTCCGGCGCTCCCGCAGCCTGCGCAGATGTGCACCGTAAGCCGCGCGCGGGCTGTCCTCCGGGCGTAACTCCTTGCGATTGACCACAACTCTTCCTTCGGGTCTGCCCAGTTGAAGAGAAGTCCGACTCTACGCCACGCTGACGACCCCTGGTAGTGGATCCGCTACAGAGAGGCACGACCATGCCCGAACCCCCACCGAAACTCGGCTCGTTCGTCGTGGACACCAGCAACGGAACGCCCCGCCCCGGCGAAGTCACCGCCCACGACGGTGGCACCCTCTACCTGCGCCCGCCGGGCGGCGGGATCGAGTGGACCGTCGAGCCGGCGCACGTACGCCCGCCCACGGAGGACGAGCGGAAACGCATCCGGGTCCTCACGACCCCCGCACTCGCCCTCTCCGCCGACCACGGCCTCCGCCCCCGACCCGAGCCGGCCCCGAACTGCCCGTCCTGCGCGGCGCTCGCGCTGTGGTTCGACCACTACATGGGGGTGGGTCCGCAGCGGGACGAATCGGCGGCCGTGGACTGCGTGGTGGAGATCCGCAACCACCCGCACAGCCCGCCCAAGATGACGATCAAGGAGCTCCCCGTCCCCCGGTGATGTCCGGCAAGACCGCCCGGGGGGGGCAGGGGCGGGAGCTGCGGATGAGCGCGGAGGAGATCACCGCGTTCACGCGCGGGTGGATCGCCAGGGTCGACGCGGCCGGCTGACCCGATACGGGCCCTCGCCGAGCGCGAGGGCCCTTCCAATTCCTCATCCCGAAGGAGCGAACATGCCGCTCGCAGATCTCGTGGACGACGTTCCGCAGATCCTGAACTCGACACCGGCGGCACCGTCTCCGTACGGCAGCTCCAGACGGTCAAGCCGTCGTTGAGCGTCCTGCGGCACGAGATCCAGGACGAGACCGGGTGCCTCGTGCACGTGAACGCGTACATGACGCCGCCCCGCGCCCAGGGGCTGAAGTACCACTACGACCCGTACGTGACGCTGATCGTGCAGCTCGCCGGGATCGTGCAGCTCGCCGGCCGCAAGGCATGGCCGCTGCATCCGCCCTTCGTCGAGAACCCGACAACCGAACACGGGAACTTCCTGGAGCGCGGATTCACTCATGAGGAGCGCCGCTATCTCGCCAACACGCCACCCGCGCAGACGTTCACCCTTGAGCCCGGAGACGTGTTCTGGCTGCCGCGCGGCTACGTCCACTCCCCGTGCACGGTGGGCGGAGAGACGTCTCTGCATCTGACTTTCGCGCTGAAGGAGCGGACGTTCCACTGGCTCGCGCCGGAGATGACCCGCGAGATCCTGTCGCAGGCCCTGGTGGACCCCGCCCTGCGGGCGGAGATCCCGCCGACGCGGCTGCTCTCATCCCCCGAATCGGCGATCCGGTGGACGCGTGAATACCTGATCGGCGCGCTCCTGCTGCTGGAACCGCCGAGCATGGCCGAACTCGCGCGGAGGGCCGCGAGCGGTGTCCCCGGGTAGGCGACCTCACCGTGGATACCCTGCGCCGGTGACGCAGCACCGGCACGCGTACGCGTACACCGGCCGGTCCTACCCGGAAGCGGCGATCCGGCGGGTCGAAGCCCCCGCGGACTACCCGCCCATCGAGATCAAGGACTGGCTGACCCGCCCGAAAGCCCATGTCATGGGTATCTTCACCAGCGAGGACGAGGCGGTCTCCTGGCTGGAGGGCGAGCTGACCACTTCCCCGTCTGGGACCGGTTGCAGCGCTCCCGCGAGACGCTGCGGCTCACCGCGGGCAACGACGTCGTCCACGGCTACTACTCCAAAGCCCAGCAGTACGTGTCACGAGCGCTCATCGCCTGCCCTCGCGCAGAGGCGCAGCCATGTCCCTACGGAAACGCTTGACTCACGTCAAGCATCCCCGGGTGCCCCACCGTTCGCGACGGGGCACCCCGAAGGCGACCAGCCTCAGAACCACCCACCTCCGCCCCGGGACACCATCACCCACCGCACCATCGCCACCACGCCCATCACCAGCGGCGGAACGAGCCACCACGGACCCATCGCGCGGCGAACGGTGAGCACCTCGGCACCTCGCCGTATCTGTATTGCGATGGGTCCGAAGGACGGGAACACCGGAATGCGCCGCCGCAGCTCGGATGATCTATTTGTTGGCGGCACCCCATCGCCGCCGATCCTCACTCGGTGTGGGAGGAATGGCCAAGTAGGTGCCGTCCCAGCCCTCTGACAGTCCGGCCAATTGTGTACGTATGCCCTGCAAGGCCGGGGATACCGGCCCCTCACCGCCCCAGGCGACGTAGTTCCGTTTCAGCGCACCGCCGGACAGGTGCGTGAGCGGGCTGGAACTCGCCTCCACGGCGGCCCGCACCTCGGCAAGGCGCGCCACGTTATGCCGGCTGCCCTCGCCGTACCAGTGAGCCGGGTCGTCGACCTCCACCAGCATGTCGTGGATGCGCTTGAACTCGTCGGCGTTCCGCTCGACAAGGGGCGGACTGCACCCCGCCAGGAAGGCGACATCCTCGCGATGGCTCAGCCCTTCCAGCTCGCCTCCGGCGCCACGTACTGGCCGTTCCGCAGGATGTCGTCGAGGAAGCGCCCGGCATTCGCGTCGTCGACGGTCACGAACGTGCCTTGAGCTGAGCCCATTCTTCTTCGAACGACACGCATCCCCCCGATGCTCGTCGGTCTCCACCGTGTGATCGGCGGCGCGTGAAGCTATCAGGGGGCGCGGACAACGGGAGCGGGAGCCGCATGCTTCAGGCCACCGGGTCAGGGGCGGCTCCTCGCGGCACAGTCACCCCGTCCCGGCCCTTGACGCTCCGGTGACCCCGGCCTTACCTTCCTCCCAACACAATAGGAAACCTTCCTAACAGTGCAGACAGGTGGGAGCGTCGTGGCCGGTACGAGTACGGGAGCAGCCGGGACGCCCGGGACCCCGCGGGTGTTGCGGGCCATGAATGATCGGGCCGCGCTCGATCTGCTGCTCGCGCACGGGCCGTTGTCGCGGACGCGGATCGGGAAGCTGACCGGGTTGTCGAAGCCGACGGCCTCGCAGCTGCTCGCACGGCTGGAGGCGGCGGAGCTCGTCGTGGTGACCGGGACGACCGAGGGGCGGCCCGGGCCGAACGCGCAGCTGTACGGGGTGAATCCGGGGGCCGCGTACGCCGCCGGGCTCGATGTCACACCCGAGGGGATCCGCGCGGCCGTCGCCGACATCACCGGGACCGTCGTCGGGGAGTTCCATCTGCCGACGCCCGGGCGGAGCACCGATGACGTGGTGCGGCAGGTGGCCGACGCGCTCGGCGGGGCCGTGAAGGCCGCGGGGCTCGCGCTCGGGGACGTACACCGGCTCGTCATCGGTACCCCTGGCGCCTTCGACCCGGCCACCGGGCGGCTGCGGTACGCCTCCCACCTGCCCGGCTGGCACTCCCCCACGCTCCTGGAGGAGCTGGCCGTCGCGCTGCCGATGCCGTTCGAGTTCGAGAACGACGTCAATCTGGTCGCCCTCGCCGAGCAGCGGCTCGGCGCGGCCCGCGACCACCAGAACTTCGTGCTGCTGTGGAACGAGGGGGGCCTCGGTGCCGCCCTCGTCCTCGGTGGCCGGCTGCACCGCGGTTTCACCGGCGGCGCCGGCGAGGTCGGTTTCCTGCCCGTGCCCGGCACCCCGCTCGTACGGCAGGTCACCAAGGCCAACTCCGGCGGCTTCCAGGAGCTCGCCGGCGTCCAGTCCGTACCCCGGATCGCCAAGGCCTGCGGGATCGACACCCGCGAGCAGCCGTACGTGGAGACCGCGGCCCGGCTGCTCACCGAGGCCGCCGAGCGGCACGAGCAGGACGAGCGGTACGCGCGGCTCCTCGACATCTACGCCGAACGCCTCGCCATCGGGCTCGCCGCCCTCGTCGCCGTCCTCGACCCCGAGCTGATCGTGCTGTCCGGCCTCGCCGTCAGCCCCGGCGGCGAGCCGCTGCGCTCCCGGGTCCAGACCCAGCTCGCCGATCTGGCCGCCTCCCGGCCCCGGCTCGTCCTCGCCGCGGTCGACCGCGACCCGGTGCTCCGCGGCGCCCTCGAATCCGCCCTCGCCGCCACCCGTGACGAGGTCTTCGACACGTCCCGCTAGTCGCGTCCCCGACAACCGTCCCCGTTCCAGGGAGATTCCGCCATGCCCGTACTGCGCCGACACCGCAGACTCGCCGCCGCCCTCGCCACCGCCACGTCCGTCGCGCTCTTCGCCTCCGCCTGTACCGGCTCCGCGAACAACGGCGCCACCGACGACCCCGACGCGCAGACGACGATCACCTTCTGGCACGGCTGGTCCGCCCCCTCCGAGGTGCAGGCCATCAACGACAACATCAAGCGCTTCGAGCAGGCCCACCCCAACATCAAGGTGGACGTCGTCGGCGACATCAACGACGACAAGCTCAACCAGGCGCTGCGCACGGGCGGTTCGAAGGGGCCCGACGTGGTGTCCTCCTTCACCACGTCCAACATCGGCAAGTTCTGCTCGTCCGGGGCCTTCGCCGACCTCCAGCCCTTCATAGCCAAGTCCAAGCTGGAGCTCGACAAGATCATCCCCAAGACGCTCCTGGACTACACCCAGTTCGAGGGCAAGCGCTGCGCGATGCCGCTGCTGACCGACGCGTACGGCCTCTACTACAACAAGACCGCCTTCAAAGCGGCCGGTCTCGACCCCGAGAAGCCCCCGAAGACCTACTCCGAGCTGCTCACCGCCGCCAAGGCGCTCACCAAGCCCAAGGGCGACGGCTACGAACAGCTCGGCTTCATGCCGAACTACCACGGCTACGAGACCACCACCGAGCACTACCTGGGCGGCTGGGGCCCCGCGTACTTCGACGCCAGCGGCAGGTCGACGGTCGGCACCGACCCCGGCATCGCCGAGATGATGAGCGTCCAGAAGAAGATGGTCGACGAGCTCGGCGGCTACGCGAAGCTGGAGAAGTACCGGACGACCTTCGGCGACGAGTGGGGCGCCAAGCACCCCTTCCACACCGGCCAGGTCGCCATGCAGCTCGACGGCGAGTGGCGGCTCGGCATGGCCACCGACGCCAAGGCCGCCTTCGACATCGGCGTCGCCCCGATGCCCGTCCCCGACGCGCAGGCCGCCGACTACGGCAAGGGCTACCTCTCCGGCACGGTCATGGGCATCGCCCCGCAGAGCAAGAAGCAGAACGCCGCCTGGGAACTGATCAAGTTCATGACCACGGACACCGAGGCCGTCGTCGCCTTCGCCAACGGCATCCGCAACGTGCCCTCCACCTTCGAGGCCCTGAAGTCGCCGAACCTGAAGTTCGACCCGCGCTTCAAGACCTTCCTCGACATCGCGCGGCACCCGAAGTCCAACACGGCGGCGGGCGCGGTCAACGGCGCCACCTACCTCAACACCCTCCAGGACTTCGCCCTGCAGTACGAGAAGGGTGCGGTGACCGACCTGAAGGGCGGCCTCGCGAAGACCGCCGCACAGATCGACACCGACATCGCCAAGGCGAAGTAGGCACCATGACCCGCACGATCACCCTCCGCTCGAAGCGCCGCCGCGCGGCGCTTCGTACCGCGGCCTTCCTCTCGCCCTGGCTCGTCGGGTTCGCGGTCTTCTTCGCGTACCCGCTCGTGTCGACCGTCTACTTCTCCTTCATGGACTACGACGGCTTCCAGCCGCCGTCCTTCAGCGGCCTGGACAACTGGACGTACGTCTTCCAGGACTACCCAATGTTCTGGCCGGCGCTCCGCAACACTCTGTGGCTGGTCGTCGTGATGACCGCCTGCCGGGTCGTCTTCGGACTCGGCGTCGGCCTGCTCATCACGAAGATCAAGACGGGCGCGGGGGTCTTCCGGACCCTGTTCTACCTGCCCTACCTCGCCCCGCCGGTCGCCGCGACGCTCGCCTTCGTCTTCCTGCTCAACCCCGGCACCGGACCGGTCAACGCGGTCCTCGAAGGCCTCGGCGTCCCGGCCCCCGCCTGGTACAACGACCCCGCCTGGTCCAAGCCCGCGCTCACCATGCTCGCGGTGTGGGGCGTCGGCGACCTCATGGTCATCTTCATGGCCGCGCTGCTCGACGTACCGAAGGAGCAGTACGAGGCGGCCGAGCTGGACGGGGCCTCGGCCCTCCAGCGCTTCCGCTACGTCACGCTGCCGAACATCTCGCCCATCGTGATGTTCGCCGTGGTCACCGGGATCATCCAGGCGATGCAGTACTACACCCAGCCGCTCGTGGCCGGGAAGGTCGCCTCCGGCGTCATCGGTGGGTCCGGGCAGCCCTTCGAGCCCGGCTACCCGGACAAGTCCACGCTGACCCTGCCGCAGCTCGTCTACAACCTCGGCTTCCAGCGCTTCGACTACGGCGCGGCCTGCGCCACCGCCCTGATCCTCTTCGCCCTGGCCATGGTCTTCACCCTGCTGCTCATGCGCCGCCGCGGCGGTCTCGTCCAGGCAGGTGACTGAACACCCATGAGCCAGACCACCACCCAGAGCCAGACCCTCGACGCGCCCGAACTCGCCTCGGACGTGAGGAAGCCGGGCGCCACCCCGGCCTCCCGCACAGCCCGCCGCAAGGCCGCCCTCCACTGGATCGCCGTGCACGCGCTCGGCATCGCCGCGGCCCTGTTCTTCGTCCTGCCCTTCGTGTTCGTCCTGCTCACCTCGCTGATGAGCGACCAGCAGACACTCACCCGCGACCTCACCCCGGACACCTGGGAGTGGGACAACTACACGAGGGTGCTCGACACCCCGGGCTTCCTCACCTGGTGGCGCAACACGCTCCTGTACGCGGGCCTCGGCACCGTCCTCACCGTGGTGTCCTCGGTCCCGGTGGCGTACGCGCTCGCCAAGTTCCGCTTCCGCGGCAGCCGGCTCGCGCTGATGCTGGTCATCTCGATGATGATGCTGCCGCCGCAGGTCGTCATCATCCCGATGTACCTGTTCTGGGCGAAGCAGCTGGACCTGTCCGGCACGCTGTGGCCGCTGATCATCCCGATGGCCTTCGGCGACGCCTTCTCCATCTTCCTGCTGCGCCAGTTCCTGCTGACCATCCCGAACGAGTACCTCGACGCCGCCCGCGTCGACGGCTGCGGCGAACTGCGCACCCTGCTGCGGGTCGTCCTCCCGATGGCGAAGCCCGGCATCGCGGCCGTCGCGCTCTTCCAGTTCTTCGCCGCCTGGAACGACTACTTCGGGCCGCAGATCTACGCCTCCGAGAACCCGGCCGCCTGGACGCTGAGTTACGGCCTGGAGTCCTTCAAGGGCGCGCACCACACCGACTGGAATCTGACCATGGCCGCGACCGTCCTGGTCATGGCCCCCGTGATCCTCGTCTTCTTCTTCGCCCAGAAGGCATTCGTCGAGGGCGTCACACTGACCGGAGTGAAGGGCTAGCCGACTGTTATGAAACTCGCTGTCGTGGGGGGCGGCTCCACCTACACCCCCGAACTGATCGACGGGTTCGCGCGCTTGCGCGACACCCTGCCCATCACCGAACTCGTCCTCGTCGACCCGGCCGCCGAGCGCCTCGACCTGGTCGGCGGCCTCGCCCGGCGGATCTTCGCCAAGCAGGGCCACGACGGGCGGATCGTCACCACCTCCGACCTCGACGCCGGGGTCGACGGCGCCGACGCCGTGCTGCTCCAGCTGCGGGTCGGCGGCCAGGCGGCCCGCGAGCGGGACGAGACCTGGCCGCTCGAGTGCGGCTGCGTCGGCCAGGAGACGACGGGTGCCGGCGGTCTCGCCAAGGCGCTGCGGACGGTCCCGGTGGTGCTCGACATCGCCGAGCGGGTCCGGCGCGCCAACCCGGACGCCTGGATCGTCGACTTCACCAACCCGGTCGGCATCGTCACCCGGGCGCTGCTCCAGGCCGGCCACAAGGCCGTCGGTCTGTGCAACGTGGCGATCGGCTTCCAGCGCAAGTTCGCCGCGCTGCTGGACGTCGCCCCGGCGGACGTGCACCTCGACCATGTCGGGCTCAACCACCTGACCTGGGAGACCGGGGTACGGCTCGGGGGGCCCGAGGGCGAGGACGTACTGCCCCGGCTGCTCGCCGGACACGGCGACGCCATCGCCGACGACCTGCACCTGCCGCGCTCCGTCGTGGACCGGCTCGGCGTCGTCCCCTCGTACTACCTGCGCTACTTCTACGCCCACGACGCCGTCGTGGAGGAGCTGCGCACCAAGCCCTCGCGGGCCGCCGAGGTGGCCGCGATGGAGAAGCGGCTCCTGGAGATGTACGGGGATCCGGCGCTCGACGAGAAGCCGGAGCTGCTCGCCAAGCGCGGGGGCGCCTTCTACTCGGAGGCGGCCGTGGACCTGGCCGCGTCCCTGTTGGGCGGAGGGGGATCGCCGTACCAGGTGGTGAACACGTACAACAACGGCACGCTGCCCTTCCTGCCCGACGACGCCGTCATCGAGGTGCAGGCGGCGGTGGGCGCGCAGGGTCCGGTGCCGCTGCCGGTGGCGCCGCTCGACCCGCTCTACGCGGGGCTTGTCGCGCATGTCACCGCGTACGAGGACCTGGCCCTGGAGGCGGCGCTGCGCGGCGGCCGCGACCGGGTGTTCCGGGCGCTGCTCGCGCACCCGCTGGTGGGACAGTTCGAGCAGGCCGACGGGCTGACCGACCGGCTGCTCGCGCACAACCGGGAGCACCTCGCGTGGGCCTGAACGGAGCGCTGCTGGCGATCGACGCCGGCAACAGCAAGACCGACGTCGCGATCCTCGCCCCGGACGGCACGGTCCTGGGCGGGGCGCGCGGCGGCGGGTTCCAGCCCCCGGTGGTGGGGGTCGGGACGGCGGTCGACGCGGTGGCGGAGATCGCCGGACGGGCGTGGGAGGCGGCCGGCGGGGCCGGGAAGCCGGTGGCGTTCGCGCAGGTCGCGGCCTGTCTGGCGAACGCCGATCTGCCGGTCGAGGAGGCCGGGTTGAAGGCCGCCCTGGAAGCGCGCGGCTGGGGCGGCGCGGTCCATGTCTGGAACGACACCTTCGCGATCCTGCGCGCCGGGGTCGACGAGCCGCGCGGTGTGGCGGTGGTGTGCGGGGCGGGCATCAACTGCGTCGGCATGCTGCCGGACGGGCGCACCGCCCGCTTCCCCGCGATCGGGAAGATCTCCGGGGACTGGGGCGGGGGCGGCGGCATGGCGGACGAGGCGCTGTGGTTCGCGGCCCGCGCGGAGGACGGGCGGGGCGGGCCGACCGCGCTCGCCCGCACGCTGCCGGAGCACTTCGGGCTGCCGACGATGTACGCGCTGATCGAGGCGCTGCATCTGGGGAGCATCCCGCCGGAGCGCAAGCACGAGCTGACGCCGGTCCTCTTCCGTACGAGTGCGGAGGGCGACCCGGTGGCGCGGTCCCTGGTGGACCGGCTCGCCGACGAGGTGGTGGCGTTCGCGTCGGTGGCGCTCGGCCGGCTCGGGCTGCTCGCCGAGGAGGCGCCGGTGGTGCTCGGGGGCAGTGTCCTCGCCGCCCGGCACCCGCGGCTGGACGCCCGGATCGCCGAACTCCTCGCCGCGAAGGCACCGAAGGCGCGGACGGTCGTGGTGACGGCGCCGCCGGTGCTCGGTGCCGGGCTGCTGGCCCTGGACGCGGCCGGCGCGCCGCCGGAGGCCGCGGCGCGGCTGCGGGAGCACTACGCCTGAGCGGACGGATGCGTGTGTGCGGGGCGCCCTTCCCAGGGCGCCCCGCACACATGTTCACTCGTTCGAGGACGTTCTTGGTGGAACCGATTCCGGCCAGGGCTCGTTTTCCAGAGGAAGGGGTTCGCCTGCGAGTGCCCGGGGGACATGGGGCACGATAGGAACAAGATCGAGTCAATCCCGGTGTACGGGACGGGCGCTGCGGCCATACTGCTGGCCGGGGCAGTATTCGTCCGCCAACCCACCGGCAGGACGGGTCGACGTCTGAGACCGAGGGGGAGGTCACGTGACATACCCGCCGAACGCGCCCGCCGCCTCGGCGGCGCAGGGCACCGCCACCGCGCCCGCGCGGCCGGGTTCCGGCGTACCCGCGCAGGGCGGAACGGCCGGGCAGGCAGGGCAGGCAGGGCAGGCTCCGGCCGTCGTGCCGCCGCCGCCCGCGGGGCCCGGCGCCTGGGCCGAGGCCCGTGCCGTGCTGCGCCGGGCCGCGACCACCGAGCCGGGCCGACTGCGGATCCTGGGTGCCGTACTGGCGCTGCTCGTCGTCGCCTTCGGCGCCGTCACGACGTACGAGGTCCTGGACCGCGCCTCGTACGCGGACGACGTGGTGGGCCGCAGCCAGCCGCTGAGCGCGGACGCCGCCGACATCTACCGCTCGCTCGCCGACGCGGACGCCACCGCGGCCAGCGGCTTCCTCGCCGGACCGCAGGAGTCCGACCAGCTGCGCAAGCGCTACGCGGACGACATCGCCACCGCCTCGCGGCTCCTGGTGAAGGCCGCCGCGAGCAGCGACGCGGACGCCGGCTCGGGCCACGAGATCGCCACGCTCAACGAGCATCTGCCGCGCTACACCGGTCTGGTCGAGCGGGCCCGGGCCGCCAACCGGCAGGGCCTGCCGCTCGGCGGCGCCTATCTGCGCTACGCGAACCTGACCATGACCCAGGAGCTGCTGCCCGCCGCCGAGCGGCTGTACGCGGCGGAGACCGAGCGGCTGCACCAGGACGACGCCGAGGCCCGCACCTGGCCCTTCCTGTCGATCGGCCTCGGGATACTCGCGCTGGCGGTGCTCGGCTGGGCCCAGCGCCGCAACTACCTGCGCACCCACCGGGTGTTCAACCGCGGCCTTCTCTCCGCCTCCGCCGCCTGCCTGGCGGCGCTCCTCTGGCTGGTGGCCGGACACGGACTCGCCCGCGCGGGCCTGGACGACGCCCGGGCGCACGGCCAGGACTCCCTCCAGGTGCTCAACGAGGCCCGGATCAGCTCCCTGAAGGCCCGCGCGAACGAGAACCTCGCGGTGGTCGGCCGCGGCGCCGTGCTCACCGAGGACGGCAAGCGCGACAAGTACGAGGCCGACTACACCAGCAGTGCGGCGACGCTGAACGCCGCGCTCGAGGAGGCCGGCCGGCTCGCCGACGACGGCGAGGGCCGCGGCCCGGTGGCCGAGGCCACGGCCCGGACCGGTGAGTGGCACACCCGGCACGAGCAGGCCCGGCAGCTCGACGACGCGGGCGACTTCACCGCCGCCATGAACAAGGTGATCGGCAGCAGCGGTTCGACCGGCGAGTGCTTCGACCGGGTCGACGCGGCGCTCGGCCGGGCGCTGTCCCACGAACAGGACGAGTTCACCACGGCCGCCGAGGGCGGCCGGGACGCACTGACCGGGCTGCCGCTGGGCGCGGCGGTCCTGGGAGTGCTCGCCGCGGGCGGCGCCGTGACGGGCGTCAACCGCAGACTGTCGGAGTACCGGTGAGAGGGGGCGGGATGCTGCCGTACGGCGTCGAGCGGACGGACGGGGCGGGCCCCGGCCCCGTGGCCCGGCTGCGTGGCTGGGGCGGGGTGGCCGCGATGGGCGTGGCCTGTTCGCTGACCGCCGCCCTCGCGCTGTTCGCGCTGCCGCGCACCGGCGCCGCGGACCCCGTGCCCTCCGCCGGGCCAGGTCCGGGCGTCGGCACGGGCGTGCAGGTCCGCGCGGAGAGCGCGGAGACCTGCCAGGACCCGGAGGCCTCGCTGACCCCGTCGACCGCCGACGGCCCTGCGGTGAGCCGGATCAAGCAGCGCGGCAAGCTGATCGTCGGCGTCGACCAGAACAGCTACAAGTGGGGCTTCCGTACTCCGCCGACGGTCACCCGGCAGCCCGACGGCTCGCTCAAGGAGACCCCCGGCGAGCTGGAGGGCTTCGACATCGATCTGGCGAGGGCCATCGCCAAGTCGATCCTGGGCGACGAGAACGCGGTCATCTTCCGCGCCGTCCCGACCAACCAGCGGATAGCCGCCCTGGAGAGCGACAAGGTCGACCTGGTGGTGCGCACCATGACGATCAACTGCAAGCGCATCCAGCAGGTCGCCTTCTCCACCGCCTACTTCCAGGCCGGGCAGCAGGTGCTCGCCCCGAAGTCCTCGCCGATCACCGGCTACGACAGCTCGCTGAGCGGCAAGCGGGTGTGCACGGCGGAGGGTTCGACGGCGTACGAGGCGCTGGAGGAGAAGTCGTTCGGCGCGGTCTACAAGGACGCCGGCGACGGCACCAAGGACGATCCGGACCTGCTGACCGTGCCCAACCAGCTGGACTGTCTGGCCCGGCTGCAGCTGGGTGAGGTCGACGCGGTGGTCACGGACAACGCGCTCGCCGCCGGCCAGGCCGCGCAGGACCCGGCCGTCGAGCTCAAGGGCCGGCCCTTCACCACCGAGTACTACGGAGTGGCGGCGAAACTGCACAACGACGATCTGGTGCGCCGGGTCAACCAGGTGCTCGTCGAGTACCGGCAGGGCCCGTGGCAGCAGGCGTACGACAAGTGGCTGAAGGCGGACCTGCCCGGGATCACCGGGCCGCCCGCCCCCACGTACAAGTAGGCCCACAGCACACAGCCCTTACGGACAGGCAGCACGAGACGAGAGGTGATCGATGGGCGTCGCGGGACCCGCCGGTCCGGTGATGGACCGGGACGAGGTGGACCGTGCGCTGGCACGGCTCGGCGCGGAGCACAAGGCGGTCGAGGACTCGCTCCTCGCCCTCCAGGACCACGCCGGCCGCAGGCTGCTCGAAGGGGCCGAGCTGACCGGCACGACCCGGGACCGCTGGCAGACCGCCGAGCGGACGATCACCCTGCTCTGGGCGTACTTCGACGCGTACACGGCGGCGCTGCACGACGCCCGTGGGGTACGGGCCCGGCGCCGCTGGCCCGGGCGCGAGGAGCTGACCGAGCTGACCGACCGGCTGCGCGGCGAGAGCGTGCACGTGCCGGGCGGGGCGCACGAACAGGCCTCGCTGGCCGAGCGGTTCACCCTGGACGGGCTCGTCACGCGGATGAACGAGCTGTACGCGGCCTCCCTCGACGTGGTGGTGACCGCCGACGCGGTCTGGTCGGCGCTGCCCGCCCGGATAGACCTGCTCGCCGCGGAGCTCGGCCGGACCCGGTCGCTCGCGCACTCGGTGGGCGTACGGCCCGGGGAGCACCCGGCCGGGGACGAGCTCGAGTCGATCACCGCCGAGCTGGGCGCGCTGCGGGCGCAGGTGATCTCCGATCCGCTGGCGTTCTGGCGGCCCGCGCAGGGCAGTTCGGCGCCGGGCGGCGGCCGGCCGGACACCGGGCGGTACGACACGGCGGCGCGCGCCCTGGAGGACATCCGGCGCGAGATCGAGGCGGTGCTCCAGGTCCGGCAGGACGCGGAGGAGCGGCTGCTGCGGCTGCGGGACGTGCTGTCGCGCGCGGACCGCACGCTGGCGGAGGCGCGTTCGGCGCGCGGCGAGGTCCTGGCGAAGATCGCCGCGTCCGAGGTGCCGGCGGTCAGCGGCCCGCCGACCGCGCTCCAGGAGCGTCTGGTGGCGGCGGCGGAGCACCGCAGGCACGCCCGCTGGCACCGGCTCTCCCCGCTGCTCGACGCCCTGGAGCAGGAGGCGGAGGAGGAACTGCTGCGGGCCCGCGAGTCGTTGACGGCGGTCACCGCGCCGCTCGCGGTCCGCGCGGAACTGCGCGGCCGGCTCGACGCGTACAAGGCGAAGGTGGCCCGGCTCGGGGCGGCGGAGGATCCGCTGCTCGTCGAGCGGTACGACACGGCCCGCCGCATGCTCTGGAGCGCCCCCTGCGATCTGCGGGTGGCGGAGCAGGCGGTGCTGCGCTACCAGCAGGCGGCGGCCGACGTGCTGTCAGGGCCCAGGGACACCAGGGGGAACGAGTGGTGAGCGGGGGAACCGACGTGAGCAGCTGTCAGCGTCCGGCGTGCGAGGGCTCCTACGAGGACATGGGCGGCGGCGAGCTGTACTGCGACACCTGTGGTCTCGCCCCGGTCGTCGCGCCGAGCGGGATGCTCCAGGCGACCAGGACCGGGATGGCGGCGGGCGGCCGGGGCGGCGACTCGGGCCGCTCCGCGTCCTCCGCTCGTACGTCCGCGCGTACGTCCTCGCGCTCGGCGCGCTCCTCGGCGTCCCGGCGTTCGGTGTCGGGGCGGCTGTCGCGCTCGCTCTCGGGGAAGCACACGGGCCGTTCGGTGTCGGTGCGCAGCTCCGGCTCCACGGGCGCGTCCTCGGCGCGCGGCCGGCTGGGCGCGGGTCTGGTCGCGGTGCCGGAGGTGCCGCGTCCGGATCCGCGGGCCGCGGTGATGGAGAACCCCGAGGTTCCCGAGAGGAAGCGATTCTGCTCGCGTTCCGACTGCGGTGCGCCGGTGGGCCGTTCGCGCGGTGACCGGCCGGGCCGCACCGAGGGTTTCTGCACCAAGTGCGGGCACCCGTACTCCTTCGTGCCGAAGCTGCGCGCGGGCGACGTGGTGCACGGGCAGTACGAGGTGGCGGGCTGTCTCGCGCACGGCGGTCTGGGCTGGATCTATCTGGCCGTCGACAAGGCGGTCGCGGACCGCTGGGTGGTGCTCAAGGGCCTGCTCGACACCGGCGACCAGGACGCGATGGCCGCGGCGATCTCGGAGCGCCGCTTCCTCGCCGAGATCGAGCACGCCAACATCGTGCGCATCTACAACTTCGTCGAACACCTCGACCAGCGCACCGGCTCCCTGGACGGCTACATCGTCATGGAGTACGTGGGCGGCAAGTCGCTCAAGGAGATCGCCAACGAGCGGCGCACGGCGGAGGGCCGACGCGACCCGCTGCCGGTCGAGCAGGCCTGCGCGTACGGCATCGAGGCCCTGGAGGCGCTCGGCCATCTGCACAGCCGCAACCTGCTGTACTGCGACTTCAAGGTCGACAACGCGATCCAGACCGAGGACCAGCTGAAGCTCATCGACATGGGCGCGGTCCGGCGGATGGACGACGACGAGTCGGCGATCTACGGCACGGTCGGCTACCAGGCGCCGGAGGTCGCCGAGCTCGGCCCGTCGGTGGCGAGCGACCTGTACACGGTGGCGCGCACGCTCGCCGTGCTGACCTTCGACTTCCAGGGCTACACCAACGTCTACGCCGACTCGCTGCCCGAGCCGGACGGCATCGAGGTCCTCCGGACCTACGAGTCCTTCTACCGCTTCCTGGTGCGGGCCACCGACCCCGACCCGGTACGCCGCTTCGGCTCCGCGCAGGAGATGGCCGAGCAGCTGACGGGGGTGCTGCGGGAGGTCGTGGCGCTGCAGTCGGGACGCCCGCGGCCGGCCCTGTCGACGCTGTTCGGCGCGGAGACGCGGGTCACGGACACCGAGCTGTTCGAGGAGCTCACCGAGGACGTGTCGGTGCTCGGCGCGCGCGAGACCCGGCGGGCCCGCAGAACGCTGCCGACGGCCGTGCCCGGCCGGGCGGGCAGCTTCCTGCGCCCCTTCGACGTACCGGCGACGGCGCTGGCCCTGCCGGTGCCGCGGGTCGATCCGGCCGATCCCAACGCCGGCTTCCTCGCGGGTCTGCTCGCCGCCGCGCCCGCCGAGCTGATCACCGCGCTGCACGCGGCGCCGGTGTCCTCGCTCGAACTGCGGCTGCGCGAGCTGCGGGCGCGCCTGGAGATGGGCGACCTGGTGTCCGCCGGGCGCAGCCTGGACGACCTGGAGCAGGGGTACGCCGACGACTGGCGGGTGGTCTGGTACCGGGGCGCGACGGCCCTGATCGCGGGCGACCGGGAGAGCGCGGCGCTGGCCTTCGACGCGATCTACGACGCCTTCCCCGGCGAACCGGCGCCCAAGCTGGCGCTCGGTGTCTGCGCGGAGCTGCTCGGCCAGCTCGACAACGCCGCCGAGTACTACCGGCTCGTGTGGGCGACCGACCCCAGCTATGTCAGCGCGGCCTTCGGCCTGGCCCGGGTGCAGCTCGCGGCCGGCGACCGGGCGGGCGCGGTGCGCACCCTGGAGTCGGTGCCGGAGTCGTCGATCCACTACACGGCGGCCCGGGTCGCCGCGGTACGGGCCCGGCTGCGCCGGCGGCCCGCGAACGAGCCGCTGGGCGCCGATCTGACGGCCGCGGCGGCGCAGGTCTCGGCGCTGCAGGGCTTCGGCCTGGACGCGGTGCGCCGTGAGCTGCTCTCGACGGAGGTGCTCGGCACCGCGCTCGACTGGGTGCTCTCGGGCAGTCCCGGCGCGGGCCCGGCCGGCACGGTGCTGCTCGGCAGCGCACTGGACGAGCGCGGACTGCGCTTCGGCCTCGAACGCTCCTACCGGGTGCTCGCCCGGCTCGCCCAGCGCGGCGAGGAGAGGATCGAACTGGTGGAGCGGGCCAACCGCTTCCGTCCCCGGACGTGGGTGTGAGTATGTCGCTGAAGCCGAAGCCCCCGCACCCCCTGGGGACCTGCCCCGAGTGCGCCGAACCGCTGGAGTCCGGGGACAAGTTCTGCGGCGCGTGCGGCTACGACCTGTCGGCCGCCGAGGCGCCGGACCGGCCGACGGTGCCGATCGCACTCCCGGTGGACTGGCCGGACGCACCGCCCCGGGACCCGAACTCGCTGACCACGGCCACCCAGCACCCGGGCGAGCTGGCGGGCACCGACTCGGGCGGCCGCGACCTGCCGACGATCCCGGTACGGACGGACGGCGCGCCGGAGGCGGATGGGGCGGGCGCGGCGGGGCCTGGGGTCCCGGCGGGCGCGGCGCACGCGGGGGCCCCGGCGGGGCCGGCCGGTGCGGCCGGAGCGTCTCGCGCCGCGGACGCGGCGGGGCCGGCGGCCTGGGCGGGCGCAGCTCACGCGGCGGGCCCAGGCGTGTCGGCGGGGCCGACAACGCCGACAGGCGCGGCACACGCGGCAGACCCGGCAGGACCGGCGGCTCCGGCGGGCTCGGTCGCCCCGGCAGGACCGGGGGGCTCGGTCCCGGCAGCGCCGGCGGGTGCGGCGCACGTGGCAGACCCGGCGAGCGCAGCTCGCGCGGGCGATCCGGCGGGGTCGGTCACGGTGGCGCCGGCCGGTGGGACGGGTGAGCACGGGGGCGGGGACTTCACCCTGCCCGCGCCCGACCCGCGGGCCGCGCTCGCGGCGCAGGCGCAGGCGGCTGCGGTGGCAGCCACCTCGCCGGGCGACGACCGGAAGGTGTGCGTGGCGTGCCGGACCGGCCGGGTGGACGGCGACGGCTACTGCGAGCACTGCGGGCACGCGCAGCCGCGCGACCGCGACCACATGGAGGAGGAGCTGCCTGCGGTCGCCGCCGTCAGCGACCGCGGGCTGCGCCATCACCGCAACGAGGACTCCTTCGCGGTCGCTTCGGCCGCGCTGCCCGACGGTTCGCCGGCCTCGCTCGCCGTGGTCTGCGACGGCGTGTCCTCCGCGACCCGCCCCGACGAGGCGTCCGCCGCCGCGGCCGCCGCCGCGCGCACCGCGCTCGTATCGGCGCTGCCGCGCGGCACCCACCCGCAGCAGGCCATGCAGGAGGCGATCGTGGCGGCCGCCGACGCGGTCACCGCGCTCGCCGAGCGCCCGGCCGGGGAGCGGGAGCACCAGAACTCGCCGGCCTGCACCATCGTGAGCGCGATCGTCGTCGACGGGCTCCTGATCGTCGGCTGGGTCGGCGACAGCCGGGCCTACTGGGTGCCGGACGACCGCACCACCCCGCCCGCCCGGCTCACCGAGGACGACTCGTGGGCCGCGCAGATGGTCGCGGCGGGGCTGATGAACGAGGCTCAGGCGTACGCGGACGAGCGCGCCCACGCGATCACCGGCTGGCTCGGCGCGGACAGCTACGAACTGGAGCCGCACACCGCCGCGTTCAAGCCGGACCGGCCGGGCGTGGTCGTGGTCTGCACGGACGGCCTGTGGAACTACGCGGAGGGCGCCGAGGACATGGCGCGGGTCCTGCCGCCGGACGCGGCCGGACGCCCGCTGCACGCGGCGCAGGTGCTCGTGGGCCACGCGCTCGACGGCGGCGGCCACGACAACATCACGGTCGCGCTGCTGCCGTTCGCCCTTCCGGCCGGGATGACCACCGTCCTGCCGGCCCAGGTGACGACCGACGTGGCGACCGGCGTGGCGCCCGACGTGACGCCCGACATGCCGACCGACGCGACGACCGTCCTTCCGGCCGCCGGGACCGGAACGGCCTGAGCAGGCCCGGGCGGCCGGAGCCCTCGGGCCCGGATCGCCCCGGCCTTCCTTCCGTCTGACTTTCTCCCTTTTCTTCTCTTCTCGTGAGCGAGGAGCCGAATCACCCATGGCGAACTTCTCCAAGCCCACCGGGCCGCAGTTCTCGGTGGACGTGTACCAGAACGAGTTCCTGCCGGAGGGCGGCCGGGACGTCAACGCGATCGTCACCGTGACCGCGAGCGGCGGCGGCAGCGCGGCCGGGGTCCGGCCGGCGGGCGGCGGGTCCGCCGCCGTCGTCCTGATGCTCGACTGCTCGGGTTCGATGGACTACCCGTCGACCAAGATGCGCGGCGCCCGCGAGGCGACCGCCGCCGCCATCGACACCCTGCGCGACGGCACCTTCTTCGCCGTCGTCGCCGGCACCCACATCGCCCGCGAGGTGTACCCGGGCCAGGGGCGGCTGGCCGTCGCCGACGCCCGTACCCGCGCCCAGGCGAAGGACGCGCTGCGGGCGCTGAACGCGAGCGGCGGCACCGCCATCGGCACCTGGCTGCGGCTCGCCGACACCCTGCTCTCCTCGGCCGACGCCGCCATCCGGCACGGCATCCTGCTCACCGACGGGCGCAACGAGCACGAGTCGCCGGAGGACCTGCGGGCCGCGCTCGACGCCTGCGCGGGCCGGTTCACCTGCGACGCGCGCGGGGTCGGCACCGACTGGGAGGTCGACGAGGTCCGGGGCATCGCCACGGCGCTGCTCGGCACCGCCGACATCGTCGCCGACCCGGCCGGGCTCGCCGCCGACTTCACCGCCATGATGGAAGGCGCCATGGGCAAGGAGGTCGCGGACGTCGCGCTGCGCCTGTGGACCCCGGTGGGGGTGGAGATCGGCTTCGTGAAGCAGGTCGCGCCGACGGTCGCCGACCTGTCCGGGCGGCGCACCGAGGCGGGTCCGCGGGCCGGCGACTACCCGACCGGCTCGTGGGGCGACGAGTCCCGCGACTACCACGTGTCCGTACGGGTTCCCGAGGCCGCGATCGGGCAGGAGATGCTGGCCGCCCGGGTCTCGCTGATCGTCCCGGACCCGGCGGGCGGCACGCCCACGACGCTGTCCCAGGGCCTGGTACGGGCGGTGTGGACGGACGACATGGTGATGTCCACCGCGATCAATCCGCAGGTCGCCCACTACACCGGGCAGGCCGAGCTGGCCGACGTCATCCAGCAGGGGCTCGATGCTCGCAAATCGGGCGACCGGGACGGCGCGACCGCCAAACTCGGGCGTGCGGTGCAGCTCGCGGCGGCCTCCGGCAATGCCGATACGGCGAAACTCCTTTCGAAGGTGGTGGACGTGGTCGACGCCGCGACGGGTACTGTGCGTTTGAAGGCGAAGGTCGCGGAAGCGGACGAGATGACTCTCGAGACGCGCTCCACCAAGACCGTTCGCGTGAAGAAGTAGCCGCCCGCCAGGGCGGGAACGAGACAGCCCCGCGAGGGGGGCGAGGACGAGGAGAGGGGGAAGCACCGACATGCCGACCTGCCCGAACGGACACCAGTCGGTCTCCGACGACTGGTGCGAGGTCTGCGGCCACCGCATGGCGGCCGGGGCGGGTGCGCCGACGGGTGCCGTACCGCCGCCTCCCCCGCCGCCGCCTCCCGCGTACGGATATCCCGGCCCGGCCGGTCCCGGTGGCCCCGGTGCGCCTGGTGGCCCCGGTGGCCCCGGTGCGCCCGGCGGTCCCGTCCCGCCGCCGCCCGCCACGCCCGGCGGCTTCGGCATGGGCGGCGACCCGAACGCCACCGCCCAGGCCGAGCTGTGCCCGCAGTGCCGCACCCCGCGCGAGCCGATGGCGCCGTTCTGCGAGGAGTGCCGCTGGAACTTCCTCACCAACACGGCGACCTCCTACACTCCGCTCGCCCCGCAGAGCGCGCCGCGCGCGCCGCAGGGCCCGCCGCCCGGTCTGAACCTGCCGCCGGGCTTCCAGTCGCCGCCGGCGCAGGGCCAGCCGATGCAGGGCCAGCCGATGCAGGGGCCGCCGCCCGTGCAGGGGCCGCCGCCGGTGCCCGCGCCGCCGCAGCACCCGGACGCGTTCGACTACCAGGGCTCGCGGCCCTCGCAGGTGAACCGCCCGGCCGAGCCGCTGGGCGCCGACCCGACGCACCACCAGGCGCCGCCGCAGCGCCCGCCGATGCCGCAGGCCCCGCAGGCCCCGCAGGGGTTCCCGGCCGCGCCGCCGCAGGCCGCTCCCCCGCACCCGGCCCCGCCGCAGCCGCGGGCCGACGACGACTGGATGCTGCCGCCGCCATCGGCGCCGCAGCCCCCGGCTCCGCCCGCCCCGGCCCCCGCGCCGATGCCGGGCCCCGGCCCGATGGGCGGCCCGCCGCCGCAGTTCCAGCAGGGTCCGCCGCCGGTCCCGCAGCCGCAGGCTCCTATGGCGCCCCAGGCCCCGCAGGCTCAGGCTCCGCAGCCGCAGCTGGGCTGGACCGCGGTGATCGGCCCGGACCGTGAGTACTTCATGGCGATGATGCAGCGCAGCGGCCCGGAGGCCGGGGGGCTCAACCTCCCCGCGTACTCCCCCGAGCAGCACATCCCGCTCCAGGGCAACCAGGTCAGCATCGGCCGCCGCCGGCACTCCACCGGCGAGTCGCCCGACATCGACCTGTCGGTGCCGCCGGAGGACCCGGGCGTCTCGCACCAGCACGCGGTGCTCGTGGCGCAGCCGGACGGCTCGTGGGCGGTGGTGGACCAGAACTCCACCAACGGCACGACCATCAACGGCTCGCCCGACCCGATCCAGCCCTATGTGCCGGTCCAGCTCCAGGAGGGCGACCGGGTGCACGTCGGCGCCTGGACGACGATCACCGTACGGAGGGGCTGAAAGCCCTGAAGAACGACTAGAGCTCCGGCAGGGGCCAGGCGTACGGCCCTTCGGGGTCGTCCAGCCAGGCCCACTGCCGCCCGCCGCTCACCGTCACCCCGAAGCGCTCCCGCTCCGGCCGCCGTTCGCGCAGCCAGAGCGCGAGCGCTTCGCGCGTGTCGAGGCGTTCGCCGGCCAGGCCCGCCAGGAAGCGGAAGCCCTCGTCCTCGTACACCCGCCGGGGCACTCCGGTGGTACGTGGCGGGCGCGGGGTGCGGACGCTGCCGCCGCGCAGGGCGACGAAGTAGGCCGAGCCGGGCAGGAAGCGGCCCTCGGCGCGGTCGGGGGTGCGGACCGCGAGCAGCAGCAGTCCGGTGGAGAGCGGGGTGAGGATGCGTGCGCCGGGCCGGCTCTGGGCGAGCCAGGAGTACGGCACGGAGGGCACCGCGCAGGTCGCCACGATCCGGTCGTACGGGGCGTGCTCGGGGCAGCCGCGGGCGCCGTCGCGGGTGATCACGGCCGGCCGGTACCCGGCGGCGGCGAGGTGGGCGCGGGCGGATTCGGTGATCTCCTCGTCGAGGTCGACGGTGGTGACGTGGGCGTCGCCGAGGCGGTGGCAGAGCAGGGCGGCGTGGTAGCCGGTGCCGGCGCCGATCTCCAGGACGTCGTCCCCGTCGCGTACGTCCAGGGCTTCGAGCATCTTGGCCATCAGGGAGGGCTGGCTGGCGGAGGAGACGAGTTCGCCGTCCCGGACCCGGGTCGCCAGGGCGGTGTCCTCGTACGCGCCGCGCAGCCAGCGCGCCCGGCGGGCCGGGTCGGGGTCGCCGGACCAGAGGCGGACGTAGCCGCCGGGCCCGGCGACGTAGTACGAGGGCACGAAGAGATGGCGCGGGACCTCGGCGAAGGCGCTGCGCCAGAGCGGGTCGCGCAGGGCGCCGTACGCCTCGATCTCGCGCACGAGCGCCCGCCGGGCCCGCGCGGCCTCCTCGGCGAACAGATCGCGCCGTACGTCCTCCATGCCTCCACCCTCCTGCGCTCCGGCGGGTTCCGGCCACCGCTGCCACCCGGACAGCGGCGGCGTCCGGACAGCGGCGGCATCCGGCCAGGGTCCTAGGACCCCTGTCCTCGTCCGGGGCATCTGAGACGATGGAACGGTGAACGAGATTCCGCGCGGCACACTCCAGGAGCAGACCTTCTACGAGCAGGTGGGGGGCGAGGAGACCTTCCGTCGCCTGGTCCACCGCTTCTACCAGGGCGTCGCGGAGGACCCTCTGCTGAAGCCGATGTACCCGGAGGAGGACCTGGGTCCGGCCGAGGAGCGGCTCGCGCTGTTCCTCATCCAGTACTGGGGCGGCCCGACCACCTACAGCGACCGCCGCGGCCATCCGCGCCTGCGGATGCGGCACGTCCCGTTCACGGTCGACCGGGCGGCGCACGACGCCTGGCTGCGGCACATGCGGGACGCGGTGGACGAGCTGGGGCTCGCGCCGGAGCATGCCGAGAAGCTGTGGGGCTATCTGACGTACGCCGCCGCCGCGATGATCAACACCGAGGGCTGAGCGGCTCGGCCCTCACGACCGCCCGCTCCCGGACGAACACATTCCGGTGACCGGACGCCGGATAACGGTCACGATCGCATCAAGGTGGCCGCGAAAGCGGTTTCCGGATCCGATGCCCTCTGAAAGCATCCGAAGAACGTTCGATAGTGAACGATCGCGGTGCTTTCAGGGGGGAACCGGGTGACGGGCTTCGTACTTCTGCGCGCGAGGGCGCACCGGCTCCTCCTCGCCGCCGCCCTGCTCGCCGTCCTGCTCACCACCTCCGTCCTGGCGACCCTCGCCGCCTTCTCGGGCTCCATCGGCGACGCGGCGCTGCAGAGCACCCTCCAGGGCCGGGCCGCACCCGCCGCCGCGCTCGTCATCAAGGGCCAGATCGCCGAGGACAAGCGGGCGAGCGCCGACGAGGCCGCCCGCAAGGGGACCGAGCGGACCTTCGCCGGGCTCCCGGTGCACGTACGGAAACTCGCCGCCTCCGGCCCGTACGCGCTGCCCCGCTCGCTCCAGCCACCGGCCGCCCGGGCCGGCGACCCGGACCTCACCCACTTCGCCGCGCTCGACCGCTCCCGGATCAGCCTGGTCCGCGGCGCCTGGCCGAAGGCGGCGAGCGCGAAGGACCCCGCCCCGAACGGCGCCGTGATCGAGAGCGCCGTCCCGGAGGAGGTCGCGCGGCGGCTCAAGATCGCCCCCGGCACCGTCCTCGACCTCGCCGACCGGCTCGGCGGCACGCCGCTGAAGACCCGGATCACCGGCGTGTACCGGCCCGTCGACACCGCCGACCTCTACTGGCAGCAGCTCGACCCGGCCGGCGGCCGCGGGGTGCGGACCCTCGCCTTCACCACGTACGGCCCCCTCTACGCCGACCCCGCGACCCTCGCCTCCGGCCGGGTCACCTCCGGCACCACCTCCTGGCTCGGCACCGCCGACTACCGCGCCGTCACCACCGAGGACACCGACGCCCTGAAGGTCTCCGGCGCCGCCGGGCCGAAGTCGGTCCTCGCCGACACGGCGGGCTTCGGCACCACCGTCACCGCCACCACCGCGCTGCCGACCGTCCTCGAACAGACCGACCGGGCGCTCCTCGTCTCCCGCTCGACGCTCTCCATCGTGGCCGTGCAGCTGGTGCTGCTCGCCGGTTACGCGCTGCTGCTCGTCGCCCGGCTGCTCAGCAGCGAGCGCTCCGGCGAGACCGACCTGCTGCGCGCCCGGGGCGCCTCGCGCCGCCGGATCGCCGGACTCGCCGCCGTCGAGGCGCTGTTCCTCGCACTGCCCGCCGCGATCGCCGCCCCGCTGCTCTCGGGCCCGCTGACCCGGCTCGTCGCCGACCGGTCCACGCTCGACGCGCTCGGCGCCGGGCTCGGTGCCGTTCCCCCGCCGACGGTCTGGCTGGTGGCCGCCGCGGTCGCGCTGTGCTGCGCCGCGGCCGTCGTCGCGCCCGCGCTCGCCACCGGGGACGGCGCCGGGGTCTCGCTGCGCAAGGGCCGCTCCGCCGCGCTGCCCGGACCCGTCCGGGCCGGCGCCGACATCGGCCTCCTGATCGTCGCGGGCATCGCGTACTGGCAGCTCGACCGGCAGACCGGCGACGGCGGCGGCGGCGCGCTCGCCGGGGACCGCTCCGGCAGCCTCGGCGTCGACCCGCTTCTTGTCGCCGCGCCCGCCCTCGCGCTGCTCGCCGGCACCGTCCTGACCCTGCGGCTGATGCCGCCCGCGGCCAGGCTGGCCGAGCGGCGTGCCGCCGGCGGCCGCGGCCTGCCCGCGGCGCTCGCGGGCTGGCAGTTCAGCCGCCGGCCGCTGCGGGGCGCGGGCCCGGTGCTGCTGCTCGTACTCGCCGTGGCCATGGGCATGCTGGCGATCGGCCAGCGCGACTCCTGGGACCGCTCGCAGCGTGACCAGGCCGACTTCAAGGCCGGTGCGGACGTCCGGGTGCTGAGTGCCGGTCCCGGCGACCTGGCCGAGACCGAGCGGCTCGCCGCGGTGCCCGGGGTGCGTACGGCGACGCCGGTGCACCGGGCCGGCACCGATGTCGCGGGGCACGACGCGACCGTCCTGGCCGTGGACACCCGGCACGCCGCCGACGGCCTGCGGCTCCGGGCCGACCTCGCCGACGGCTCACCGGCCGCGCGGTTCGCCGCCGTCGCGCCGAAGGCGGCCGGGCCGCGGCCGGGCATCGCGCTGCCGGCGGGCACCCGCGGGCTCGCGGTCGAGCTGCGCGACACGATGCCGGACGGCGCGGGTGGCACGGCCGGCCGGCCGGCCGACCCGCGGGCCCGCTCGTCGGCCGCCACTCCCGTCACGCGGCCCGTCGCCATCCTGGAGGACGGTTACGGCGTCCCGTACCGCCGCCTTCTCGGCACCCTGCCGGCCGACGGGCGTACCCACCGGCTCTCCGTCGCGCTGCCCGAACTGGGCGGCTCCGGCGGCTCCGCTGACTCCGGCGGCTTCAGCCTGGTCGGCCTGGAGATCGGCGGCACCCTCGGGGAGGGCACGGGCACGCAGCGGGTGCTGACCGTCGGGGGCCTGTTCTCCGTCCGCGACGGCGGCACCGAGCAGCCGCTCGACGTGCGCCGGGCGCTGCCGGGCTGGACCGCCGAGTACAGCGCCCGCCTGGCCGACGGCGGCACCCCGAAGGCCCGGGTCGCCCTGGTCGCCGGGGCCGACGGGCAGCTCACCGCCACCTTCCGCGCGGGCTCCACCGAGGTCAAGAACCGCTATCCCCGCACGGACGACTACAGCCTGACGCTCACCCCGCCCCGCCCGGCCGCACCGGCGCAGGTCCCGGCGCTCGCCACCGACGCGTTCCTGACCGCCGCCAAGGCGAAGAAGGGCGATGTGGTCGAGGTCACCTTCAACGGCGCCACGCTGCGGGTGCGGATCGCCGAGGTCGTACGGGAGCTGCCGACCACCGGCCCCGGGGCGGGCGCCGTCGCCGCGGCCGCGCCGACCACCGGCCCGCAGGACGGCGGCGCGCTGCTGGTCGACCTGTTCACCGCGAACCGGGCCCTGGCCGCGACCAGCGTCACGACCCTGCCGGCCACCGAGTGGTGGCTGGCCACGGCGCCCGGCCGCGCCGCCGACGTCGCGAAGACCCTGCGGGCCCGCCCGGACGCCGACCCCGCGCAGGTGCTCGTACGGGACGAGGCGGCGGCCGAGCTCCTCGGCGACCCGCTCGGCGCGGGCCCCAACTCGGCCCTGATGGCGGTCGCGGCGGCCGCGGCGGCGCTCGCCGCGGTCGGCTTCGCGGTCGGCTCGGCCGGCTCGCTGCGCGAGCGGTCCCAGGAGTTCGGCGTCCTGCGCGCCCTCGGTGCCCCGCGCCGCCAGCTCGCCCGCCTGATCGCCGCCGAGCAGGGCCTGCTCATCGGCATCGGCCTCCTCGTCGGCGTCGCCCTCGGCACCGTCCTCACCCGGGCGGTCGTCCCCCTCGTCGTCCTCACCTCCCAGGCGGACCGCCCGGTCCCCCAGGTCCTGGTCGAACTGCCCGTCGGCCACGTGGCGCTGCTCCTCGCGGGCGTCGCCGTCCTGCCGCTGGCCGTCGTGGCGGCGATCGCCCTGCGCCGCACGGACCCGGCGACGACCCTGCGCACCCAGGGGGACCACTGATGCGACTCGCCACCGGCCCCGAACCCACGACGCCACCCGCGACGGGTCGGGGCGGCCGCGGACGGCTCACGCCCCCGGCCACTCCACAGCACGAGCTGCCGGTCCAGCCCGCGGCGGGCCGGTTCGGACGCCTGGCATCGTCCGTTGCCAGGCGGTTCGATCCGCTGACGCCACGGGCCACCGCCCAGCCGGCGCGGCTCGCGCCCCGGGCCACCGCCGAGGTCGGGCCCCTGCCGCCACTCGTCGCCGCCCGCGGCGGAGAACTCACGCCCCCGCCCACCGCCCGGCGCGGAGCCCCCGTGCCACCGGCCGCCGCGCGGCCCAGGCGCGCGACTCGGCCCGCCCGCCGACGCGGACGGCTCACGCCTGCCCCCATCACTCAGCAGCAGCTGCCGACGGCACAGGCCACCGCCGAGGGCGGGCCCCCGCCGCCGCCCGTCGCCGCCCGCGGCGCAGCCCTCGTGCCACCGGCCGCCGCGCGGCCCAGGCGCGCGACTCGGCCCGCCCGCCGACGCGGACGGCTCACGCCTGCCCCCATCACTCAGCAGCAGCTGC
>NZ_JBEZHV010000043.1:0-37309 GCF_040650755.1 Streptomyces sp. NPDC048623
CGCCCGGTTACATTCCGAACCCGGAAGCTAAGCCTTTCAGCGCCGATGGTACTGCAGGGGGGACCCTGTGGGAGAGTAGGACACCGCCGAACAATTTTTAGCCTCAACCCCCAGACCTGTTCTGGGGGTTGAGGCATTTTTGCGTTGTACCGACCCCTGTGCCGCCGGCCCTCGTGGCTGAGGGTAAGGTCAGGGGGCCGTTGTCAGCTCGTTGCCACAGGAGGCCCCCGGGTGGAGGTCCAGGAGACCCGTGTTCAGACGAACCGGGTGCTCACCATCCCCAACATCCTCAGCATGGCTCGCCTTGCCGGCGTGCCCCTGTTCCTGTGGTTGATCCTCCGTCCCGAGTTCGGCGGACCCAATAGTGACGGCTGGGCGTTGCTCGTCCTGGCGCTCAGCGGTGTCAGCGACTATCTCGACGGGAAGCTCGCCCGGCGGTGGAATCAGATCAGCAGCCTCGGCCGGCTGCTCGATCCGGCCGCGGACCGGCTGTACATCCTTTCCACGCTGGTGGGTCTCACCTGGCGGGAGATTCTGCCGCTCTGGCTCACCCTCGTCCTTTTGGCACGTGAGGCGATGCTCCTGGTCATGGTGGGCATCCTCCGCCGGCACGGCTATCCGCCGCCGCAGGTGAACTTCCTCGGCAAAGCTGCCACTTTCAACTTGATGTACGCGTTCCCGCTGCTGCTGCTCAGTGACGGAGACAGCTGGCTCGCGTCACTCGCCGAAGTTTTCGGGTGGGCCTTCGCCGGATGGGGTACAACTCTGTATTGGTGGGCAGGGATCCTCTACGTGGTCCAGGTCCGTCGACTCGTGAAGGCGGATACCGCGGCCGATTGAGCCCGTCCGTCCTGTGCCGAGCAACGACGCCGGCCGGAGTGAGGACGCCCGAGGGCCATCGAGTGGGACAGGTGAAGTCGGCAGGACCGTCGTCTCTTCAAGGAGGACGCTTCCGACATGAAGGCCGTCGTGATGGCCGGTGGCGAAGGCACACGCCTTCGCCCCATGACCTCGAGCATGCCCAAGCCTCTGCTGCCGGTGGTGAACCGGCCGATCATGGAGCATGTCCTGCGACTGCTCAAGAGGCACGGTCTCAACGAGACCGTCGTCACCGTGCAGTTTCTCGCCTCTCTCGTCCGGAACTACTTCGGGGACGGCGAAGAGCTCGGAATGGAGCTCACGTACGCGAACGAGGAGAAGCCGCTCGGCACCGCGGGGAGTGTGAAGAACGCGGAGGAGGCGCTGAAGGACGACGCCTTTCTCGTCATCTCGGGGGACGCGCTTACCGACTTCGACCTCACCGATCTGATCCGCTTCCACAAGGAGAAGGGCGCCCTCGTCACGGTCTGTCTGACCCGGGTGCCCAATCCGCTGGAATTCGGCATCACGATCGTCGACGAGGAAGGACAGGTCGAACGATTCCTGGAGAAGCCGACCTGGGGCCAGGTCTTCTCGGACACGGTGAACACGGGCATCTACGTCATGGAGCCCGAGGTCTTCGACTATGTCGAGGCCGATGTTCCCGTCGACTGGTCGGGTGATGTCTTCCCGCAGCTCATGAAGGAGGGCAAGCCGATCTACGGCTATGTCGCCGAGGGCTACTGGGAGGACGTGGGCACCCACGAGAGCTATGTGAAGGCACAGGCGGACGTCCTGGAGGGCAAGGTCCAGGTCGAGATCGACGGCTTCGAGATCTCGCCGGGCGTCTGGGTCGCCGAAGGCGCCGAGGTCCATCCCGACGCCGTGCTGCGCGGGCCGCTCTACATCGGCGACTACGCCAAGGTGGAGGCCGACGCGGAGGTCCGCGAGCACACCGTCATCGGCTCCAACGTCGTCGTCAAGACCGGCGCCTTCCTGCACAAGGCCGTCATCCACGACAACGTCTACATCGGGCCGCAGAGCAATCTGCGCGGCTGTGTCGTCGGCAAGAACACCGATGTGATGCGGGCCGCCCGGATCGAGGACGGGGCCGTCATCGGGGACGAGTGCCTGATCGGCGAGGAATCGATCGTGCAGGGCAATGTGCGGGTCTACCCGTTCAAGACGATCGAGGCCGGCGCCTTCGTCAACACCTCCGTGATCTGGGAGTCCCGCGGCCAGGCGCACCTCTTCGGCGCCCGTGGCGTCTCCGGCATCATCAACGTGGAGATCACCCCCGAGCTGACCGTGCGGCTGGCCGGCGCGTACGCGACCACCCTGAAGAAGGGCGCGACCGTGACCACGGCGCGTGACCACTCCCGGGGCGCGCGGGCGCTGAAACGGGCGGTGATCTCGGCGCTGCAGGCCGCCGCCATCGACGTACGGGACCTGGAGAACGTACCGCTGCCGGTGGCGCGGCAGCAGACGGCGCGGGGGTCGGCCGGCGGGATCATGGTGCGCACCTCGCCGGGTGTGCCGGACTCGGTCGACATCATGTTCTTCGACGAGCGGGGCGCGGACCTGTCGCAGGCCGGGCAGCGCAAGCTGGACCGGGTCTTCGCACGTCAGGAGTACCGGCGGGCGTTCCCGGGCGAGATCGGCGACCTGTCCTTCCCGGCCAGCGTCTTCGACTCGTACACCGGCTCGCTGCTGCGGAACGTGGACACCTCGGGCATTGCCGAGGCGGGTCTCAAGGTGGTCGTGGACGCCTCCAACGGCAGTGCCGGGCTTGTTCTGCCCAGCCTGCTCGGCCGGCTCCAGGTCGATTCGCTGACGATCAACCCCGGACTCGACGAGGCGCGGCCGACGGAGTCGGTGGAGACCCGGCGGGCCGGGCTCGTACGGCTCGGGGAGATCGTGGCGTCGGCGCGGGCCGCCTTCGGTGTGCGGTTCGACCCGGTCGGCGAGCGGCTCTCGCTCGTCGACGAGCGGGGCCGGATCATCGAGGACGACCGGGCGCTGCTCGTCATGCTCGACCTGGTGGCCGCCGAGCGCAGGTCGGGCCGGGTGGCACTGCCGGTGACGACCACGCGGATCGCCGAGCAGGTCGCCGCGTACCACGGCACCCAGGTGGAGTGGACGACGACCTCGCCGGACGACCTCACCAGGGTCGGCCGTGAGGAGTCGACGATCTTCGGCGGTGACGGGCGCGGCGGCTTCATCGTGCCGGAGTTCAGCAGCGTCTTCGACGGCGCGGCGGCGTTCGTACGCCTGATCGGTCTGGTGGCGCGGACCCAGCTCACGCTGAGCCAGATCGACGCGCGGATCCCGCGGGCGCATGTGCTGCGGAGGGACATCGCCACACCGTGGGCGGTCAAGGGTCTGGTGATGCGCCGGGTGGTGGAGGCGGCCGGTGACCGGTCCGTGGACACCACCGACGGTGTGCGGGTGGTGGAGGCCGACGGGCGCTGGGTGATGGTGCTGCCCGACCCGGCGGAGGCCGTCACCCATCTGTGGGCGGAGGGGCCCGACGACACCTCGGCGCAGGCGCTGCTGGACGAGTGGTCGGCCGTGGTCGACAGCGCAGGTCACTAGGGGAGCGGTGGGCCGCTGAGGCGGGCGACCCGGGAGGTACCGACCGGTACCTCCCGGGTCTCCGGTGGGGCCATTCGGCGGTATGCCGTTCGACGTGCGACGATGTGCGGCATGTCGCAGCAGCCCCCCGTTCGGAGCACAGGAACGCCACCTCCGCGTCCGGACGCGTCCATGTCGCTGCTGAACAACGTGATCGATCACGCGCTCGACGACGGTTACGCGGAGGCGACGGCCCGGCGCGCCGAGGAGGGCGGCGGCCTGCCCCGTACGATCCGGGCGAAGCTCGGTCTCGCGGCGGGTCTGGTGCTCGCGGCGGCCGTGGTGACCCTCGGGGCGGCGGAGGCGCGGGTGTCCGCGCCGGTCGTCGCCAAGGAGCGGCAGGACCTGATCGACCGGATCGAGTCGGAGACCTCGACGGCCGACAAGCTGGCACAGGACGTCGAACGGATCCGCGCCGAGGTGGGCGAGCGGCAGCGGAAGGCCCTGGAGCAGCACGGCGGGGACCAGGCCGAGCTGGTGGCGCTGCTCTCGGGGGCGACCCCGGTGCACGGGCCGGGTGTGAAACTGGTCGTGGACGATGCCAAGGGCACGGACACCGGTGGCGGCGGGCCGCGCGAGAGCAGCGGCTTCTCGGACACCGGGCGGGTGCGCGACCGGGACATGCAGCGGGTCGTGAACGGACTGTGGGAGTCGGGCGCCGAGGCGGTCGCGATCAACGGGCAGCGGCTGACGGCCCTGTCCGCGATCCGGGCGGCGGGCGACGCGATACTGGTCGACAACAAGCCGCTCGTGCCGCCGTACACCGTGCTCGCCATCGGTGACGGACAGCGGCTGAGCACCGCGTTCCAGGACAGCGCCGACGGGCAGTACCTGCATGCGCTGCAGGAGAACTTCGGGATCCGTACGAGCATCTCGGCCGAGGGCGACGTACGTCTGCCGGCCGCGCCGAGCCTGATCGTACGTACAGCAGAGCCGAGGGGAGCCGGGACCGCGAACGCGACCGGGCGGGCCACGGCCGAGACAGGGAAGGGCACATCTTGATCGCCGTACTGGGCCTGATCGTGGGAGTCGTGGTCGGACTGTTGGTCCGGCCCGAGGTTCCGGCGGTGGTCGAGCCCTATCTTCCGATCGCCGTGGTCGCCGCTCTGGACGCGGTCTTCGGCGGCCTGCGGGCCATGCTCGACGGGATCTTCGTCGACAAGGTCTTCGTGGTGTCGTTCCTGTCGAACGTGGTCGTGGCCGCGCTGATCGTCTTCCTCGGCGACAAGCTGGGCGTGGGCGCGCAGTTGTCGACCGGTGTGGTCGTCGTCCTCGGCATCCGGATCTTCTCCAACGCCGCCGCCATCCGGCGGCATGTGTTCCGGGCGTGAGGCCGATGAGCGAGAACGACAGGACGCCGGACGAGGGCGCCGCCCGGGAGCCGGGCGAGGGTACGCCGCAGGAGCCGGGGCCGGGGCCGGAGCAGGCGCCGAAGTCGGCACCGGCCTCCGAGCCGAAGCCGTCCCCGGAGGCGAAGCCCCAGCAGCCCCCTCGGCCTCCTCAGCCGCAGGGCCCTCAGCAGCCTTCGCCGCCGCAGGGGCCCCAGCCCCCGGCGGCGGCCGCACCGGAGCCGCCCCGGCCCGCCCCCGAGCCGCCGGCCGAGCCCCCGGCCGAGCCGTCGGTGTCCGGGCGGCAGCGACTGGCGGCGAGTCTGTGGCCGCCACGGGTGTCGCGGGCCCAACTCGTCGTCGCCCTGCTGCTGTTCGTGCTCGGCCTCGGCCTCGCCATCCAGGTCCGGTCGACCAGCGACAACAGCGCGCTGCGCGGCGCCCGCCAGGAGGACCTGGTGCGGATCCTCGACGAACTCGACGACCGCACCCAGCGCCTGGAGGACGAGAAGGCCCGCCTGGAGAAGCAGCAGTCGGAGCTGGAGTCCAGCTCCGACCAGGCCGAGGAGGCCCGTAAGCAGACGCAGGAGAAGGAGCGGCAGCTCGGCATCCTGGCCGGCACGGTGGCCGCCGAGGGCCCCGGGATCACGCTGACGATCACGGACCCGACCGGCGCCGTCGAGTCGGACATGCTGCTCGACGCGATCCAGGAACTGCGGGCCGCGGGCGCGGAGGCGATCCAGGTCAACGATGTGCGGGTGGTGGCGGACAGCTACTTCTCGGGCAGCGGACGCGACATGAAGATCGATGGAACGCAGGTGGCCGCTCCGTACGTCTTCAAGGTCATCGGCAAGCCGGAGGATCTCGAGCCCGCGCTCAACATCCCCGGCGGAATCGTTCAGACACTGGAGAAGGAGCAGGCCACGGCCACGGTGGAGCGTTCCGGGAAGATCGTCGTCGACGCCTTGCGACCTGCGAAGCGGCCTGACTACGCTCAGTCGTCCTCGCAGTGAGGCGGGGGTCGATGACGGTCGCGCGGCAAGGGCATGACCTTGCGGGGGGTCGCCGCACCACATGGGTGGTGCGTGGTGGAAACTGTCGAGTGGCCTTGGACGTTGTGAAGATGTCCGGGTCGGCAGGTGTGTTCAGTCAGGGTTCGTCCTGCCCCACGGGCGGGTCTGTTTCGGTCAAGGGGAATCGCCCGTGAAGTTGTTTGCGAAGTTGTTCGGCAAGAGCGGACGCGAGGACGGCGGCAACGCCAGGCATCGCGCGCCGCGGCACGGCCAGGAAGAGGAACAGGGCGCCGAGCGCCCGCTCTTCCGTGACGAGGTCGGTGCGCAGGGTGGCGACATTCCGGGCACACAGGGCGCGTCTTCTGTTGACCCTGCCGGTGCCGCACGCATAGGTTTCGGAGAACCATCAACCTCAAGTACGGGTGGAGGGTTCGTCCCCGACCCGTACGCGACCCAGACCTCCGCGGGGCAGCCGCGGCAGGAGGACGCGTCCATGCCGGTGTGTACGAGGTGCGGTCACCGCAACACGGCGGACAGCCGTTTCTGCTCCCACTGCGGCGCGCCGCTGCGCGGCGGGGTGGCGCCGGAGCGGGCTTCCGAGACGACCTCGACCATCTCCATCTCGGGGATCGAGGCGTACGACGCGGAGGTCACCGGCCAGATCCCGGCGCTCTCGCAGGAGGCCCTGGCGGCGGTCGAGGCCCTGCCTCCGGGTTCGGCGCTGCTTATCGTGCGCCGCGGCCCCAACTCGGGCAGCCGCTTCCTGCTCGACGGCGAGCTGACCACGGCCGGCCGTCACCCGCAGAGCGACATCTTCCTGGACGACGTGACCGTGTCGCGTCGTCATGTGGAGTTCCGGCGCCAGCCGGACGGTACCTTCACGGTGGCGGACGTCGGCAGCCTCAACGGCACCTATGTCAACCGGGAGCCGATCGACTCGGTCGTGCTCACCAACGGTGACGAGGTGCAGATCGGCAAGTACCGGCTCGTGTTCTTCGCGAGCCAGCGGGGCGTGTGACGCTCCGGAGCACCTTCAGGGAAGGTCCATGCTGCGAACACCGACGGGCGGTGCCGGACTCGGCACCGCCACCGCGGGGGAGCGGCTGGTCAGCATCGGCACGGTGCTGGGCCAGCTGCGTGACGAGTTTCCCGAAGTGACCATCTCCAAGATCCGGTTCCTGGAGGCCGAGGGGCTCGTCGAGCCCCGGCGGACGGCCTCCGGGTACCGGAAGTTCAGCCCGGAGGACGTGGAGCGGCTCGCCCAGATCCTGCGGATGCAGCGGGACCACTACCTCCCGCTCAAGGTCATCCGCGAGCATCTGGACGCCCTCGCCCGTGGCGAGGAGGTCGCGCTGCCGGCGCCGTCCGGCGGCCGCCGCGACCTGCTCGACGGGGCGTGGGAGACGGACGGCGACCGGCCCACGGCCGCCCGGGTCGGCCGGGCCGAGCTGCTCGCCGCCGCCGAGGTGACCGAGGCCGAGCTGGCCGAATGGGAGTCGTACGGGCTGATCGCCCAGGCGGAGGGCGGCGGCTACGACGCCGAGACCGTCACCGTGGCCAAGCTCGTGGCGGATCTGGGGAGATTCGGTCTCGAACCCCGGCACCTGCGGGCCGTCAAGGCCGCCGCCGACCGGGAGGCCGGGCTCGTCGAGCAGGTCGTGGCGCCCCTGCGCCGGCACCGTAATCCGCAGACCAGGGCCCATGCCGAGGCCACCGCGAGGGAGCTCGCGGGACTGTCCGTACGGCTGCACGCGGCACTGGTCCAGACCGCGCTCGGGCTGCGGCTGCAGTGATCTTGCGGCTGCCTTCGGACGGCCCGACTACCCAAACCGGTCGGGCACGTCCTAGGGTTGCTGTGTGAACGAGCTCGACGTTGTGGGTGTCCGGGTGGAAATGCCCTCCAACCAGCCGATCGTTCTCCTGCGCGAAGTGGGGGGCGACCGGTACCTCCCGATCTGGATCGGTCCGGGCGAGGCGACCGCGATCGCCTTCGCCCAGCAGGGCATGGCTCCGGCCAGGCCGTTGACGCACGACCTCTTCAAGGACGTCCTGGAGGCCGTGGGCCAGGAGCTCACCGAGGTCCGCATCACGGATCTGCGCGACGGCGTGTTCTACGCCGAGCTGGTCTTCGCCAGCGGTGTCGAGGTGAGTGCCCGCCCGTCCGACGCGATAGCGCTGGCGCTGCGCACCGGCACGCCGATCTACGGCAGTGACGGGGTGCTCGACGATGCGGGGATCGCGATCCCGGACGAGCAGGAGGACGAGGTGGAGAAGTTCCGCGAGTTCCTCGACCAGATCTCCCCGGAGGACTTCGGGAGCAGCAACCAGTAGCCGGACGTCGTCCGTTCGGGCGACGTGCCGAGCGACGTGTCAGTGGGCCGCCGTCACCGGGCGGCCCCGGCGCATTCGAGTAGCCCTTCCCCGAGGAGGGGCACGGGAAACCACTCTTCGGGTGATTATCACTCGGCGTGCCGAGTGTGGCGATCGTTGACGCACCCCGAGCGACTGCCTACCTTCGTGTGGGCAGGTCAAGGACGGAGGGTCGGCGTGATGAACAGCGGCGACGGTACGGCAGGGGGCTTCCTGGGGCGTGCCCCCGGGGAGAAGGGCCCGTATCCGCTTCACGGCAGTGTGGGCGGCCTCGGTACGACGGACGTGAGCGCGGGCCCGGCGGCCCCGGACGCGGAGACCATCGGCTATCGCGGCCCCACGGCCTGCGCGGCGGCCGGCATCACCTACCGGCAGCTCGACTACTGGGCCCGCACCGGTCTCGTCGAGCCGAGCGTGCGGCCCGCGTACGGCTCCGGCACCCAGCGCCTCTACAGCTTCCGGGACGTCGTCGTCCTCAAGATCGTCAAGCGCTTCCTGGACACCGGGGTCGCGCTGCAGAACATCCGCGCGGCGGTGCAGCACCTGCGGGCCAGCGGCTTCCGCGACCTCGAACGCATGACGCTGATGAGCGACGGCGCGACCGTCTACGAGTGCTCGTCGCCCGACGAGGTCGTCTCGCTGCTCCAGGGCGGGCAGGGCGTCTTCGGCATCGCGGTGGGCGTGGTCTGGCGCGACGTCGAGGCGGCGCTCTCGCAGCTGCACGGCGAGCGGGTCGACACCGGGGAGACCCTGATCGGCCACAACCCGGCGGACGAGCTGGCCCGGCGGCGCCGGGACCGGGCCGTCTGAACCCCCCGTCTGAACCCCCGTACCCCTCTCCCGGCACCGTCCGGTGACACGGCCCGCACGCGCGTGCGGGCCGATTGTCAGTGGTGTGGTGCAGCATCGGAACCGTGAGAGCCGCGCCCACGATCCTGCATCTCGACATGGATGCCTTCTTCGCCGCCGCCGAGCAGGCGTCGAAGCCGAGCCTGCGCGGAAAACCCGTGGTGGTGGGCGGGCTCGGACCGCGCGGGGTGGTCGCCACCGCCTCGTACGAGGCACGGCGGTTCGGCGTGCACTCCGCCATGCCCATGGGGCAGGCCCGCCGGCTCGCGCCGAACGCGGCGTACCTGGTGCCGCGGTTCTCCTTCTACCGGGCGATCAGCGGGCAGGTCATGGAGCTCCTGGGGCGCCTCTCCCCGCTGGTCGAGCCGCTGAGCCTGGACGAGGCCTTCGTCGACCTGGAGGCGGGCGGCCTGGCGGAGGACAGCGCGGGCGCGCGGGCGGTGGGGGAGCGGCTGCGGCGCGACATCCTCGCCGCCACCGGGCTCACCGGGTCGGTGGGCCTGGCCGGTTCCAAGATGCTCGCGAAGATCGCCTCCGAGGAGGCCAAGCCGGACGGGCTGCTGCTGATAGAGCCGGGGACGGAGCGGGAGCTGATCGGTCCGCGCTCGGTGCGGATCATCCCGGGGGTCGGGCCGGCCACCGGAGAGCATCTGCGGCGGGCCGGGATCACGACGGTCACGGACGTGGTGGAGGCGGGCGAGGACGAGCTCGTACGGCTCCTGGGACGGGCGCACGGAGCCGGGCTCCACCGGATGGCGCTCGGGCGTGACGACCGGCCGGTGGTGGCGGAGCGGGACACCAAGTCGGTCTCGGTGGAGGACACCTTCGACGTGGACCTGCACGACCGGCTGCGGATCCGCCTGGAGGTGGAGCGGCTCGCGGAGCGCTGTGTGGCGCGGCTGCGCGGCTCCGGGCACTCCGGGCGGACCATCGTCCTCAAGGTCCGGCGGTACGACTTCTCGACGCTGACCCGCTCCGAGACGCTGCGCGGCCCGACGGACGACCCTGTGGTGGTGCGCGAGGCGGCCGGGCGGCTGCTCGACCTGGTGGACACCACGGGCGGGGTGCGGCTGCTCGGTGTGGGCGTGAGCGGTCTCGCCGACTTCACGCAGGAGGACCTGTTCGCGCAGGCCGAGGCGCAGGCTGCCGAGGCGGACGCTGAGCCCGTACGGGACGAGGGCGGGGAGCCCAGGCAGTCCCCGGGGCCCGCGGAGCCCGCGGCCGCCGTGCCTCAGGCCGCGCCGCCGACCGCCACGGAGACCGCCGAGCGGCGCTGGGCGCCCGGGCACGACGTACGGCACGCGGTGCACGGCGCCGGATGGGTGCAGGGCAGCGGCCTCGGCCGGGTCACCGTGCGCTTCGAGGAACCCGGCTCCGAGCCGGGCCGGGTCCGCACCTTCTCCGTCGACGACCCCGACCTGACACCGTCCGATCCGCTGCCCCTGGTCCCGGGCGGTGCCACCGGAGCGGCCGCCTAGGCCGGACGCGGCCTGGCGCCCGGGTGGGGCCGTCAGGCCTCCTCCTGGCCCGCCAGACGGCCGAAGTCGCGGGGGCCGGAGTCCTGGGGCGGCGGGGGCAGGGCGAGACTGTAGTGGCGGTAGAGCTGGAGTTCCTGCTCCGGCGAGAGATGCCGGCCGACGCCGAAGTCCGGGGCGTCCTTGATGAGCGCGCGCTCGTACGGGATGTGGAGGCCGTCGCCCGTCAGCTCGCTGGGCTCCAGGGGGACGAACGCGTCCCGGCTGAACAGTCCGGTGCGGACGGCGGCCCATTCGGGGACGCCCGTCGCGTCGTCCAGGTACACCTCGTCCACGGTGCCGATCTTGTGTCCGTTCCGGTCGAACGCCTTGCGGCCGATCAGGCTGCGCGGATCGATGTCGGTCTGCACGGTCCCTCCAACTGGTCGCAACTGCTCTTCAAGCACTACGAAAGGGCACATCTGGGATGTCGGCCACTTGAGCGATGGGAGAAGGAACGGCGCTGGTAGGCTGGCTGTGGCTGTTTACCCCGCGCGGGAGAGTCCTCCGAGGAAAGCTTTCGGAGGCGCCGAAGGAGCAAATCCTCCCCGGAATCTCTCAGGCACCCGTACCGCGCGGACGAGGTCACTCTGGAAAGCAGGGCGGGCGTCCACGTCTCCCGCCCTCACCGACGGTGAAAGCCGGCCCGCCGCGAGGCACGGCCGGTGAAGCTCTCAGGTCGAGATGACAGAGGGGGAGGCCGTCCGGGCACCCGCGCCGCGGTGCCCCTCGCAGGTCGTGACGACCAGGAGGCCCCCGTACATGACCGCCAACCGCATCCCGCTCTCCGAGCTCGAGCAGGGCATCCCCTTCGAGCAGCGGCACATCGGGCCCGACGCCGAGGCGCGGGCCAAGATGCTCGCCCAGGTCGGTTACGGCTCCCTCGACGAGCTCACGGCCGCCGCCGTGCCGGACGTCATCAAGAACGCCGAGGCGCTGGCCCTGCCGGCCGCCCGCACCGAGGCCGAGGTGCTCGCCGAGCTGCGCGCCCTCGCCGACCGCAACCAGGTCCTCACGCCGATGATCGGCCTCGGCTACTACGGCACGTTCACCCCGTCGGTGATCCTGCGCAACGTCATGGAGAACCCGGCCTGGTACACGGCCTACACGCCGTACCAGCCGGAGATCTCGCAGGGCCGCCTGGAGGCGCTGCTCAACTTCCAGACCATGGTCGCCGACCTCACCGGTCTGCCCACCGCCGGCTCCTCGCTGCTCGACGAGGCCACCGCCGCCGCCGAGGCGATGGCGCTGTCCCGCCGTATCGGCAAGGTCAAGAACGGTGTGTTCCTGGTCGACGCCGACGCCCTGCCGCAGACCGTCGCCGTCATCCAGACCCGCGCCGAGCCCACCGGCGTCGAGGTCGTCGTCGCCGACCTGTCCGCCGGCATCCCGGCCGAGATCGCCGAGCGCGGTGTCTTCGGTGTGCTGCTCCAGTACCCGGGCGCCTCCGGTGCCATCCGTGACATCAAGCCGGTCATCGACCAGGCCCACGAGCTCGGCGCGATCGTCACCGTCGCCGCCGACCTGCTCGCCCTCACCCTGCTCGCCTCCCCGGGTTCGCTCGGCGCCGACATCGCCGTCGGCACCACCCAGCGCTTCGGTGTCCCGCTCGGCTTCGGCGGCCCGCACGCCGGCTACATGTCGGTCCAGGACAAGCACGTCCGCTCGATGCCCGGCCGTCTGGTCGGTGTCTCCGTCGACGCCGACGGCAACAAGGCCTACCGCCTGACCCTGCAGACCCGCGAGCAGCACATCCGCCGCGAGAAGGCCACCAGCAACATCTGTACGGCGCAGGTCCTGCTCGCCGTCATGGCCGGCATGTACGCCGTCTACCACGGCCCCGACGGCCTCAAGGGCATCGCGCAGCGGACCCACCGCTACGCCGCGATCCTCGCCGCCGGTCTGCGCGCCGGGGGCGTCGAGCTCACCCAGGGCGCCTTCTTCGACACCCTCACCGCCCGTGTCCCGGGCCGCGCCGACACCGTCGTCACCGCCGCCCGCGAGGCCGGTGTGAACCTCCACCTCGCCGACGCCGACCACGTGTCCGTGTCCTGCGACGAGACCACCACCCGCGCCGACCTGGCCGCCGTCTGGGCCGCCTTCGGTGTCAACGTCGACCTCGCCGACATCACAGCCCTCGACGCGAGCACCGAGGACGCGCTGCCCGTCGACGCGCTGCGCACCGACGCGTACCTGACCCACCCGGTCTTCCACGCGCACCGCTCCGAGACCGCGATGATGCGCTACCTGCGCAAGCTGGCCGACCGCGACTACGCCCTCGACCGCGGCATGATCCCGCTCGGCTCCTGCACCATGAAGCTGAACGCGGCCACCGAGATGGAGGCGGTGACCTGGCCCGAGTTCGGCCAGATCCACCCCTTCGCCCCGGTCGAGCAGGCGCAGGGCTACCTCACGCTCATCACCGAGCTCGAGGAGCGCCTCGCCGAGGTCACCGGCTACGACAAGGTGTCGATCCAGCCGAACGCCGGCTCCCAGGGCGAGCTGGCCGGTCTGCTCGCCGTCCGCGCGTACCACCGCGCCAACGGCGACGCCCAGCGCACCGTCTGCCTCATCCCGTCCTCCGCGCACGGCACCAACGCCGCCAGCGCCGCGATGGCCGGCATGAAGATCGTCGTCGTCAAGACCGCCGAGGACGGCGAGGTCGACGTCGAGGACCTGCGCGCCAAGATCGAGCAGTACCGCGACGAGCTCGCCGTGCTGATGATCACCTACCCGTCCACGCACGGTGTGTTCGAGGAGCACGTCGCCGACATCTGCGCCGAGGTCCACGAGGCCGGCGGTCAGGTGTACGTCGACGGCGCCAACCTCAACGCCCTGGTCGGCCTCGCCAAGCCGGGCCACTTCGGCGGCGACGTCTCGCACCTCAACCTGCACAAGACCTTCGCCATCCCGCACGGCGGCGGCGGCCCGGGCGTCGGCCCGGTCGGTGTGCGCGCGCACCTCGCCCCGTACCTGCCGAACCACCCGCTGCAGCCCGCCGCGGGCCCGGAGACCGGCGTCGGCCCGATCTCGGCCGCCCCGTGGGGCTCGGCCGGCGTCCTGCCGATCTCGTGGTCGTACGTGCGCCTGATGGGCGGCGAGGGCCTCAAGCACGCCACCCAGGTCGCCGTCCTCGCGGCGAACTACATCGCCAAGCGCCTGGAGCCGCACTACCCGGTGCTCTACACCGGCCCGGCCGGTCTGGTCGCCCACGAGTGCATCGTCGACCTGCGTCCGCTGTCCAAGGCGACCGGCGTCACCGTCGACGACATCGCCAAGCGCCTGATCGACTACGGCTTCCACGCGCCGACCATGTCGTTCCCGGTCGCCGGCACGCTGATGATCGAGCCCACCGAGTCCGAGGACCTGGCCGAGCTCGACCGCTTCTGCGACACGATGATCGCGATCCGCGCGGAGATCGAGAAGGTCGGCTCCGGCGCGTGGCCGGCCGAGGACAACCCGCTGCACAACGCCCCGCACACCGCGGCGGCGCTGGGCGGCGAGTGGAACCACGCGTACAGCCGCGAGGAGGCCGTGTTCCCGGCCGGCGTCTCGGCCGCGGACAAGTACTGGCCGCCGGTCCGCCGGATCGACGGCGCCTACGGCGACCGCAACCTGGTCTGCTCCTGCCCGCCCCTCGAGGACTACGAGGGCTGAGCGCCGAAGGCCTGCGTACGGGCGGAAGGCCGGAGTACCGGCGGAAACCGGAGTACGAGCAGAGGGCCTGAGTACGAGCGGAAGGCCTGAGTACGACAAGAGGGCCGGTGCGGAGAGGATCTCTCCGGGCCGGCCCTCGGGCTTTCCCTCGTACTGCTCCTGCTCAGTGTGTTCCCGGCTCCGTCAGGCCGCCGTCGTCACGTTCGCCGCCGACAGCGGGCGGTGCGGGGCGATGACCTGCCCGTCCGGCAGCAGCTCACCGGTGTCCTCGAAGAGCAGGACCCCGTTGCACAGCAGGCTCCAGCCCTGTTCCGGGTGGATCGCCACAGGACGGGCGGCCTCCCGGTCGGCGGAGTCGGCGGTGGGACAGGCAGGCTGGTGCTGGCACATGGATGGATTCTTTCGCTGCGTCGTGGTGGATGTCCTGCGGCTCTGCAGAGTCATGGCCGCCCCCGTCCGGTCGGTTCGGTTCCGGTCCCCAGTCTTGCCCCACGGAAGCCGTTCCGCAGGGATTTCCGGTCAGCTCGTCCTCTGCTGTGAAGACGCATCACCCGCAGGGGCGGTTCAGGTCAACCGCCCCGTCACTTCGGGGGGTTCGGCGTGGTCCCAGCGGGCTAGTCCGATCGGGCCGGGTCAGGCGCCGGCCGCGGAGCCGAGCAGCGGCGGCGGTGCGAGCCGCAGTCCGATCACGGGCAGCAGATCGGCCACCCGGTAGGAGTGGTTCGCGGCGATCCCGGGCGGCGCCGGGGCGAGCGGCACGAGGAGGTCGTCCGGACCGGGCTCGGTGCTCGCGCCGTCCGCCTCGGTGTCGGTGTGGAGCCACAGCGTCAGCATGTACAGCTCCGGTACGGACAGCAGCCGCGGCTGGTACGGGACGGCCAGCGACTCGGCCTGGACCAGGGCCCGTTCGGTGGCCGTGACATAGGGACCCTCGAAGAAGTGGGAGAAGGACCAGCCGTCCGGCGTGAGCATCGTGTCGGCGGCGGCGATCGCCCGGTCCCCGTTCCTGACCAGGAAGCGCCAGCCGGCGAGGCGGGTGCGCGGGGGCCGCTGCCCGGCCGCGACAGCCGCGCCGACGGCACCGGCGGCGGGCCGGCCGAGCACGTGGACGGGCAGGGGCAGTTCGGGGCGCAGCGGTCCCTGGGCGGCACGCAGTGCCGGGGTGCGCGGCTCGCGGACCGCGGTGGGCGAGCCGAGGGCGGCGAGGACACTGCGGAGGGCCGGCGCGGGAGCCGGGGAGGGTCGGAGCATGATGGGTCGCCTCTCACTGGGGAGACACGGTGATGCGTGGGCAGGTAACGACGGCGCTGTCAGCGACGGGGCCAGAGAGGGGGGCCATGGGTGCATGGCCGTGCGCCAACACTCTGCCTCGTGCGCGGAGTTTATACGACATGTGTTCACACCGTGTTTCCGGTAGGCGCCGCCGTATGACCTGACAAGGCGTCATTCGGTCTTATTCCCCGAGGGATTCGATGGAATGCCTGGCTCCGGCGGAACGCCTGCCTGTGCTTTCTCCGTCCGGCCGGGTCGGCCGAATCCCGACCCCTCCGCACGAGCGCGGTGCGGACAATATGACATTGGTATATGTCAATTGCGCTCAGCCCTCGGGTTCGGCCGCCGGACAAAGCCGTTCCAGACTAACTGCCGCGACCTCGCCCGCGCAGGCGTTGTCGATCAGCCGACGGGGCATCATCCTGCGTGACGCTCGCGGCCGTCGCGGCGGCCGCCCACTCGGGAGGGACGCTTCGATGGGGGAGAAGGTCGCGGCCGACGGGTTCGGCCCGTCCGACCGTCAGCGCTACCGCAGAAAGCTCCAGCAATGCCTCGCCGCGCTCGCGCGGCTGCTCGCGGAGAAGCGGTTCGACCGGCCACGCAATCTCATGGGCCTGGAGATCGAACTCAATCTCGCGGGCCCGGACGGGCTGCCCCGGATGCTCAACGCACCGGTCCTCGACCGGATCGCGAGCCCGGATTTCCAGACCGAACTCGGAATGTTCAACCTGGAAGTCAACATCGCCCCGCACCGGCTCGACGGGCATGTATTCGACCGGCTCGCGGAGGAACTCCGTACCGGTCTCGGATATGCCGACCGCAAGGCCGGGGAGCTCGGTGCCGGAGTCATGATGATCGGAATACTGCCGACCCTCACCCAGGAGGACGCGGTCTTCGACAACCTCTCCTCCGCCGACCGCTACACACTCCTCAACGACCAGATCCTGGCCGCCCGGGGAGAGGACTTCACCCTCGACATCCACGGGGTGGAACGGCTCCTGTGCACCTCGGCCTCGATCGTGCCCGAGGCGGCCTGCACCTCGGTGCAGCTGCACCTCCAGGTCACCCCGCCGCGCTTCGCCGCCCTGTGGAACGCGGCGCAGGCCGTCTCCGCCGTGCAGATAGCCGTGGGCGCCAACGCGCCCTTCCTCTTCGGCCACGAACTGTGGCGCGAGTCCCGGCCGCCGCTCTTCACCCAGGCCACCGACACCCGGCCGCCCGAGCTCCAGTCACAGGGGGTGCGCCCGCGCACCTGGTTCGGGGAGCGGTGGGTGGACTCGGTCTACGACCTCTTCGAGGAGAACCTGCGCTACTTCCCCGCGCTCCTGCCGATCTGCGAGGACGAGGACCCGCTCCGCGTCCTGGACGCCGGAGGGGTGCCCAGACTCCAGGAGCTGGTGCTGCACAACGGCACCGTCTACCGCTGGAACCGGCCGGTGTACGGCTGGGTCGACGGCGTCCCGCACCTGCGCGTGGAGAACCGGGTGCTGCCGGCCGGGCCGACGGTCACCGACGTCGTCGCCAACGCCGCCTTCTACTACGGCCTCGTGCGCACGCTCGCCGAGGAGTCCCGGCCGATCTGGAAGCGGCTCGACTTCGCGGACGCCGCCCACAACTTCGACACCGCGTGCCGCCACGGCATCGACGCGGAGCTGCGCTGGCCCCGGCCGGGCCGCACCGGCGCGGTGGCGACCGTGCCGGCGGTACGGCTCGTCCTCGACGAACTGCTGCCGATGGCCGCGGCCGGGCTCGACGCCTGGCACATCGAGCCGCGCGACCGGGACTTCTACCTCGGGGTGATCGAGGGGCGCTGCCGACGCCGGGTGAACGGCGCCTCCTGGCAGGCCGACACCTTCCACCAGGCGCTCGCCTGGGGCCTCGACCGCCCGGCGGCGCTCGCGGCCACCACCCGGCGCTACCGCGAGCTGATGCTCACCGGCGAACCGGTGCACACCTGGCCGGTGGGCGTGCCCGCGCCCGCGCCGGCGCCCGTGGGGGCCGAGGGCGGCTCCGCGGCTCCGTAGGGGCCTGGCCCGGTCGGCCGCGCTGTGCCGGCCGGGCTCCTGGGTCCCGTAGGTAGGGTTTCCCGTACCCGTACGGCGATGGGGAATGGGAGACAGGTGTGGTGTCGGAGCAACATGTGGTGGACGCTTCTCTGCCTCCCGGCGGCCCCTCGCGCCGGATCCTGCGCTCCGAGACGCTGCTCGTGCTCGCCCTCTCGCTGGGCGCGAGCAGCGTCTCCGCGCTGATCAGCTTCATCGGTTCGCTGACCAAGCCGGGCGCCCTGAAGGAACAGGCCGCCACGCTCAACGGCTCGTACGCGCCCGGGCGGCCCTGGCTCGACCTGGCCTGGCAGCTCTTCGGCATCGCCACCGCGCTCGTTCCGGTCTTCCTGGTCGCGCATCTGCTGATGCGCGAGGGCGCCGGGGTGCGCGGACTGCGCGCGATCGGCTTCGACCGCACCCGGCCGTGGCCTGACCTGGGGCGCGGCGCCCTGGTGGCGGCCGGCATCGGCAGCGCGGGCCTGGCCTTCTACCTGGTGGCGCGGGCGTCCGGCTTCAACCTGACCGTGGTGCCCGAGTCGCTGCCCGACGTGTGGTGGAAGTACCCGGTCCTGACCCTCTCGGCGATCCAGAACTCCGTCCTGGAGGAAGTGATCGTCGTCGGCTATCTGCTGCGCCGGCTCGACCAGTTGGGCTGGTCCCCGCGGGCCTCGATGGCGGCGAGCGCGGTGCTGCGCGGCTCGTACCACCTCTACCAGGGCATCGGCGGCTTCATCGGCAACATGGTGATGGGCGTGGTCTTCGTCTGGCTCTACCGGCGCTGGGGCCGGGTCGGGCCGCTGGTGGTCGCGCACGCGCTGCTCGACATCGTGGCCTTCGTCGGTTACGGCCTCCTTGCCGGGAAGGTGGACTGGCTGCCCACCCCCTGAACCGGGGCACGGAGCAGGGAAGGGGCGTACGGCGTCGGCCGTACGCCCCTTCGGTGTCTCCGGGGGCGGGTCAGGCGTGCAGTTCGCCGTCGATCACGGTGACCGCGTGGCCGTTGAGCAGGGTGCGCTCGCCGCGCAGCCGGGTGCGCACGATGCCCGTGCGCGCGCCGCCCTGGAAGCCGATCAGCTCCTCGCGCCCGAAACGGGCCGACCAGTACGGGGCGAGCGCGGTGTGGGCGCTGCCGGTGACCGGGTCCTCGTCGATGCCGACGGCCGGGAAGAAGCCGCGCGAGACGAAGTGGTGCGGGCCCTCCGGGTCCTCCGCGACGGCGGTCGCGATGATCCCGCGCTCGGACAGGGTGCCGAGCAGCGCGAAGTCCGGCGCGAGACCGCGCACGGTCGCCTCGTCGGCCAGCTCCACGAGGAGGTCGCCGATGTGCGCGGCGGTGTCGTGGACGGCGACCGGCTCCGCGCCCAGCGCCTTCGCCAGGCCCTCGGGCACGTCGACCCGGGTCAGCGAAGAGGTCGGGAAGTCCAGGGTGATCGTGCCGTCCGGCTCGGCGGTGGCGAGCAGCACGCCGCAGCGCGTGGCGAAGCGGACGGTGCCGGTGGCGGCGCCCGTGGTGTGCAGGACGTGCGCGGTGGCGAGGGTGGCGTGGCCGCACATGTCGACCTCGGTGGTGGGGGTGAACCAGCGCAGCGCCCAGTCCGCGTCGCCGCCCGGCGGCAGCGGGTGGGCGAAGGCGGTCTCCGAGAGGTTGACCTCGGCGGCCACCTTCTGGAGCCAGGCGTCCTCGGGGAAGGAGTCCAGAAGCAGGACACCGGCCGGGTTCCCGGAGAAGGGCCGGTCGGTGAAGGCGTCGACGATACGAATCCGCATGCCCCGGAACGTACCGGACGCCCGAAACCGCAGGCCAAGGCCAATCCGGGACCACTGGTCCTATCGGTAGTGCGTTCGGTGCTTGCTCGGCGAACAGTTCCGATATATCGTTGAGGCATCGCGACAGTTCAACGATGAATCCCGATGGAAGGAGCGTTGCGATGCGTAGCTACGGACATGAATTCGGACACGGGCGCGGAGGCGGCTCCGGGGCCGGACGCGGGCCCTGCGGACCCGGACCTCGTGGTGACTTCGAGGGACGGCGCGCCGCCTTCGGCCAGTTCGGTCCGGGTGGACCGGGCTGGGGCGGCGGACCGTGGGGCGGAGGCCCCTGGGGCGGCCGGGGTCGCGGCCCGGGGCGCGGCCGGGCGCGGCGCGGCGATGTGCGCGCCTCGATCCTGGCCCTCCTCAAGGACCGCCCGATGCACGGCTACGAGATGATCCAGGAGATCGTCGAGCGCAGCGGCGGGGCCTGGAAGCCCAGCCCGGGCTCGGTCTACCCGACCCTCCAGATGCTGGAGGACGAGGGCCTGATCGCCAGCGAGAGCGAGGGCGGCAAGAAGCTGTTCACGCTCACCGACACCGGCCGCACGGAGGCCGAGGCCGGGCCGGACGCCCCCTGGGAGGAGGCCGGGCGCGGTGTCGACTGGGAGGCCGTGAACGAGATCCGGCAGGCCGGCTTCGGTCTGATGGAGGCCTTCGGGCAGGTCTGGAAGACCGGCGACGCCCAGCAGCGGCAGAAGGCCGTGGAGGTCATCAACGAGGCCCGCAAGAAGCTGTACCTGATCCTGGCCGACGAGCACTGAGCGTTCGGACGATACGAAGGGCCCCGCGGCATGTGCATGCCGCGGGGCCCTTCGTGTACGGAACGTGCCGGTCAGCCGACCAGGCCGGCCAGCTTGCGCAGCGACTCGGTGAGCGCGGCGGTCGCCGAGTCCTTCAGCTTGCCCGCCATCAGGGAGACGGCCGCACCCGTGAACTCCCCGTCGATCCGTACCGTGGTGGCCGCGCCGTCGGAGGTGAGGGAGTAGCGCGTGCCGACGACGACGCCCATCGGGCCCTTGCCCCGTATCGCGAACACCCGGGCCGTCTCCAGTTCCTCCACCGTCCAGGTCACCTCGGCGGGGAAGCCCATCAGCTTCATGTTCTCCGCGAAGGTCGCACCCGCCTCCAGGGCGGCCGGGCCGCCGTTCGGGAAGTTCGTGTGGGTGGCGTTCCACTCCCCGTACGAGCCGAAGTCGGTGAGCCGCGCCCACACCCTCTCCGCCGGTGCCTCGATGCGTGCCTCCGCGCTGACCTCGGCCATGGGACCACCCCTTCACGCGTACCAGTCGGGCTTTCGGTGTCGCGGAACGTAGCGGCAGGGGCGTGAACATTCAATACTGATGAACCGTCAGTTCTGCGGGCTCGCCGTCGACGCCGTCGAACCACCAGATCTGCGCCGCGTCGAACCAGTCGGAGGCGCGCGGACCGCCGCCCTCGTCATGGCAGTGGAACGCGGCCCAGAACAGATCGGCCGGCAGCGCCTCCCGCGGCGCGTACACGCGGTAGACGTACTGCCGCCCGTCTTGCGCGAGCAGGGCCACCATCCAGAACATGCCTGAAAGGACGATAAGGGACGGCCCCGTGGTTGCGATCGGGGCGCGGGGCAAGGCGGCGCGCGCCCCTGGGCGGGAACGCGCGCGATCTCATCCGCAAGGATGAGGAGGCGCGTGCCCGCGCCCAACCGGGGTGGGATGCGCACATGCTCCTCGCCGGGGATGTCCGGGCGCCGTGTGCCTGATGAGGTGGAACGGTGCAAGCTCCCGTCCCTCCGTCCCCCTCGCCCGACCGCGGGCCCGACCGCACGGCCGGGTGCGACCTTGACCTCGCGCTCGACCGCGCGCCCGGGTGCGACCTCGACCTCGCCCTCGACCGCGCGCCCGGATACGAGTCCGACCGGGCGCCCCTGTCCCGGCAGTCCCGCCTGCTGCCCGCCGCGCGCCGCCCCGAACTCGCCGACCGGCTGACCGTGGAGCTCCTGACGGCCCTCAGGGGAGCCCGGCGCCGGGCCCTGCGCGACGGCGACCGCCAGATCGACACCGCCCATCTGCTGCACTCCCTCATCGAGGCCGACCCCGAGGCGGCCGCCGCCCTCGGCGACGGCGAGCGCCTGGCCCGGGTCCTCGGCTATCTCGTCCAGCGCTCCATCGGTTACGGGCTGCGCTGGCAGCGCTCCGTCGAGGACACCGGCGCGGCCCTCCCCGTCCTGCGCGGCGCCGACCCCGGCGCGTCCGGATGGTCGCCTGCCGCAGCCGTCGCCCTCGCGGGCGCCTTCGAACGCGCCGCCCACCGCGGTGACCGCTGCGGCGGCGACCGGGTGCGCGGCCTCGATCTGCTCGCCGCGCTCGCCGCCGATCCGGCCGGCCGGGCCGCCGAGGTACTGCGCCGGGCCGGGGTCGACCCGTACGCCCTGACCGCCCGGATCGAGGAGGCGTCTCAACAGGTGTAACGGGGGTTACGCACCTGACCGGGTCCTGTCATCATGGCCCGATGCACGCGTCTCAGGGGAGAAGCGCCGGCCTGGGACTCGCCCTGGCCTCGGCCTTCGCATTCGGCGGTTCGGGAGTGGCGGCCAAGCCGCTCATCGAGGCGGGACTCGACCCGCTCCATGTGGTGTGGCTCCGGGTGGCCGGCGCCGCCCTCGTCATGCTGCCGGTGGCCTGGCGCCACCGCGACCTGGTGCGCCGCAAGCCCGCGCTGCTCGCCGGCTTCGGCCTGCTCGCCGTCGCCGGCGTCCAGGCCTGCTACTTCGCCGCGATCTCCCGCATCCCGGTCGGCGTGGCCCTGCTCATCGAGTACCTCGCCCCCGCGCTCGTCCTCGGCTGGGTCCGCTTCGTCCAGCGGCGGCCGGTCGCCCGTGCCGCCGCGCTCGGCGTCGTCCTCGCCGCCGGCGGCCTCGCCTGTGTCGTCCAGGTCTGGTCCGGGCTGAGCTTCGACCTGCTCGGACTGCTCCTCGCGCTCGCCGCCGCCTGCTGCCAGGTCGGCTACTTCGTCCTGTCCGACCAGGGCAGCGACGAGGCCGAACCCGCCGACCCGCTCGGCGTCATCGCGTACGGACTCCTGGGCGGCGCGCTCGTGCTCACCGTCGTCGCCCGCCCCTGGGGCATGGACTGGACGGTCCTCGGCGGCACCGCCGACCTCGACGGCACGGCCGCGCCCGCGTGGCTGCTGCTCGGCTGGATCGTCCTCGTCGCCACGGTGTTCGCGTACGTCACCGGCGTCATCTCCGTACGCAGGCTCTCCCCGCAGGTGGCCGGCGTGGTGGCCTGCCTGGAGGCGGTCATCGCGACCGTCCTCGCCTGGGTGCTGCTCGGCGAGCACCTGGCGGCCCCGCAGATCATCGGCGGCGCGGTCGTCCTCGCCGGCGCCTTCATCGCCCAGTCCTCCACGCCGAAGACGGCCCCCGACGGGCCGGTGGCGGGGTCGGGCGCGGTGGTGGCGGAGGGGGCCGAGGTCGCGGCCGGGCGGACCGCCCCGTAAGGTGCCGGTCATGCGTCTGACCGTTCTCCCGCCTCCCGCGGCCTAGCGCGGGCGGCACCTTCCGCTGACGAAGACCGGGCCCGGGCCGGCTGACCAAGCCCCCGGGTGGTTCGTCGCTGCCCGCCCGCGGAGCCGAGCGACCACCTCCCTTCCTGTCTTCACACGGAGAACGCACGTGTCGAACCTGTCTGCCTCCGCCCTGTCCACCGGGCGGAGCCTCACCTATCTGATCGTCGCCGGAATCGCCTGGGGCACCGCCGGGGCCGCCGCCTCGCTGGTCTTCCGGGCCAGCGACATGGGCCCCCTCGCCCTCTCCTTCTGGCGCTGCGCCGGCGGGCTCGTCCTGCTGCTCGGCACCCGCGCGCTCCGGCGCGGGCCGAAGGCCCCGGCCGCGCCCGAACCGCGCCGCCGCCGACTCGTCCGCATCCTCGGCACCGGAATCGGCCTGACCGTCTTCCAGAGCGCCTACTTCGCCGCCGTGCAGGCCACCGGGCTCGCCGTCGGCACGGTCGTCACCCTCGGCGCCGGGCCCGTGCTCATCGCCGTCGGCGCACGCGTCCTGATGGGCGAGCGGATCGGGGCCGGCGGGGCCGCCGCGGTCGGCGGGGCGCTCGCCGGACTCGGCGTCCTCGTCCTCGGCAGCGGCGGCGCGGAGGTCCGGCCGCTCGGTGTCGCCCTCGCCGTCCTGTCCGCCGCCGGGTACGCGGCGATCACCCTGCTCACCCGCTGGCTCGGCCGCACCGGCGGCAGCGGCGACGCCCTGTCGACCACGACCTGGGCCTTCGCCGTCGGCATGGCCGGGCTCCTTCCCATGGCCTGGGCGGAGGGACTGCTTCCGCACACCGACGCGCCGCTGCGGATGCTCGCCCTGCTGCTCTACGTGGCCGCCGTGCCGACCGCCCTCGCGTACGCGCTCTACTTCGCCGGGGCGGCCGTCGTCCGCGCCGCCACCGTCTCCGTGATCATGCTCCTGGAGCCGGTCAGCGCGGCCCTGATCGCGGTCACCCTGCTCGGCGAGCGCCTCACCGCCGCCACGGTCGGCGGCACGCTGCTCCTGCTGCTCGCCGTGACCGGCCTCGCGCTCGCCGAGGCCCGGACGGCGGTGGCGAGCACGTCATAGCTCGCTCACGAGTGGCGTCGCGGCCGTCACCGAGACCGGCTCGCTGGGCAGCCGAGCGCGGTCAACCGGCTGCTCGTCCTCAACGCCGAGCCGTCCCCCGGACGGGCCACCGTCCTGCTGCTGCGCGAGGCCATCGGCTTCTGACCTCCCGCGTCAGCGCCCGTCCCCCCCCGGTCACGGCCGGGCGGCGGTCCCGGGGGTGCGGCGGGCCTTGTGGGAGAGGGCCGCCGCGTCGCCGGGGCCGCGGCGTTCGGCCAGGCGGTCGGTGACGCGGTCGCGGATCTCCGCCGGCTTGTTGCCGCCGTACTTGAACTTGGCGCGTACGTCGGTCACTTCGAGACGCAGGACGCGGATGCCGGGCAGCATCCGGCCGAACGGGGCCTCGCCCGGCGCGGCTTCGGCCGTGCCGCCCTCCGGCTGGAAGTGGGCGACCTGGCGGTTGAGCAGCTCCGCCTTCTCGGCCGGGTCGTCCACGACATGGGCGGTGCACCGCAGTTGGACGGCCGCGTAGAAGGAGGTGGGTGTGCCGTGTGCGGACGGCGCGCCGTCCGGGGCGGACCAGTGGCCGGGGACGTACACGTAGTCGTCGACGACGCTGAGCAGCACGGTGGGGGAGCGTTCCAGGTCGTGCCAGAGCGGGTTGGGCCGGGCGAGGTGGGTGATGGCCTGCCCGTACGGACCGGGCTCCGGCTCGTAACGGAAGTGCAGCGGCTGCACCCACGGCGGCTCGCCGGGCGCGCCGTTCACCGCGAGCTGGCCGAAGTCGTGGCCGGTCAGCCAGGTGCGCCACTCGCTCTCGTCGAGCGCCGCGTCCCAGGGATGGATGAGCACGGCGGTCCTCCTAGAGGGCGGTGAGGTAGGCGGGCAGCGGCAGCGACGCGGGCTGTTCGGCGGCCGGGACCGGAGTTCCGTAGCCGCGCTGTACGGGGACCACGCCGGCCCAGTGGGGGAGCGCGGCGTCCTCGGGGTCGTCGTTGGGGCCGCCGGTACGGACCTTGGCGGAGACCTCGCGGAGGTCGAGGCGCAGCACGGCGGTCGCGGCGAGCTCCTTGGCGTCGGCCGGGCGGGAGTCCGCGGCGCGGCCCGGGACCACCTGGTCGACGAGCGCGTCCAGGGCCGTGCGCAGCTCCTCCGGGTCGGTGACCTGGTGGGCGACGCCGTGCACCACGACCGAGCGGTAGTTGATCGAGTGGTGGAACGCGGACTTGGCGAGCACGAGCCCGTCGACATGCGTCACGGTCAGACAGACCGGCAGGCCCGGCGCGTCCTCGCCCCGGCCGGCCGTCCGCAGCGGCCGGGAGCCGGTCGACCCGTGCACGTACAGCCGCTCGCCTATCCGCCCGTAGAGGGTGGGGAGCACGACCGGCGCGCCGTCGCGGACGAATCCGAGGTGGCAGAGGTAGGTCTCGTCGAGGATCGCGTGCACGAGCGCGCGGTCGTACGAGGCGCGCTTCGCGGAGCGGGTGGGGACGGTGCGCTCGGTGGGCTCGTAGGACGGGCTGGGTTCGTGGGGCGCGGGGGCCGTGGCGGCCGTGGTCGCTTCCGTCTCCGGCATTGCGGACTCCATTGCACTAGTGCATAATCTGCTTTGTGCTAGGAGAGTATCGGATCGAAGGTCGTCGCGCATCGGAGATCGCCGCCAGCGTCGAGCGCGGAGTCGGCTCAGGGCAGCTCCCGCCCGGGCGACTTCTGCCGCCCATGCGGGAGTTGGCCACGACCCTCGGGGTGAACCCGAACACCGTGGCCGCCGCCTACCGCACCCTGCGCGAGCGCGGGGTGATCGAGACCGACGGGCGGCGCGGCAGCCGGGTGCGCGCCGCGCCCGCGACGACGGCGCGCGGCTCGATCCGGGTCGACGCCCCCGCGGGCGTACGGGACGTGAGCAACGGCAGCCCGGACCCCGCCCTGCTTCCGCCGCTCGGCGACGTGCTCGCCGACGTCGCGCGCGAGTACGCCGAGCGGCCCCGGCTGTACGGGGAGGCGCCGGTCGACGAGGAGTTCGCGCGGCTCGCGCGGGCCGCCTTCGACGCGGCCGGGGTGCCGGCCGGGCCGGTCGGCGTCGCGTCCGGCTCGCTCGACGCGGTCGAGCGGGTGCTCGCCGTCCATCTGCGGCCGGGTGACGCCGTCGCCGTCGAGGACCCCGGCTGGGGAAGCCTGCTCGACCTCGTGCCCGCCCTCGGCCTGCGGCCGGTGCCGGTCGCCGTCGACGACGAGGGACCGCTGCCCGAGGCGGTGGCCCGCGCCCTGCGCGCGGGCGCGCGGGCGGTGATCGTCACCGACCGCGCCCAGAACCCGACCGGCGCCTGCGTCACCGCCGAGCGGGCCGCGGAGCTGCGCGCGGTCCTCGCCGCGCACCCGGACGTGCTGCTCGTCGAGGACGACCACGGGCACGGGATCGTCGCGCAGCCGCCGCACCCGCTCGCTACGGGGGAGGGGAAGTGGGTGTTCGTGCGCTCGGTGGCCAAGGCCTGGGGCCCTGACCTGCGGATCGCCGCCTTCACCGGCGACGCCGAGACGGTCGACCGGGTGCTCGGCCGGCAGCGGCTCGGCCCCGGCTGGGTCAGCGGGCTGCTCCAGCGGGCCGTGGTGCACCTGTGGACCTCGGGCGCGATCGACCCGGCGGCGGTGGCCGCCTCGTACGGGGAGCGGCGCGACGGCCTGGTGCGGGCGCTCGCCCGGCGCGGGGTCGAGGCGCACGGGTGCAGCGGCATGAACGTCTGGGTCCCGGTCGCCGACGAGACCGGGGCCGTGGCCCGGCTGCTCGGCGCGGGCTGGGCGGTCGCCCCCGGCGCCCGCTTCCGCATGGAGGCCGGTCCCGCGGTCCGGCTGACCGTCTCCGGGCTGAGCCCGGCGGATCTCGAACCGCTCGCCGACGCGGTGGCGTACGCGGCGGGGCCGGCGCCGGCGCGCAGTTACGGGTGAGGGCCCGCGTCAGTGGCTGGTCGGGGCGGCCTCGGCCTCGGCCTCGTGGCGGGGTGCTTCCTTCGTGGCGGGGGCCGCGGCGGCGGCCACGGTCGTGGCCGGGGCGTTGCGGCGCGGGCCGCGGGTCTGGGTGAGGGCGGCACCCGCGAGGACGATGATCGCGCCGACCGGGGTGTTCCAGCTGAGCTGCTCGCCGAGCAGGGCGACGCCGGCGGCGGTCGCGATGACCGGGATGAAGTAGGTGACCATGGACGCCGTCGTCGGGCCGACCTCCGCCACCACCCCGTACTGCAGCAGCATCGCGCAGCCCGTGCCGAGCGCGCCCAGGGCGATCACCGAGAGCAGCGGAAGGATCTCGACGGACGACGGCAGGGTGGTGAACAGCGGGGTGACCAGGGCGAGTTGGAGGGTCGCCAGACCCACCTGGGAGCCGGCGAGGGAGAGGTTCGAGGCGCCGGTGCCGGTCAGGGTGCGGCGGACGTAGATCCAGCCGACCGCGTAGCTGAAGGAGGCGAGCAGCGCGAGCGCCGTGCCCGTCACGTCCAGGCCCGAGAAGCCCTGCCAGGCGCCGAGCACCGTGAGCACCCCGATGAAGCCGATGCCCAGGCCCGCCGCACGCACCCGGGTCGGCCGGTCCTCGGAGAGCGCCACGAGCGACAGGAGCATGCCCCACAGCGGGGTCGTCGCGTTGCAGATGCCCGCGAGGGTCGACGGGATCGTCAGCTCCGCGTAGGAGAAGAGCGAGAACGGGAGTGCGTTGAGCAGAAAGGCCGCCACCGTCAGATGACCCCAGGTGCGTGCTCCGCGCGGGAGCCGGTCGCGCTTCACGATCATCGCGGCGGCGAGCACCGCCGTACCGAAGAGCAGCCGGCCGAAGGTCACCTGGAACGGCGCGAAGCCGTCGGTGCCGACCTTGATGAAGAGGAAGCTGAAGCCCCAGATCAGGGCCAGGACGCCGAAGCGGACGCGCCAGTCGACGGCACGCGGGCGACGGGGTGCGGAAGGGGCCGAGGGGGCGGAAGGGGCGGCGGAGCTGCTCATGGAACTCAGGGTGACCGAGCCGACCTCGTAGTACAAGCGAGAATTATTTGAGGCGACCTCTTAGAATCGCTTACATGTTGAACCTGGAGCGCCTGCGGACCCTGGACGCCGTCGCGCGGCACGGCTCGGTGAGCGGCGCCGCCGAAGGACTGCACGTCACGACCTCGGCCGTCTCGCAGCAGCTGGCCAAACTGGAGCGCGAGGTCGGGCAGCAGCTGCTCGCCAAGAGCGGCCGGGGCGTCCGGCTCACCGACGCCGGGCTGCTGCTCGCCGAGCATGCCACCCGGATCCTCTCCCAGGTGCAGCTCGCCCAGGCGGACATCGAGGCGCAGCGCGGCCAGGTGGTCGGTGAGGTGCGGATCGCCGCCTTCCCCACCGCGATGCGCGGCCTCTTTCCCGCCGCGATCCGGTCGCTGCGCGCCAACCACCCCGAACTGCGCGTGCACACGGCGGAGCTGGAGCCGGACTTCGGGGTGCGCGACGTGCTGCGCGGAGACAGCGACCTGGCCGTGGTCCTCGACTGGAACAACAAGCGGGCGCCCGTCCCCGCCGGGCTCGAACGGGCCCATCTGCTCGACGACTCCGCCGATGTCGCGCTGCCCGCGGACCATCCGCTGGCCGGACGCGCCACCGTGGAGCTCGACGACTTCGCCGACGAGGAGTGGGTCTCCTGGCCGGCGGGCGAGTTCTGCCACGACTGGCTGATGTTCACCCTGCGTGACAAGGGCATCGAGCCGCGTATCGCCCATGTCGCCGGCGACCACCACACCCAGCTCGCCCTGGTCGCCGCCGGGCTCGGCGTGTGCATCGCGCCCCGGCTCGGCCGCCCCGCGACCATGGACGGGGTGGCCTTCGCGCCGGTACGGGAGCCGGTGCGCCGCCATATCTACGCGACCTGGCGCGCCGACGCCGGGCGCCGGCCCTCGATCCGGGCGGTCGTCGAGGCGCTGCGGGAGGCGGGCGCGGCGCACGAGAGCTGAGGGGTGCCGGGTGCTTCGTGCTCAGGGGCTCCCGCGCGGGGCTCGTGCTCGGGCTTCCTGCGCGCGGGGTGCTCAGATCTTGCGGAAGTCCCAGGAGGCGACGGCCTCCGGGGTCAGGCGCATCCAGGCGTGCCGCCCGTCGTGCGGCATCGCGTCGAGGCCGAAGTTCTTGGCGGCGAAGAGCCTTTCGGGCGCCTCGAGTTCGGGGCAGGGCTCGCCCGTGCGCGGGGCCTCGCCCACGAACTCCACGGTGCCCGACAGCTCCACGCCGCGCAGCTCCCCGTACTCCACGCCGTCGTCGATCACGACCGCGACCTGCGGCCGGGACCGCAGCTCGGCCCAACGGCGGCTGCGGGTCAGGGAGTAGAGCCACAGAGAGGTGCCGTCCCAGGCGAACCAGAGCGCGCTGACATGCGGGCGCCCGTCGGCCGATACGGTCGCGACCCGGCAGGTGCGCTGCTGGGAGAGGAAGGTGTCGAGCTCGTCCGGGGTCATCATGATCCGGCGTCCGCGGCGCTGTGCGACAGTCATCGGGCGCACCCTTCTGGATTTCTGATGGAGTGTCAGAAATCATGGAGGATCGGGTGGCCGGCGGGCAAGAAGGAGGGCGTCATGGGTGAGCGGGGAAAGCGGATCGGTGAGCAACTCTCCCCGGACGGGGCCGTGCTGCTCACCGTCGAGTGCCAGCAGGGCGTCGTCGGCCGGGACAGCGCGCTGCCCGAACTCGCCGCCGTCGCCCGCGCGTCGGGGGCACTGCACAACGTCGCCCGACTCGTCGCCGCCGCCCACGAGGCCGGCGTACAGGTCCTGCACGCCGTCGCCGAACGGCGCCCCGACGGGCGGGGCGCCAGTCACAACGCGCGCCTGTTCCGGGCCGCGGCCCGGCTCCCCGTGCAGCAGCACACCGGTAGTACCGCCGTACGGATCGCCGAGCCGATCGAGGTGGCCGAGCAGGACATCGTCGTACGCCGGCTGCACGGGCTCTCGCCGATCGCCGGCACCGACGTGGACGCGCTGCTGCGCAACCTGGGGTGCCGCACGCTGGTCGTCACCGGAGTCTCGGCCAACGTCGCCATTCCCAACGCCGTGTTCGACGCCGTCAACCTCGGCTACACGGTGGTCGTGCCCGCCGACGCCATCGCGGGGGTGCCGGCGGACTACACGCCCGCGATGATCCGCCACACCCTCGCGCTCGTCGCCACGATCGCCACCACCGACGACATCCTCGGCTGCTGGAAGGCGCCCCGGCGGGCACCCGGGCGGGTCAGCCGAGCCTGATCGCCTCCCCGGTGACCTCGATCGGCATCGGCTCCAGCGGCCGGCTCGCCGGGCCCTGCTTCACGCTGCCGTCCGTCACGTCGAAACGGCTCTGGTGGCAGGGGCAGACGATGACCCCGTCGGCGACGCTGCCCACGGCGCAGCCCTGGTGGGTGCAGCGCGAGGAGTAGGCCTTGAACTCGCCCTTCTTGGGCTGCGTGATGACCACGCCCTTGTCGGCGATCACTTTTCCGCCGCCCACGGGGATGTCCCCGGTCTTCGCGAGCGGCGCGTTCTCCTCGACGACTTCCGTGCCGCCCGCACCGTCCTTCCCGCCGCTCTCACCGCCGCCGCAGGCGGCGAGGGCCGCCGTCAGTCCCGCCCCGCCCGCCGCCGCGACGACCGTCCTGCGTGCCACACCGCTCATCTCGCACCTCTCCGCTTGTGCTGTCTGCGCCGCCCATGCTGTCGGACGCGGGGACTCCGCGTCAGCCGGACGAGCGGACCGGGACCGGATCGCAAGCCTCCCGGGTGGCGCGATGCACCGCGCGGGCGAGCCGGGCGCCCCACAGCGAGCGCGGGCCGGCGAACGCCTCCGGCTCCGTCGGCCCGCCGGGCGAGGGGCAGGCCACGCACACCGCGTCGGTGGGCGTGCCGGAGGCGTCCGCACCGAGCTCCACCAGGGCCTGCACCTTCGCCTCGGTGGCGGTGGCCACGGCGTTGACGAGGGCGGCGTCCGTGAGCGGCACCGGCAGCGAGACGACGATGTTGATCGTGCCGGGGCGGCGCGGTGCGCCGAGGGCGCCCTCGTCCGGGGCGGCCGCCCAGCCCCGTACCCCGATCCCGGCCGTGACCGCGGCCTCGGCGCCGCCGTCCGCCGCGAAGCGGTACGTGGCCACCGGCGCCGCCGTCATCAGTCCGACCCCCGGCCCGTCGAGCCCGGCGTCCGCGGCAAGCGCCCGCAGATGCGCGACCGGATCGAGCCGCCCGTACCCCGGCGGCACCTGCGCGTTCACCACCCACCCGCGCGCGCCGATTCCTCCGCCGAGCACGGCGCTCGACACCATCCGCGTCCCCGCCCCGGGGGCCCACACGAGCATCGGCCACCGCCGCCCGTCCTCCTCGTGAGCGAGCAGGACCGCGTCCCGCAGACCGCCGCGGGCGATGCGGGGTAGGGCGGGAGGTACGGCGGGAGGGGCGGCGGAGACGTTACGCGGGGGCACGCGGCACCTTAACGCGTGCGCTGGTCAGGGCGGGCCGGGCCCCGGCCTCACCGGACCTTGAAGGAGCCGTGCGCGCCGCGTTCCGCGTCGCTCATGACGTGCGTGACGAACGGATAGTCCCCGGCCTCCGGGAAGGTGAGTTCGACGAACCCGCCCGAGGCGGGGGCCAGGCCGAGCACCTGGGCGCCCCCGCTCTCCGCCCCGCCCCGCCTCAGGTCGTACGCGCCCTCGCGGAACACCGTGTCGAACTGGCCGCCCACGACATGGAAGGAGCTCGACCGGTTCGGCCCGGCCGCCAGGACCCAGATCCGAACGCGCTCACCGGTCCTGGCGGTCAGCGGGTCGTGATCGTACTGGTTGGCATAGCCGTTGAAGGCGACCATGTCGTCGTCCTGGTCGCGCACCTTGGCGGCGTCGGCCGTACCGCCCTGCGCGCCGAGGTAGAACTCCGACTGGACGAGCACGTATTCGCGGTCCACCGCGGGCAGACCGGGCGGGTCGACGATCACCGTGCCGAACATGCCGTTGGCGATGTGCAGGGACATCGGCATGGTCGAGCAGTGGTACATCCAGATGCCGCTGCGGGTGGCGGTGAACCGGTACGTCAGGGACTCGCCGGCCTTGATCGTGCGCATCGGCCCGTTCAGCCCGTTCGGTCCGTTCGGCGCGAGCGCTCCGGCGTGGAAGTCGATCGAGTGGCCGATCGATCCGTCGTTGACGAGCGTGATCTCGAAGGTGTCGCCGACGCGGCCGCGCAGCACCGGCCCCGGAGCCGTACCGCCGAAGGTCCACAGCTTCTGCCGTACGCCCGGGGCGACTTCGGTCACCACCTCCTTCACGGTGAGCGTCTTCCTGATCACCTGGGGGCCGGGTCCGCCCGGGGCGGCCGGGAGCCGGGCGTCGCGGGCGGTGAAGCCGGCGGGCGGCTCGGCCATCGGGTCGAAGGCGTCGGCGGCGGTGTCGGCACTGGTGCCGCCGTGGTCGTGGGCCGAGGCGCTGCTGTCGGCGGCGGAGCCCGTACCGGTGTGCGCACCGGCTTCCGTGCCGGTGTGCGTACCGGCCCCGGTCACGCGTACGGCGAAGACCATGCCCATCTGCCGGTGCCCGGCCATGGAGCACCAGCCGTCGAGGTTCCGGCCGACGACACCCGCGTCCAGCGTGTCCTTCTGGCCGGGGCCGATCCGGTCGGTACGGGCGCCGGTCTCGAGGACCAGGTCGTGGGTGTCGGTGCCGGTGTTGTGCAGGGTGATCACCAGGCGGTCGCCGGCGGGTACGTCGACGGAGGACGGCGAGAAGCGCATATTGCGGATCGTCACCGTGACCGCCGTGGTGCGGCCGGTCGGCGTCACCCCGCCATCGTCGGCCCCCCTCGCGGAGGCCTGCTCCACGATCGGCAGCGACCGTACGTCCGCCGCCGCGCCGCCCGCGACGGCCAGCATCACGATCGCGAGCCCGAGGGCCACGCCCCCGAGCACCCGGTGCGGTCGCGCCGAAGGCGTGGCCGAAAGCGTGGGCGAAGGCGTGACCGAAGGCGCGAGCGAAGGCGCGGGTGGAGCCGGGACCGGGGCGGCCTGCGCCGTCGCCGCCCCGCGCCGGTCGCGCACTCCCCGTACGCCTGTCAGCACGAGCAGCACCAGGAAGAACAGCAGCATCACGAGCAGCAGCGCCGAGCACGCCACCCGCACCATCGACGGCACCGGCAGCACGCACAGCAGCAGCGCGGCGTTGGTGATGGCGAGGCGCGCGGGCCAGGCCCGTTCGAGGCTCGCGGTGGCGGCCCGCACGGCGGTGGGGCCGCCGCCCAGGACCACCGGGACGAGGAAGCTCAGCGAGCCGAGCAGCACCTGGGCGATCCAGCCCGCGGCGAGCGGCGCGGTGAGCAGCGCCACGCGCTCCCCGACCGTGATCCATGACGTGGTGGTCAGGAGGATCCCGGCCAGGAAGGCCAGTGATCCGGCGAGCCACGCGCAGCCCGCGGCCACCGACCACGCGGCGAAGGACTGCGGCGCCTTCGTACGGGCCACCCGCAGCCACGGCCGGCCCGCGACGACAAGCCCGGCGGTGTAGCAGGCCACGCCCGGGATGGCGAGGGGCGGCGGGCCGAGCAGAGTGCCGGCGACCGCGGCGCCGATTCCGGCGAGCAGGAGGGGGAGGGCGCGGCGGCCCGCCCGCTCCGCGCCGTCCGCGACCCGGGTGCGCAGCATCGTCGGCCACAGCGTGATGAGCGAACCGGCGATGGTGAGGCCGACCCAGCCGAGCAGATTGACCGTCTCGTGGGCGACCCGCAGCCGGTCCGAGAGATCACCGGCGAGATTGCCGCGGGCCATGACGACGCCGAGCGCGGCGCCCACGGGCAGCAGGGCGGAGGCGGCCACGTAGTAGCGCACGGTCATCGAGAACCGTCCGGGCAGCGCCCGCCGCATCAGCCGTACGAGCCATATGGCGTGCGCCGTGACCGCGCCCGCGACCAGGGATCCGCCGGCCAGGACGACGTACCACCGGTCGACGTACATGCCGCCGATCACGCCGACCGCGCCCGCGTTCAGGCAGACCAGGCGCAGCGCGGCGGGCGCGCCCCGGTTCGCCTCGGGCAGCCGCAGGATCGAGGCGGCGAAGTGGCCCGACCAGATGACGATCGCGTTGGTGACCGCGCCGAGCAGCAGCACATGGACGAGCAGCCAGAAGGCGTGCGGCAGGAAGTGGTGGGCGCTGCCGACCGCGGCGAAGAGGGCCAGCCAGCAGGCCACGATCGCGTTGGCGCCGAGATGCCAGCGGGTGCGCGGGGAGCGGCCGGGGGCGGGGGACGGGGACGGGGGCGTCGGGCCGGGTCCGCTCGCCGGGGAGAGGTGCGGGTTCGTGGTCACCGGGGAGTCCTGGGAGCGTCGGAGGGATCGGCTGAGGAAGACGCGGGGGCGGGGGCCGTCGCCGCCGTCGTCGGCGGCGTTGACGCCGGTGACGGTGCCGACGTCGATGCCGCCGGTGACGCACGGCGCGTCGCGATCGCCGACGCGCCCGCCGCCGAGACGGCGAACAGCAGCACGGCGCCGATGTTGAGCACCCCGCCGAGCTGCCACGCGCCCCGGACGTCCCGCAGGTCACCGACCAGTACGCGCAGTGCGAGCGACAGATGCAGCAGCCAGGCCGCCACCGCCAGCCCCGGGTGGTACGGCACGGGGCGGCGCAGGACGGCGGGCAGGATCACCGGGGCGTGCGCCATGATCATCGACATCACGAAGCCCAGGAACACGGCGTGCACCACGGCGTCGTAGCGCGGCCCGTCGGTCACCGGCCCGTTGAGCAGCCACAGGGCACCGGCGAGACCCAGCCAGGCGTACCCGGCGAGCAGGCACGCCGCCGTGAAGCGGGGCAGGCCGGTGGAGCGCAGGAGCCGCCGGGCGACGTCGTACAGGACGAGCCAGGCGACCAGGGCGAGCAGTGCGGCGCCGAGCAGTGCGGTGCCGGTCGCGGGCCACAGCAGAGTGGCGACCACGCCCGCGGTGACGGCGCCGACGCACGCCAGGAAGCCGCGTTCCGCCGAGGGTGCCAGAACCGCCACCCGGGCGAGTTCGAGCCGTTCCCCGGCGATGGTCAGCACCAGGAAGGCCACCAGCCAGGGCAGCAGGAGCGGTACGTCGACCCCGGCCGCCCAGAGCAGCGCCGCGCCCAGGGCCGACACGGCGCCCGCGGCCTGCGCGAGCAGCGCGGCACTCGGCTGTCGGCGCCAGAAGCGTATGTACAGCGCGACGAGCGCCGCGCAGCCGGCGACGAGCAGCAGCCGGGGGACGACCAGGCCCACCGGGCTCAGGAGCAACAGGCCCCCGGCGCCGAGGCATCCGGGGGCCAGATAGGCCCACGGGCGGCCCAGGGCGACGGCGCGCTCCAGCGCGACCAGCGTGCCCGCGAAGCCGAGCACCATCAGCATGCCGTGCACCTGCGGGAGCCGGTCGGCGCTGACCGGCGCCGGGAGGCCGAGCATGCCGAGGGCGGCGTCGAGCCCGGCGAGCAGGCAGAGCCCGGCGGCGAGCATCAGGGGCGCGCGGCGAGCGCCCACGCGCCGGGCGGCGGCGCTGCCGGGAGCCGCGACCGTACGGCGCGGACCGCCGCCGCCACCGCGAGCGGGGGCGGGCCCGGTGGGCCTGGTGGGCCTGGTGGGGCCGGCGTGCCCGGTGGGACCGGGCGCCGGGGTCACCGGTGTGCCCCGGGGGTGCGGTCCGTGGCCGACTGTGCACCGTCGCCCTGGCCGGCACCGGCACCGGCACCGCCGCCGCCGCCCTGCCCGACGCCGCCACCGACGCCGTACGAGTCCTCGGCACCCCCGCGCTCGCCCTCGGCCCGCTCGCCCAGCCCCAAGCGCAGCCGGCACGCGTCCGGTTCGGCGAACGGCAGCAGCTCCACGCTCTGCGGCGCCCCGCCGAGCACGGCGAGTCCGGCGCGGGCCAGGCCCTCGTGAACACCGCAGATGACACCGGGGTGTTCGCGTGCCGCCTCCACGAACGGGCAGCGCGGCAACCGGACGTGACGTACCTCCGCGTCCGCCTCCGGGGCGAAGCCGATCTCCTCAAGGAGTTCCAGGAGCCGGCTCCGCGCCTCCCGGGGATCCGCCGTGGGGGTCCGCCCGGCGGTGAGCACGCGCCCCCAGTGCTCGCCGGCGGCGAGGGCGTCCCGGCGCGGGTCGGCGCTGGAGCGGGCGATCTGCGCGGCGAGGACGGCGGCCAGGCCGGCGTACTCGCGTGCGGGCGACTCCTGAGGCGGGCGGGCCCGGTAGCGGAAGGCGGGCCGGCCGCGTCCGGAGGGGTTGGACCGCTCGCGTACGGCGAGGCCGTCGTCCACCAGGGCGTCCAGGTGCTCGCGCACGGTGTTGACGTGCAGCGCGCACAGCCGGGCGAGTGCGCTCGCGGTGACGGGGGCGGCCTGGCCGCGCAGGTGCTCCAGGACGCCGCGGCGCTGCCGGGACAGCGGTACGCGGTTGGTTCCGCTCCCGGGAAGCGGCCCGTTATTTTCCACGGTCATGTCCGTACTATATTGCAGTCATCGGCCCGCGCCGAACGGGAACGGGCCGCCGGCTGCTGGAAGGACGACCTCTCATGAGCACCCTGACCATCGCATCGGACCCCCAGGACGCGGCGGCCGCCGAAGCCGTCGAGGCGCATCACACGCAGCTTGCGGGCGAGCTGGCCGGACGGGTCGCGATGCTGGTCGCGGCCGCCGACCGCGACCCGGTGGCGGCCGGCGCGGTGCGCGCCGGACTGGTCGAGTTCTGCGACCAGGACCTGCTGCCGCACGCGGCCGCCGAGGAGGAGACCCTCTACCCGGTCGCCCACGACCTGCCCGCCGCCCGCCTCCTGATCGACGCCATGCTCGCCGAGCACCGCAGGCTCACCGCGCTCGTCGAGGCGCTGCGCACCGCCGTCTCACCCGTGCAGGCGGCGGCCGACGGCCGGGCGCTCCAGGTGCTGTTCGAGGAGCACCTGGAGAAGGAGAACACCCTGGTCCTGCCGCTCCTCGCCGGTTCCCCTGACATCTCCCTGGCCGCACTCCTCGCGGGCATGCACGCCCTCCTCGGCCACGAGCACGGTCACACCCACGAGCACGGTCACGGCGCCGCCGGCCAGGCGGCCACCTCGGGCGGCGGCTGCGGTGGCGCCTGCGGCTGCGGCGGCTCGGACGAGACGGATGTGCCCGAGCTGGACGTGCGCGAGGTCCCCCACTCGCTGCGGCACGCCACGGTGTTCGGCGCGATCGCCGCCGTGCCCTCCGGCCGCGCGATGGTCCTGGTCGCTCCGCACGACCCGCTGCCGCTGCTCGGTCAGATCGAGGACCGCCACCCGGGCGCGTTCGCGGTGCTTCGACCACACCAGACATACAGAGGAGCCGGCGCGCCAAGAGCGCGACCCGCCCCGGAGACCGGATCTTCGCCGGTCTCTCCCGCGGTTCCGG
>NZ_JBEZHV010000044.1:0-33448 GCF_040650755.1 Streptomyces sp. NPDC048623
GGGGCTCGGCCAGTTCGGCGGCCGTGATGACGGCGTAGTCGCCATCGGAGTAGATCCGGCCCGTGCTGAGGGCGGCCCCGGCCGGGGCGCCGCCCTTCTTCATGTCCGGAACCGGATCAGTCGAGCGCCAGGCTCCGCAGCACCAGGCCCGTCGCCGGCTTCGGGCCGAAGGAGGTCGACTTGCGGGGCATGGTGACGCCCTGGCGGGCCAGGTCGCGGACGACCTCCTCCTTGACCGGGTGCATCAGGACCGCCGTACCGCCGCGGCGTTCGGCCTGGGCGACGGCTGCCTCGGTGTCGTGGATGTAGGCGATGTCCTCGGGGGCGTCCGGGATGCGCCAGACATGGTCGAGGAGCACGGAGTGCAGGACGGTCGCGTCGAGCGTGCGCCAGGCCTCGGGGCGGTCGGTGCGGATGGTCCGGGCGAGCAGCTCCGGGTCCGGGCGGTCGAGGAGATGGAAGGCGCCGTCGCCGGCGAGGACGAAGGCGTTGCCCTCGGTGGTCGCCGCGGCCAGGGCCTCCTGGGCGGCGGACAGCGGGCCGTCGACGCGCGTCACACGGAAGGCGTCGCCGAGGGCGGCGAGCGCGTCGGCGACGGGCAGCCGGTTGAGCAGCCGGTGGATGGCGCGGACCCGGAGCGGGTAGCGCAGGGTGTCGACGAGCAGCACCAGGCCGTGGCTCCACGGGCCGGGCACGGTGTGCTCCTCGCGCAGCCGGAGGTAGGTCGCCCAGCGGTGGTGGCCGTCGGCGATGAGAGCCTGGTGGCGGGCGAGTTCGGTGGCGACGGCGGTGAGGTCGGCCGGATTGGTGACCGCCCACAGGCGGTGCTGGAAGCCGTCCTCGGTGGTGGTCGCGAGCAGCGGTTCGCGCTCGACGACCCGGTCGATGACGGCGCCCGCGCCGTCGCCGTCCCCGCGGTAGGTGAGGAGCAGCGGCTCCAGGTTGGCGGCGGTGGTGCGCATGAGCGCGGCACGGTCCTCGACGACGTGCGGCATGACGTCCTCGTGGGGGAGGACGATGCCCTCGGCCGGGGCGGAGAGTTCGAGGGCGCCGATGAGGCCGCGCTGCAGGATGCCGTCGCCGCGCTGCTCGTACACGTACAGGGCGGGGTCGGGGTCGGGCGCGAGGATGCCGTCGGCGAGCCAGCGGTCGAGGGTGACGGCCGCCTTGCGGTGCTGGGTGCCGGCGGTGAGGGCCTGCGGGAGGATCAGCCGGACGATGTTGTGGGGGTCGGCGGACTCGAGCTCGTGCAGTCCGTCGGGCCGGACGACGACGTCGTACGGCGGTGAGGTCACGGCGGCGAGGCTGCCGACCCGCTCGGGGACGTACCTGAGACCCCGGAAGGGGCTCAGCCGGAGACCGGGGGCGCGGACGTCGTCGGCCGCGTGACCAGAGGTGTTCATCTCGTCATCGTAGGCGTCGGGGACCATGGGTGATGATCGGGGGAGCGGCGGAATTCCGCCCGGTGACGTGAGGAGTGCATGGCGATGACGGGATTCGGCCAGGGGCGGCAGGGCCGGGTGCGGCCGGACGGCAGCGCGCGGGCGTTGAGCGAGGCGTACGACACGGCGCTGCTCGACCTGGACGGTGTCGTGTACTACGCGGGCGGCAGCGCGATCCCGTACGCCGTCGAGGCGCTGGGGGCCGCCCGGGCGGGCGGGATGCATCTGGCGTACGTCACCAACAACGCGCTGCGGCCGCCGGAGGTGGTGGCGGCGCACCTGACCGAGCTCGGGGTGCCGGCGGAGGCGGCGGACGTGATCACCTCGGCGCAGGCGGTGGCGCGCCTGGTCGCCGACGAGATGCCGCCGGGTGCGCGGATCCTGCTGATCGGCGGCGAGGGGCTGCGGGTGGCACTGCGCGAGCGGGGCCTGGTGCCGGTGGAGTCGCTCGACGACGATCCGGTGGCGGTGGTGCAGGGGTACGGCGGTCCCGATCTGCCGTGGGGGCGGCTCGCGGAGGCGAGTTACGCGGTGGGGCGGGGGTTGCCCTGGTACGCGTCGAACACGGACCTGACCATCCCGAGCGTGCGGGGCATCGGGCCCGGCAACGGGGCGGCCGTGGAAGTCGTCCGGATCGCGACGGGTGCCGAGCCGAAGGTCGCGGGCAAGCCGTTGCCGCCGATGCACCGGGAGACGGTGCTGCGGACCGGGGCCGAGCGGCCGCTGGTGGTCGGGGACCGGCTCGACACGGACATCGAGGGCGCGTTCAACGGGGGCGTGGACTCGCTGCTCGTCCTGACCGGGGTGACGGACGTGGCGCGGCTGCTGGCGGCGGTGCCGGAGCACCGGCCGACATATGTGGCGGCGGATCTGCGGGGGTTGCTGGTGCCTCAGCCGGAGGTGACGGACGGCGCGGTCGGGGCGGACGGCGCGGTCGGCGCGGACGGGGCCGCGGGCGGTTTCCGGTGCGGCGGCTGGACGGCCTCGGTGAGCGGGGGCGCGCTGCTCCTGGACGGAGAGGCGGAGGCCGGGGCGGACGGGCTCGATCCTCTGGACGGGGTACGGGCGCTGTGCGCGGCCGCCTGGACGGAGGCGGGTGCCGGGGCGTGCGGGCTGGACGCGGGGAAGGCGCTGGAGCGGCTCGGACTCGGGTGAGGTGGCGGGGCGTGAGGGGGCGCCAGGACGTGGCGCGGGGTTCGGGGTCGGGGGCGTGATCCCCGGGCCGTACGCCGTCCTCATGGCCGTACCCGGGGCCGTGCGCCCCGCCCCGAGGAGCGAGCAGTCTTGGCAGGGTAGGCTAACCTAACCTCGTGTTGGTCGAGAGTCCCTCCCGTGCGAGCGCGGAGTCGACCGGCCCTGCCCAGACACCGGCGCGCCGCACTTCGCTGCGCGCCGTCGGACTGGTCGCGGCCGTCGGGATCCTGCTGCTGATCTGCGTCCTGAGCATCATGATCGGTGCCAGGCCGGTGCCGCTCGGCGACGTGTGGCACGGCCTGTTCCGGAACAGCGGCATCCGCAACGACATCGTCATCCACGACGTGCGCGTCCCCCGCACCCTCCTCGGCCTCCTCGTCGGCCTGGCCCTCGGCCTCTCCGGCGCCGTCATGCAGGGCCTCACCCGCAACCCGCTCGCGGAGCCGGGACTCCTCGGCGTCAACGCGGGCGCCGCCGCCGCGGTCGTCTCCGCGATCGCCTTCCTCGGCGTCACCGACCCCGCCGCGTATGTGTGGTTCGCCTTCGTCGGCGCGGCCGTCGTCTCCGTCCTCGTGTACGTCCTCGGCGGCAGCCGCGGCGCCACCCCCGTCCGGCTCGCGCTCGCCGGGACCGCGGCCACCGCCGCCCTGTACGGCTACGTCAACGCCGTACAGCTGCTCGACTCCGCCGCGCTCGACCGGCTGCGCTTCTGGACCGTCGGCTCGCTCGCCGACGCCAACGCGGACACCGTCCGCCGGGTCGCGCCCTTCATCCTCGTCGGCGCCGTCCTCGCCCTGCTCATCGCCCGCCCGCTCAACGCCATGGAGCTGGGCGACGACACCGCCAGGGCGCTCGGCGCGCACCTCGACCGGACCCGGATCATCGCCATGGTGGCCGTCACGCTGCTGTGCGGGGCCGCGACCGCCGCCTGCGGGCCGATCGTGTTCGTCGGCCTGATGGTCCCGTACATGGTGCGGTCGGTCACCGGCCCCGACATGCGCTGGATCCTGCCGTACGCGGCGGTCCTCGCGCCCGTCCTCCTCCTCGGCTCCGACATCGTCGGGCGGGTCGTCGCGCGCCCCGCCGAACTGCAGGTCGGCATCGTCACGGCACTCGTCGGCGGGCCCGTCTTCATCCGTCTCGTCCGCCGCAAGAGGATGGCCCAACTGTGAGCACGACTTCCCCGCGGACCAGGCCCCCGCGGACCAGGCCCCCGCGGTCCAGGACCCTGCGGACCAGGACGCTGCGGGCCGGTGGCGGTCTCTCCGTACGGTACGAGCCGCGGGCCGCGCTCTCCGCGCTCGGCCTGCTGGTGGTCGCACTCGCCGCGGCGGTCGTCCTCATCGGCAGCGGCGACTTCCCCATCGCGCCCGGCGACGTCGTCCGCACGCTGCTCGGCGACGGCACGCCCGTGCAGGAGTTCGCCGTGATGGACCTGCGGCTGCCGCGCGTCCTCGTCGGCGTGTTCGTCGGCGCCGCGCTCGGCATCGGCGGCGCGGTCTTCCAGTCGATCTCCCGCAACCCGCTCGGCAGCCCCGACGTCATCGGCTTCGGACAGGGCTCCACGGTCGGCGCGCTCGTCGTCATCATCCTCTTCCAGGGCAGTGCCCTGGCCGCCGCCGGCGGCGCGATCGTCGGCGGACTCGTCACGGCCGTCGTGATCTACCTGCTCGCGTGGAGACGCGGGGTGCACGGCTACCGCCTCGTGCTCGTCGGCGTCGGCGCCGCCGCGATGCTCACCGCCGCCGTCCACTACCTGCTCACCAAGGGCCAACTGGTCGACGCGACGCGGGCGGTGGTGTGGATGACGGGGTCGCTCGACGGACGCGACTGGGACCAGTTCTGGCCGCTGTTCGGCGTCAGCTGTGTGCTGCTGCCGCTGGTCCTCGGGCACGGGCGGGCGCTGCGGATGCTCGAGATGGGCGACGACGCGGCGTACGCGCTCGGCGTGAAGGTCGAGCGGACCCGGATCGTGCTCATGGGCGCGGCGGTGCTGCTCGTGGCCGTCGCCACCGCCGCGGCCGGCCCGATCGTCTTCGTCTCGCTGAGCGCGCCGCAGCTGGCGCGCCGGCTGACCCGCTCGCCGGGGCCGAACCTGGCCGCGTCGGCGCTGATGGGTACGGCGGTGCTCCTTGTGGCCGACTGGGCCGCCACCCACGCGTTCGGGGAGCGGCAGCTGCCGGTGGGGGTGGTGACGGGGGTGCTCGGCGGGTGCTACCTGCTGTGGCTGCTCGTCAGCGAGCGGAAGGCGGGCCGGATGTGACCACGACGACGACCACCACGACCACCACGACGGCCATGACGGTCACGACGGCGACGGCCGGAGAAGGAAGCAGGAGCATGGGTATGGGCACGAACGGGTCGCAGTGGTCGCCGTCCTCGCGGTTGAGCGCCGATGCGGTCACGCTCGCCTACGACCAGCGGGTCATCGCCCGGGATCTGTCCGTCGCGATCCCCGACCACTCCTTCACGGTCATCGTCGGCCCCAACGCCTGCGGCAAGTCCACGCTGCTGCGCGCGCTCTCCCGGATGCTCAGGCCCACGCAGGGGCGGGTGCTGCTCGACGGGCAGGCGATCCACTCCCTGCCCGCCAAGAAGGTCGCCCGGACCCTCGGACTGCTCCCGCAGTCCTCCCTCGCGCCCGACGGCATCACCGTGGCCGACCTCGTCGCCCGCGGCCGCTACCCGCACCAGGGCCTGCTGCGCCAGTGGTCGCCCGAGGACGAGCGGATCGTGCAGGAGTCGATGGCCGCGACGGGCGTGGCGGAATTGGCCGAGCGGTACGTCGACGAGCTGTCCGGCGGCCAGCGCCAGCGCGTCTGGATCGCGATGGCGCTCGCCCAGCAGACCCCGCTGCTGCTCCTCGACGAGCCGACCACCTTCCTCGACATCCAGCACCAGATCGACATCCTCGACCTGTGCGCCGAACTCCACGAGACCCAGGGCCGCACGCTCGTCGCCGTCCTCCACGACCTCAACCACGCGGCCCGCTACGCCACCCACCTGATCGCCTGCCGCGACGGCGAGGTGGTCGCGGAGGGCCCGCCGGACGAGGTCGTCACCGCCGAGCTGGTCGAGCGGGTCTTCGGCCTGCGCTGCCAGGTCATCGACGACCCGGAGACCGGGACGCCGCTGGTCGTCCCGGCGGGCCGCCGGGCTCGGGCGGGACGGCGGCGGACGGGGGCGCAGGATCCGGAGCCGGAGCCGGCCGCGGTGCCGGCCGCGGTGCCGGCGTCGTGAGGGGGTGACGGGGGCCGGCCGGACCGGCGCGCCGGACGGCGCGCCCTTTCGGGCCGGGAACGGTCTACAGCAGCGTCCGCAGCTTCAGCAGGTCACGGAAGCCCGCCTCCAGGCCCACCCGGCCCGACGCCCACGCCTTCGCGAAGTTCAGCTCGCCGTCCACCATCGCCACCAGGTCGTCGCCTGTCATCCGCAGCCGGATCTGCGCCTTCCACGGCGGCGGGCCGGTGAGGGTGTCCTCGACCTCGATCCGGCCGGCGGCCAGACGGCCGGTGAACGTCGTGTCCAGGTCCGTGAGGTGGCAGCTGAGCGTGCGGTCGAGCGCCGCCGCGCCGCGCACCTCGCCGTCCGCGCGGGCGAGGTTGTCGGAGAGTCTGTCGAGTGCGGCACGGCACTCCATGATCGTGGCCATCGCGTCGACGGTACCCCAGCGCTTCGCGGTAGCGTCGGGGCATGAGCGACGTGTACCCGAACGCCGCCGGAGCGGCCCCGGCCCCGGGCGCCCCTGCGGTCGCCGCGGGCGCAGAGGCGCCGGCCTCCGCCCCCGAGACCCTCGGCGTGGCCGCCGGCCTGGCTCCGGGTGGCAGGGAGCCCGTCCCTGCCCCGGAGGCCCCCGGCGTGGCTGCCGGCCCGGCTCCGGGCGGCAGGGAGCCCGGCCCCGGGCCCGAGGCCCCCGGCGCGGTCGCGGGCCCGGCCCCCGGCACCTCCGGCTCCGCTCCGGGTGGCAGGGAGCCCGTCCCTGCCCCGGAGGCTCCCGACTCGGCGCCCGCCGCCCCTGCGGGTTCCGTCCCCGGCGTCCCCGCCCCCGATCCGTACGAGGCCGCCGCGCCCGCCCCCCTCGGCGTCGTCCGTACCCCCACCGGCCGCCCCGCCGTCGACGTACTGCTCGACCGGCTCGGCGACGCCGACCACCTCACGGCGGACGGACACCTCGACGTGTACGAGGATGTACACCGTGGGCTGCGCGCCGAGCTGACCTCGCTCGACGCACCGCAGGGCCCCGCACCCCGTCCGTACGACATCAGGAGCTGAACCGAACGTGGCAGGACCGGCACGCCGCCGTCTCGACGCCGAGCTGGTACGGCGGAAGCTCGCACGCTCGCGCGAGCACGCCAGCCAGCTGATCGCCGCGGGCCGGGTGACGGTCGGCAAGACCGTCGCCACCAAGCCCGCCACCCAGGTCGAGACCGCCGCGGCCATCGTCGTCGCGCAGGACGACAGCGACCCCGACTACGTGTCGCGCGGCGGCCACAAGCTGGCCGGCGCGTTCGCCACGTTCGTGCCGCGGGGGCTGGTCGTCGAGGGGCGGCGCGCGCTCGACGCGGGCGCGTCCACCGGCGGCTTCACCGACGTGCTGCTGCGCGCCGGCGCCGCCCATGTCGTCGCCGTCGACGTCGGCTACGGGCAGCTCGCCTGGTCGCTGCAGAGCGACGAGCGGGTCACCGTCAAGGACCGCACCAACGTGCGCGAGATGACGCTCGACTCGATCGACGGCATCCCCGCCGACCTCGTCGTCGGCGACCTGTCCTTCATCCCGCTCGGGCTCGTGCTGCCCGCCCTGGTCGCCTGCACCGCGCCCGATGCCGACCTGGTGCTCATGGTCAAGCCGCAGTTCGAGGTCGGCAAGGAGCGGCTCGGCACCGGCGGAGTGGTGCGGAGCCCCGAACTCCGCGCCGACGCGGTGAAGAACGTGGCCCGGCGGGCGGCGGAGCTCGGGCTCGGTGTCCTGGGCGTCACGGCCAGCCCCCTGCCCGGCCCGTCCGGCAACGTCGAGTACTTTCTGTGGCTGCGGGCCGGGGCGCCCGCTCTTGATCCGGCGGAAGTCGACCGCGCCGTGGCGGAAGGACCTCGTTGAGCACTGGTTCGAGCACGTCTGACGAAAGCAGCGGCAACAGCAACAGCAACAGCAGCAACGGCCGCACCGTTTTCCTGCTCGCGCACACCGGCCGGCCGGCCGCCGTGCGCAGCGCCGAACTCGTCGTCCTCGGGCTGCTGCGCTGCGGCATCGGGGTGCGCGTCCTGGAGGCGGAGGCGGCCGACCTGCCGCTGCCGCCCGCCGTCGAACGGGTCCCGGAGGGCTGCGCCGACGCGCTCGACGGCTGCGAACTCCTCGTCGTCCTCGGCGGCGACGGCACGCTGCTGCGCGGCTCCGAGTTCTCCCGCGCGTCCGGCGTGCCGATGCTCGGCGTCAACCTCGGCCGCGTCGGCTTCCTCGCCGAGGCCGAGCGCGACGACCTCGACAAGGTCGTCGACCGGGTGGTGACGCGGGCGTACGAGGTCGAGGAGCGCATGACGCTCGACGTCACCGTGTACCAGAACGGCGATGTGCTGCACCGCGACTGGGCGCTCAACGAGGCGGCCGTGCAGAAGGTGTCCCCGGAGCGGATGCTGGAGGTCGTCCTCGCGATCGACGGGCGGCCGGTGACGGGCTTCGGCTGCGACGGGGTGATCTGCGCGACGCCGACCGGCTCCACCGCGTACGCCTTCTCCGCCGGCGGCCCGGTCATCTGGCCCGAGGTGGAGGCGCTGCTGATGGTGCCGATCGGGGCGCACGCGCTGTTCGCGAAGCCGCTCGTGACCACCCCCGAGTCGGTCCTCGCGGTCGAGGTCGAGCCGCACACCCCCGACGGCGTGCTGTGGTGCGACGGGCGCCGCACGGTCTCGCTCCCGGCCGGCGCCCGCGTCGAGATCCGCCGCGGCGCCGTCCCGGTCCGCCTGGCCCGCCTCCACCACGCCTCCTTCACCGACCGCCTGGTGGCGAAGTTCGCCCTCCCGGTCTCGGGCTGGCGCGGGGCGCCACACTAACCGCGGGGCGGGGCCGGAAGCCCCGCCGGGCGCGCGGTGCCGGGGCGCATGCGCCCCGGCGGCCGGCCGGGGGCTTCGTCGGCGACGGCCTCGGTTCTCCGGACGCCGCCCCTGGCTCGCGGCGGGCGAGGCTTCCGCAGTCCGTCGTGGGACGGCCCGGCGCCGGGTCCGTGTTGGGCCGGCTACCGCCCGGGCCCGGGGCGAGGTCCTGCCGGGCTTGCGGCGCCTGGCGGCCGGCCGCCAGGGGGCTTCGTCGGCGACGGCCTCGGTTCTTCGGATGCCCGGGTCCGCGTTGGACCGGCTACCGCCCGGGGCCCGGGGCGAGGCCCCGCACGGTTCGCAGAGCCCGGCTGCCGGTCACCGGCGACGGGGCCCGGGCCTGACCAGGCTCTGGACCAGGGGCCGACGGGGCCCAGCCCGGGCACTCCCGTGCCGGCACGGACTCCCCGGCGGCCCGTCGACCGCGACGGTTCCCGGGCCTGCCCCGCGTCCTTCAGCCCCGCCCACCCCGGCGGGTGACACGCCCTCCCGGTGCGTCCTGCCGACCTGCGGGTTCGCACGTGGACGGCAGGGGCCGTCGCACAGGGGTGCCCCGACCTCGTATGGTCTTCCACGTGTTGGAGGAGATGCGGATACGGTCGCTCGGGGTCATCGACGACGCGGTCGTCGAGCTGTCGCCCGGTTTCACGGCGGTGACCGGTGAGACCGGTGCGGGCAAGACCATGGTCGTCACCAGCCTCGGGCTGCTGCTCGGCGGGCGGGCCGATCCGGCCCTGGTGCGGATCGGGGCGGGTTCCGCCGTCGTCGAGGGGCGGATCACGCTGCCCCCGGGCGCGGCGGTCGCCGCGCGGGCCGAGGAGGCGGGCGCCGAGCTCGACGAGGGCGCGCTGCTGGTCAGCCGTACCGTGTCGGCCGAGGGCCGCTCCCGTGCGCACCTCGGCGGGCGTTCGGTGCCCGTCGGGCTGCTCGCCGAACTCGCCGACGAGCTCGTCGCCGTACACGGGCAGACCGACCAGCAGGGCCTGCTGAAGCCGGCCCGGCAGCGCGGTGCGCTCGACCGGTACGCGGGCGAGGCCGTCGCCGGGCCGCTCGCCGCGTACGGCGAGGCGTACCGGCGTCTGCGGGCCGTCGTCGCCGAGCTGGAGGAGATCACCACCCGGGCCCGGGAGCGGGCGCAGGAGGCGGATCTGCTGCGCTTCGGGCTCGGCGAGATCGAGGCCGTGGAGCCGCGCGCCGGCGAGGACACGGAGCTGGCCGCCGAGGCGGAGCGGCTGGGCCACGCCGAGTCGCTGGCCTCCGCCGCCGCGCTCGCGCACGCCGCGCTCGCGGGCCAGCCGGAGGACCCGGAGGCCGTGGACGCGACCACGCTGGTGGCGGGTGCGGGCCGGGCCCTGGAGGCCGTACGGGCGCATGATCCGGCGCTCGCCGCGCTCGCCGACCGGATGGGGGAGATCTCCATCCTCCTGTCGGACGTGGCGGGGGAGCTGGCGGGGTACGCGGACAACCTGGACGCCGACCCGCTGCGGCTCGCGGCCGTGGAGGAGCGCCGTGCCGCCCTGACGCAGCTCACCCGGAAGTACGGCGAGGACATCGCCGCCGTGCTCGCGTGGGCCGAGCAGAGCGCGACCCGGCTCACCGAGCTCGACGGCGACGACGAGCGGATCGACGAGCTGACCGCCGAGCGGGACCGGCTGCGTGACGAGCTCTCGGCGCTCGCGCAGCGGCTCACGGACGCGCGGACGGAGGCGGCGGACCGGTTCGCCGGGGCCGTCACCGCCGAGCTGGCCTCGCTCGCCATGCCGCACGCGCGCGTGTCGTTCGCGATCCGGCAGACGGAGGACCCGGACGGCGTCGAGGTCGGCGGCCGGCGGGTCGCTTACACCCCGTCCGGCGCCGACGAGGTCGAGCTGCTGCTCGCCCCGCACCCGGGCGCGCCGCCGCGGCCGATCGCCAAGGGCGCGTCCGGCGGTGAGCTGTCCCGGGTGATGCTCGCCGTCGAGGTCGTCTTCGCCGGTACGGACCCGGTGCCGACGTATCTCTTCGACGAGGTCGACGCGGGTGTCGGCGGCAAGGCGGCGGTGGAGATCGGCCGCCGGCTCGCCAAGCTCGCGAGGACCGCGCAGGTCGTGGTCGTCACGCATCTGCCGCAGGTCGCGGCCTTCGCCGACCGGCAGCTGCTCGTGGAGAAGACCAACGACGGTTCGGTGACCCGTTCCGGCGTCACGGTCCTGGAGGGCGAGGACCGGGTGCGCGAGCTGTCGCGGATGCTGGCCGGCCAGGAGGACTCGGAGACCGCGCGGGCGCACGCCGAGGAACTGCTCGCGACGGCCCGGGCGGACACCTGATGGGACGGTGGCACGGCGTCGCCGACCGGGCCGTCCGCTTCGGCGTCGCCTTCGGCGCGACGCGGGTGGCGTACGGGCGGCTGCGGCGCCGGCCGCCGGGCGACCCGGCGAGCTGGGAGCGGACCAACCACGCCGGGCGGACCGTCCACACCCAGGCCGGGGCGGCCGCCGCCGGCGGGGCCGTGCTCGGCGCGCTCCCGGCGGTACCGGCCGCGCTCCCGGCGGTACCGGCCGCGCTCGCGACCACGGTCGCGGCGGCCTGCGGGCGCTACGACGACCTGCGCGGCGACGAACGGCGGGGCTTCCGGGCCCATCTGACGGCGCTGCGGGACGGCGAGGTCACCAGCGGGGCCGTGAAACTGTTCGGGATCGGCGCCGCCGGGCTCGTGGCCGGGGCGCTGCTCAAGGAACGCCCGTTGGACAAGGTCCTCGCCGGGGTCGTCGTGGCCGGGACGGCGCATCTCGTCAACCTGGTGGACGTACGGCCGGGGCGCGCCGGACTGCTCGTGCTCGGGCTCGGTGCGCCGGGGCTGCTGCGAGGGGCGCTCGCCGCGGCGCCGATGGGGGCGGCGGCCGCCGTGCTCGCCGACGACCTGGCCGAGCGCACGATGCTCGGCGACATGGGCGCGCACGCGCTCGGGGCCTCCTTGGGCACCGCCGTCGCCGCCGCCAACGGGCGCTTCGGGCTTGCCGTACACGCTGCGGGACTGGTCGCGGCGGCGGTGTACGGGGAGCGGGTGAGTGAGTTCGTGCGCGGGGGCGCGCGCCCCTGCGCTCACCCGTGTGGGTGATCCCGATCGGCGAGTTGCGGGGGCCGACCCGGAACGCGGCGACTTCGGTGCCGGAACGTGCGTACGGACTGGCATCCTTGGGCGCGTGACACAGCTCCGTACGGTCCAAGTGCTGGGCGGCGGCAGCGCGGGCAGCGGCGCGCACGTCAGATCACTTGCCTCGGGGCTCGTGGCGAGGGGCGTGCGGGTGACCGTCTGCGCCACGCCCGAACTCGCCCAGGTGTACGACTTCCAGGGCGCCGGCGCGCGTCTCGTGACGGTCCCGCGATCGGGCGGCCCCGCGGGCGTCGCGGCGCTCCGCAACGCCTTCATCGGCGCCGACATCGTGCACGCGCACGGCCTCGACGCCTCGGTGCGGGCCTCGCTCGCGCTGTCCGGCGCCGCGACCGAGCCGCCCACGCCGCTCGTCACGACCTGGCACACCCGCAGCCATGCCGCGGGGGCGCGCGCCGGGCTCGTACGCCTCCTGGAGCGGCGGACCGCGCGGGCGGCCGCCGTCGTCCTCGGCACCTCCTCCGAACTCGTCGACCGGGCCCGGCGGCGCGGCGCCCGCGACGCGCGGCTCGCCCCGGTAACGGTGCCCGCCGCGCACGCCCCGGTCTGCCTCCACGACGGCAAGGCCCGGGCCGAACTCGGCGCCGTGGACCGCCCGTTGCTGATGGCGGTCGGCGCGCTGGAGCCGGGGCGCGGCTACAGCCTGCTGCTCGACGCGGCCCGGGCGTGGCGGGACCTCGACCCGCAGCCGCTGCTCGTCATCGCGGGCGAGGGGTCGAAGCGGCCGCTGATCCAGCGGCGGATCGAGGCGGAGGAGCTCGGCGTCCGGCTGATCGGGCGCCGCGAGGACGTCGCCGAACTGCTCGCCGCGGCCGACGTCGCCGTCCTCCCCTCGCGCTGGGAGGCCCGCTCGCTGCTGGCCCAGGAGGCCCTGCGGCTCGGCGTGCCGCTGGTCGCCACGGCGGTCGGCGGAGTCCCCGAACTCGTCGGCGACGCCGCGGAACTCGTCCCGTACGGCGACCCGGAGGCCCTCGCGGGCGCGGTCCGCGCCCTGCTGGACGACGCCGACCGCCGTCTGGACCTGGCGGCGGCGGGCCGGGTGCAGGCGGGCACGTGGCCGACGGAGGACGAGACGATCGTGCACGTCCTGAGCGTGTACGACGAACTGTCCGGACGCTGATCCCCCACCCCGCCCCTCCCCGAAACTCTGACGAGACCCGGGGGCTCCGCCCCCCGGCCCGGGAGGGCGGAGGCCCGGTGGGCCCAGGGGTGGAAACCGCCGCGGCCGCCGCGCGGGCCTGCTTCGCGGCCCGGGACTCTGGCGTGACCCGGGGCGTTGGCCCCCGGGGCCCTCGGTGGGCCGGGGCCTGCGCCGAGCCCGGTTGGGCGCGTGCGGCCCCGGTGGGGTGGGGGCTTGGGCGGGCCCGAGGCGGGGCCGGAAGCTGGCGCGGTCGCCGCGCGGGCCGGGATTCTGGCGAGACCGGTGGCGGTGGCCCCCAGGCCCTTGGTGGGCCGGGGCCTGCGCCGAGCCCGGTTGGGCGCGTGGGGCCCGGTGGGGGGCTTGGGCGGACCCGAGGCGGGGCCGGAAACCGGCGCGGTCGCCGCGTGGGCCGGCTTCGCGGCCCGGGATTCTGGCGTGACCCGGGGCGTTGGCCCCCGGCCCGGGCGGGCGGTGGTCCGGTGGGCCCCCCACGGGGCGGAAACCGGTGTGGTCGCCCGCGCGGGCCGGCTTCGCTCCCCCTCGCCTCCGGCGGGCGGTGGCTTCGCGCCGCCAGGTCCGCGCGGAGCCCGCTGGGCGCGAGTCGGGCGGCGGGGACGAAAGCCGGCGTTGCAGCCCCGCCCCCCCCGCCTCAGCCCGTGTGGCGCCGTGCCCTCAGCGCCAGGCTCAGGGCCAGGACCGTCTGGGGGTCGTCGAGGTCGGTGCCGAGGAGTTCGGAGATGCGGGCCAGGCGGTTGTAGAGGGTTTGGCGGTTGAGGTGGAGCTCGCGGGCGGTTTCCGCTTTGCGGCCCGCGTGGGCCAGGTAGGTCTCCAGGGTCGGGAGGAGCGGCGGGCGCGAGGTGCGGTCGTGGTCGCGGAGGGGGCCGATCGCGCGGTCCACGAAGGCCGCCAGGTCGGGGTGGTCGCGGAGGCGCCACAGCAACAGGTCCGTGTCCAGACGCCGGGCGTCGTACCAGGGGAGGTCCGAGAGTCCCTGCGCGGCCGTCGCCGTTTCCGCCGCGTGCCGCAGGCCCGCCGAGGCGGCGGCCCAGCCGCCCGCGACGCCGACCACCACGACCGGCGGGTGCGCGCCGGCGCGCTCCAGGCCGGCGCGTTCCACGCCGGCGCGCAGCGCGGCGGCGACCCGGTCGGCGACGGCGGTGCGTTCCGTCTCGGAGCGCAGGCCGAGCAGCAGCGGCACCCGGCCCTCGACCGGGCGGACGCCCAGCAGCACCGGCACGCCGACCGCCGAGAGTTCCTCCAGGACCGCGCGGGCGAGCAGCGCCCAGTTGCCCGACGGGGAGAGCTCCGAGGCGAGGCGCATCACGACCGGGAGCAGCGGGCCGTCGCCCGGTCTGAAGCCGAGGACCCGGGCCTGCGCGGGCGCGTCCTCCGCCGCGATCCGGCCCTCGGCGAGGTCCGTGAGGAAGTCGCCGCGGCCGCGCGCGGCCAGCTCCTCCTCCTGCCGGGCCTGCATCAGGACGACGGCCAGCAGCCCCGCCGCCCGCTCCGCCGCCATCCGGTGCACCGGGGAGAGAGGGCCCGAGACCGACAGCAGGACGAGGCGGGCTCGCACCGACGCGCTGCCCGGGCCGCCGCCCGGTACATCCACGAGCACCGCTCCCGTCGGCGGCCCCGACTCCCGCGCCGCCCGCTGGCCGCGCAGCCCGTCCCACACCTGGAGCGGGTCGGCCGGCTCGGACTCGGTGCCCGCCGCGTACAGGAGCTGGCCGTCCGCGGTCTCCAGGAACACCGGGTTGAGCGCGAAATCGGCGAGGATGCGGAGCACCTGCGGGACCCCGCCCCCGCCGAGCAGGGCGGCGGTGCACTGCCGGTGCACCTCCTCGGCCTGCTGGAGCAGCGCGTAGTGCCCGTTGACGATCTCGGTGTGGATCTCCTCCGTGACCGCGACGAAGGGGACCTCGCGGTGCAGCTGGACCAGCGGCAGGCCGGCCGCCCGCGCCGTCTCCACGATCGTGGCGGGGAGCCGGGCGAAGCGCGGGCCGAGCTCGACCACGAGGGCGGCGATGCCGCGCTCGGCGAGCCGGCGGACGAAGGCGCGCTGCTCGGCGGGCCGGGTGCCGAGGCCCAGGCCCGTGGTGAGCAGCAGCTCGCCTCCCTTGAGCAGCGAGGCGATGTTCGGCACCTCCCCGGCGTGCACCCAGCGCACGGTGCGCTGCAGCCGGTCGGCGCCCGCGACGACCTCGGGAAGACCGCTGCGCAGGCCCGGAAGTTCGAGTGCCCGCTGCACGGTGATCCCGCCCTGGTTCTCCATGGGGCCGGACGCTACCCGCCTCCGTGTTGCGGCGACATTACCGCGGCGTGACCGGCTCGGACAGTTCGTCCGACGAGGCGACAACTCGTCGTCTTCTGACGGGATTTCAGCGACCGGATGCCGATTGTGTCCTACGTCACTCGGGAGGATGCTCACCCGCCATGACAGAGAACCCCGTCCAAGGAAAACCCGTCCCGGGGAATCCCGTCTCCGGAAGCCCCGTCTCCGGAAGCCCCGTCTCCGGAAGCCCCGTCCCCGGGAATCCCGTCCCGCAGGTCCACCGTCTCAGGGCGAACTCGGTCGGCCTCGTCGGAGTCGTCTTCATGGCGGTCGCCACGGCCGCCCCGATCACCGCGATGACCGGCAACCTCCCCATCGCCGTGGGCTTCGGCAACGGCACCGGAGCCCCCGCCGGCTATCTCTTCGCGACCGTCGTCCTCACCGTCTTCTCGGTCGGCTACGTCGCCATGGCCAAGCGCATCACCGCCGCCGGCGCGTTCTACGGCTACATCTCGCACGGCCTCGGCCGGATCGCCGGCATGGCCTCCGGAATGCTCGCCGTCCTCGCCTACGTCGTCTTCGAGGCGTCCATCGTCGGCGTCTTCGCCTACTTCGCCAAGACGACCGTGGCCGCCCAGCTGGGCGCGGACCTGCCGTGGATCGCCTACGCGGCGGCCATGCTCGCGGTCACCGCCGTCCTGTCGTACTTCGACATCAACCTCACCGCCAAGGCCCTAGGGGTCATGCTGGTGGCCGAGATCGCCGTGCTGTTCGCGGTCGCCACCGCCGTGCTGATCGCCGGCGGCGGCCCCGACGGCATCCCCGTCGAGCCGGTCAACCCCAAGAACGCCTTCACCGGTGCCTCCGCCGGCCTCGGCCTCTTCTTCGCCTTCTGGTCCTGGGTCGGCTTCGAGTCGACCGCGATGTACGGGGAGGAGTCCCGCGACCCCAAGCGGGTCATCCCGCGCGCCACCCTGATCTCCGTCATCGGCGTCGGCCTCTTCTACATCTACGTCTCGTGGATGACGATCGCCGGCAACGGGCTCGCCGGATCGGTGAAGCTGTCCTCCTCCGCCAGCCCCCTCGACCTGTTCTTCGCGCCCACCCAGTCCTTCATCGGCGCCTGGGCCGTCGACGCCTTCCAGTGGCTGCTGCTCACCGGCTCCTTCGCCTGCGGCATGGCCTTCCACCAGTGCGCCGCCCGCTATCTCTACGCGATCGGCCGCGAGGGCTTCCTGCACCCGGCGCTCGGCCGCACCCACGCGAGGCACGGCTCGCCCCACCTCGCCTCCTTCACCCAGAGCGCCATCGCCGTCGTTCTCGTCGGCGCCTTCTGGCTCACCGGCCAGGACCCGTACATCCACCTCTACACCCTGCTCGCGATCCTCGGCACGATGGCGATCCTCATCGTCCAGACCCTCTGCTCCTTCGCCGTCATCGGCTACTTCCGCAAGAACCACCCCGAGGACCGGCACTGGTTCAGGACCTTCACCGCCCCGCTGCTCGGCGGGATCGGCATGACCGCCGTCGTCGTGCTGCTGATCATGAACATGGAGACCGCGGCCGGGCTCGCCGCCGGATCCCTCTTCTTCAAGGCCATCCCCTGGATCGTCGGCGCCGTCTTCTTCGGCGGCCTCGGCCTCGGCCTCTACCTCAAGGCCCGGCGGCCCGAGCGCTACGAGATCATCGGCCGGATCGTCCTGGAGGACGCCGCCGAGCGCGCCGACGACAGCACCGACGACACCACCGACGACACCACCGACCCGGCCCCCGCGCCCGTACCGCAGACCTGACACCCGTCCTCACCTCCAGGAGCGCCCCATGGCACGCACCAACCCGATGCACCTCCTGAAGCGCCTCGCCGCCGAGCACGCCGACGCCCGACGGCTGGCCGTCCCCGTGGACGCACTCCGCGGACTGCGGGCCGACCCCCTCGGCCGCCGCACCCTCCTGAAGTACGCCGCCGCGGCCGGCATCGCCGTCTCCGCCGGGACGGCCGCGGCCGCCCCGGCGGTCGCCAAGACCGCCACTTCCACCACCCCCGCCACCCCCGCCCGGATCGCCGTCGTCGGAGCCGGCATCGCCGGCCTCACCGCCGCCCTCACCCTCCAGGACGCCGGCCTCAGCCCCGTCCTCTACGAGGCGAACCCCTCCCGGGTCGGCGGCCGCATGTGGACCCAGCGCGCCCACTGGGCGTACGGGCAGACCTCCGAGATCGGCGGCGAGCTCATCGACACCAGCCACAAGAAGATCCTCGAACTCTGCCGCCGCTTCGGCCTCGCCACCGAGGACTTCCTCGGCGGCGGGCCCAACGGCGCCGAGGAGGTCCTCTGGTTCGACGGCGCCTACTACCCGCGCGAACAGGCCGACGAGGACTTCAACGCGGTCTACCAGGCCCTGCACCGCGACCTGCTCGACGCCGGCGAGGTGTTCTGGAACCGGACCACGCCCACCGGCACCGCCCTCGACAACCTGTCGCTGTACGAGTGGATCGAGAGCCGGGTCCCCGGCGGGCACTCCTCGCCGCTCGGCAAGCTGTTCGACGTCGCCTACACCGTCGAGTACGGCGCCGACACCACCGACCAGTCCTCGCTGGCCCTGGTGCTGCTCATGGGCTACCAGACCAATCCGGGCAACTTCAACATCTGGGGCCTGTCCAACGAGCGCTACCACGTCGTCGGCGGCAACGACCTGCTCCCGAACGCCGTCGCCGGCGCGCTGGCGCCCGGGACCCTGCGCATGGGCTGGTCGCTCGACGCCGTACGTGCCGAGGCCGACGGCACCCAGACCCTCACCTTCACCGAGGCCGGCTCCACCCGCACGGTCACCGCCGACCACACCGTCCTGTGCGTGCCACTGCCCGTCCTGCAGCGGCTCGACCTCACCAGGGCCGGCTTCGACCCGCTGATGAGCAACCTGCTGCGGGACGCGCGGATGGGCCACTGCACCAAGCTCAACATGCAGTTCGGCACCCGCCCCTGGCGCGGCACCGGCCCCTGGCCCGGGGTCTCGGCCGGAGACTGCTTCACCGACAGCGAGGTCCAGCAGACCTGGGACACCACCAAGGTCCAGGGCGGCACCGGCGGCATCCTCCTCCAGTACGGCGGCGGCTCCCTGGCCAGGACACTGAACCCGGCGGGGCCGTTCTCCACCGAGTCCGACCCGTACGTCCGGGACCTCGTCGCCCGTTACCTGAAGGGCATCGACGCCTTCTTCCCCGGCACCTCCAAGGCCTACACCGGTCGCGCCCAGCTCTCCGCCTGGCACGAGAACCCTTACGCCCTCGGCGCCTACTCGTACTGGCCGGTGGGCTACCTCCACCGCTACGCCGGCTACGAGGGCGTCGCCCAGGGCAACGTGCACATCGGCGGCGAGCACTGCTCCTACGACTTCCAGGGCTTCATGGAAGGCGGCGCGACCGAGGGCGAGCGGGCCGCGAAGGAGGTGATCGCCGCGCTCGGGTGACGGACGGTCAGGCGGCGGCCGGGACGATGTTGTGGTTGAAGCGGAAGACGTTGTCGGGGTCGTACGCGGCCTTCACGGCGGCGAGCCGCCGGTAGTTCTCCTCGCCGAAGGAGGAGACGACCCGCTGGTCGCCCTCGGCGCCGGTGAAGTTCAGATACGTCGCTTCGAGCGCCCACGGCTTCACATCGGTCCGCACGTCCCGGACCCACTGCCGGGCCCGCTCGTCGAGCGCCGGGTCCTCCCAGGTCGCGAACGGGTGCACCGCCCACGGCGCGGTCCGCCACGGCTGCGGGTACTGGGACGGCCCGGCCGCCACCTGCCCGCCCATCATGAACAGCACCTGCTGGATGGCGGCGGGCATCGGCATCCTCGTGCCCCGCTCGCAGAAGAGCTCCACGGCCTCGTCCGGGAAGGCCGTCAGATACTCGGCCGACCAGTAGTTCCGCAGCCCCGGCGGGTCGTCGAGCATGGACTGCAGCTCCACGTACGGGATGTCCGTGACGATCTCGATCACGGGCTTCAGCGCGAGCAGCGGCGCCGCCATCTCCCGCAGCTCCTCGACCGGACCGGCGTACGTGAACAGCGTCCCGCAGAGCAGCTTGCCCACCAGGTCCTCGGGGACGAACGGCTCCGGCGGCGCCGGCAGGTAGATGGCGCCGCCGCCCACCTCGTCCGGGGCGACCGCGGCGAGGTCCCGGAGGGTGCGCACGATCTCAGGCCCATTATCCGGCAGGAAGAACAGCATCGCGATGCTCATCCGCGGCAGCTCGTGCAGCCGCAGGGTCAGCGAGGTCGCCACCCCGAAGTTGCCGCCGCCGCCGTGCAGCGCCCAGAACAGCTCCGGGTTCTCCTCCGCGTCCGTGTGGACGTGCTTGCCCTCGGCCGTGATCAGGTCGGCGGCAAGCAGGTTGTCGCTGGCGAGACCGAACTTGCGCTCCAGCCACCCCGATCCGCCGCCCAGCGTGAAGCCGCCGACGCCGGTGGTGGACACCCGTCCGCCGACCGCCGCCACGTGGAACGGCTGGCAGGCGTGGTCCAGGTGACCCATCGTCGCCCCGCCCTCGACCCGTACGGTCATGTTCTCCGGGTCGGCGACCACGCCGTGCATCCGGCGCAGGTCGACGACCAGGGCGTCGTCGATCACGCAGGTCCCGGCGACGCTGTGGCCGCCGCCGCGCACCGCGATGGGCAGGCCCGTCTGGCGCCCGAAGAGGATCGCGTTGGAGACGTCCGCCTGGCTCGCGCACTGGGCGATCACCGCGGGCCGCCGGTCGATCATGCCGTTGTGGATCGTCCGGGCCTCGTCGTACCCCGGATCGCCGGGCAGGTACACCTCACCGCCCAGATCCTCGCGGAGCCCGGCCAGCGCTCTGTCCGGAACGGTCGTGGTCTGGGGAGCCATGGGGATGCCCCCCTTTCGTGACGGAGGGGGGACAGGACACTTTCATCGTAGGTCCGGCCCCCCGGGCGCGCCCCTCAGCCCCGGCTCAGCCCCCGTACGCCCCGCTCGCCGTCAGCCGCAGCGCCGTGTCGATCAGCGGGACGTGGCTGAAGGCCTGGGGGAAGTTGCCGACCTGGCGCTGGAGGCGCGCGTCCCATTCCTCGGCGAGGAGGCCCAGGTCGTTGCGGAGCGAGAGGAGCTTCTCGAAGAGCTTGCGGGCCTCGTCGACGCGGCCGATCATCGCCAGGTCGTCGGCCAGCCAGAACGAGCAGGCCAGGAACGCGCCCTCGTCGCCCTCCAGGCCGTCGACCCCCGCCTCGTCGCCGGCGGTCGGGTAGCGGAGCACGAAGCCGTCCTCGGTGGACAGCTCGCGCTGGATCGCCTCGATCGTGCCGATGACCCGCTTGTCGTCCGGCGGCAGGAAGCCCATCTGCGGGATCAGCAGCAGCGAGGCGTCCAGCTCCTGCGAGCCGTAGGACTGGGTGAAGGTGTTGCGCTCCTTGTCGTAGCCCTTCTCGCAGACGTCCCGGTGGATGTCGTCGCGCAGCTCGCGCCAGCGCTCCAGCGGGCCGTCCGCGTCGCCGGACTCGATCAGCTTGATCGTCCGGTCCACCGCCACCCAGGCCATCACCTTGGAATGGGTGAAGTGCCGGCGCGGGCCGCGCACCTCCCAGATGCCCTCGTCGGGCTGGTCCCAGTTCTTCTCCAGGTAGTTGATCAGCTTGATCTGGAGGAGCGAGGCGTAGTCGTTGCGGGACAGGCCGGTCATGTGCGCCAGGTGCAGGGCCTCGGTGACCTCGCCGTACACATCCAGCTGGAGCTGGTTCGCCGCGCCGTTGCCGACCCGGACCGGGCCGGAGTTCTCGTACCCCGGCAGCCAGTCCAGCTCCGCCTCGCCGAGCTCCCGCTCGCCCGCGATGCCGTACATGATCTGCAGGTTCTCCGGGTCGCCGGCCACCGCGCGCAGCAGCCAGTCCCGCCAGGCGCGGGCCTCCTCGCGGTAGCCGGTGCGCAGCATCGAGGAGAGGGTGATCGCCGCGTCCCGCAGCCAGGTGTAGCGGTAGTCCCAGTTCCGTACGCCGCCGATCTCCTCCGGCAGCGAGGTCGTCGGCGCGGCCACGATTCCGCCGGTCGGCGCGTACGTCAGCGCCTTGAGGGTGATCAGCGAGCGGACCACGGCCTCCCGGTACGGCCCGTGGTACGTGCAGTGCTCGACCCACTCGCGCCAGAACTCGACGGTCGCGTCCAGCGAGCCCTCCGGGTCCGGCAGCGACGGCGGCTCCTTGTGGGAGGGCTGCCAGGAGAGCGTGAAGGTGATCCGGTCCCCGGGCGTGACGGTGAACTCGGAGTACGTGGTGAGGTCCTTGCCGTGCGTCTCGGCATCGGAATCCAGCCACACCGAGTCCGGCCCGGCCACGGCCACCGTGCGCTCGCCGACCTTGTGCACCCACGGCACCACCCGCCCGTAGCTGAACCGCATCCGCAGCGAGGAGCGCACCGGCACCCGGCCGCTGACCCCCTCGACGACCCGGATCAGCTGCGGAGCGCCGTCACGCGGGGGCATGAAATCGGTCACCCGGACCGTGCCCTGCGGGGTGTCCCACTCGGACTCCAGGATCAGCGAGTCGCCCCGGTAGCGGCGCCGGTCGGCGGGGGCCGCGGGCGCGCCCTCGGGGGAGGCGGGGCCGATCCGCCAGAAGCCGTGCTCCTCGGTGCCGAGCAGGCCCGCGAAAATCGCGTGCGAATCGAAGCGGGGCAGGCAGAGCCAGTCGACACTGCCGTCCCGGCAGACCAGGGCGGCGGTCTGCATGTCTCCGATGAGTGCGTAATCCTCGATGCGCCCGGCCACGTGCTTCACTCCAGATCGAACGGCCACGTCCGCCCCGCGGGGCGTCGCTTACGGTCAGCGGTCAAGGGATCGTTGACGAGCTCTTCGTACCGGTGACGTGGCGGGGTGGTGCCGTGCCGGTCCGGCTCGGCAGCGCGTGTTCCGAGCAGGATACGACGCACCCGGGTGCCCGGCGGCGCCGATCTTGCAACGGCGCTGAGCCGATCGGGTGAACGGGTCTTGACCTGTGACAGGAACCCTCCTCAGTTCGGTATCGAAGCCGGTCCCGGCCTGGTCCCGGCGTGCTCCCGGCCCAATGGCGGCCCGGTCCCGGCCCGGTCCCGGCCCCGCACGGAGACCCCGCCCGGGCCGCTCCCGGCGCGTCGCGGCGCCGCCGTGTCACCGGCCGCGTCGCCGGCCGCGTCGCCGACCGTGTGCACCCGACTGCCCCGTGTGGCCGGAAGCGGCCTCCCGATGTCGCTGATACCCTGGTACCCCGTGGACCGGTGGGAAACGGCGACAGCCGAGGACCCCGAAACCGCAGCGACGGCACCCCCCGATTCTTCCGGAGGGGACGCCGGTACGCACTTCCAGAACGCGACCACGGGAGCCCCCTCTTGGCGATGCCGCCCAACACCACGACGACCAAGCACATCTTCGTCACCGGGGGTGTCGCCTCCTCCCTCGGCAAGGGCCTGACCGCCTCCAGCCTGGGTGCGCTCCTCAAGGCCCGCGGCCTGCGGGTCACGATGCAGAAGCTCGACCCGTACCTGAACGTCGACCCCGGCACCATGAACCCGTTCCAGCACGGCGAGGTGTTCGTCACCAACGACGGCGCCGAGACCGACCTGGACATCGGCCACTACGAGCGCTTCCTCGACGTCGACCTCGACGGCTCGGCCAACGTCACCACCGGCCAGGTCTACTCGCAGGTCATCGCCAAGGAGCGGCGCGGCGAGTACCTCGGTGACACCGTGCAGGTCATCCCGCACATCACCAACGAGATCAAGTCCCGGATCCGCCGCATGGCCACCGACGACGTCGACGTCGTCATCACCGAGGTCGGCGGCACGGTCGGCGACATCGAGTCGCTGCCGTTCCTGGAGACCGTCCGCCAGGTGCGCCACGAGGTCGGCCGCGACAACGTCTTCGTCGTGCACATCTCGCTGCTGCCCTACATCGGCCCGTCCGGCGAGCTGAAGACCAAGCCGACCCAGCACTCCGTCGCCGCCCTGCGCAACATCGGCATCCAGCCCGACGCCATCGTGCTGCGCGCCGACCGCGAGGTCCCGACCGCCATCAAGCGCAAGATCTCGCTGATGTGCGACGTCGACGAGGCCGCCGTGGTCGCCGCCATCGACGCCCCGTCGATCTACGACATCCCGAAGGTGCTGCACACCGAGGGCCTGGACGCCTACGTCGTCCGCAAGCTCGACCTGCCCTTCCGCGACGTGGACTGGACCGTCTGGGAGGACCTCCTGGACCGTGTCCACAACCCCGAGCACGAGGTCACTGTCGCGCTCGTCGGCAAGTACATCGACCTTCCCGACGCCTACCTCTCGGTCACCGAGGCCATGCGGGCCGGCGGCTTCGCCAACAAGGCCCGGGTCAAGGTCAAGTGGGTCACCTCCGACGACTGCAAGACCCCGGCCGGCGCCGAGCAGCAGCTCGGCGACTGCGACGCGATCCTCGTCCCCGGCGGCTTCGGCGACCGCGGCGTGGCCGGCAAGGTCGGCGCCATCCGCTACGCCCGCGAGAACAAGGTGCCGCTGCTCGGCATCTGCCTGGGCCTGCAGTGCATCGTGATCGAGGCCGCCCGCAACCTGGCCGACATCCCCGAGGCCAACTCCACCGAGTTCGACCCGGCCACCGCGCACCCCGTCGTCTCCACGATGGAGGAGCAGCTGGCGTACGTCGAGGGCGCCGGCGACCTGGGCGGAACGATGCGCCTCGGTCTCTACCCGGCCAAGCTTGCCGAGGGCTCGGTCGTCCGCGAGGCCTACGGCGACGAGCCGTACGTCGAGGAGCGCCACCGCCACCGCTACGAGGTGAACAACGCCTACCGCGCGGAGCTGGAGAAGAAGGCCGGCCTGGTCTTCTCCGGCACCTCCCCGGACAACAAGCTGGTGGAGTTCGTCGAGTACCCGAAGGACATCCACCCCTACCTGGTCGCCACCCAGGCGCACCCGGAGCTCAAGTCCCGCCCGACCCGCCCGCACCCGCTGTTCGCCGGTCTGGTGAAGGCGGCCGTCGAGCGCAAGGCGGGCGCGTCGGCCGAGTAGCCGCCGGGCGTTAACGTTGCCGGGGTACGGGTCCTGTGGACCCGTACCCCGGTTTTCGTACGAGAGGACTCCCGATGCAGGTGCAGGACACCCCGGAGGAGTGGCAGGTCACCGCCACCACCACCCCCTTCACGGGAAAGAAGACGAGTGTCCGCACGGACGAGGTGGTCATGCCGGACGGCTCGGTCGTCCGCCGCGACTACCAGGTCCACCCCGGCTCGGTCGCGGTCGTCGCCCTCGACGAGCAGGACCGGGTGCTGCTGCTCAAGCAGTACCGGCACCCGGTGCGGCAGAAGCTGTGGGAGATCCCGGCCGGCCTGCTCGACGTGCCCGGCGAGAACCCGCTGCACGCCGCCCAGCGCGAGCTGTACGAGGAGGCGCACGTCAAGGCCGGGGACTGGCGGGTGCTCGCCGACGTCTACACGACGCCCGGCGGCTGCGACGAGGCCGTGCGGATCTTCCTGGCCCGCGATCTGGCCGAGGCGGAGGGGGAGCGGTTCGAGGTCTCCGAGGAGGAGGCCGACATGGAGTACGCCCGGGTCCCGCTGGCCGAGCTCGTGCGCGGCGTCCTGGCGGGCGAGCTGCACAACAACTGCCTCGTGGTGGGCGTGCTCTCGCTGATGGCGGCGCGCGCGGGCGAGGGCCTGGACGCGCTGCGCCCGGCCGACGCGGAGTGGCCGGCCCGCCCGTTCGAGGCGTAGGGCCTGTCTGGCGGATCAGGGTCGGACAGGCCCTGGGGGGTGTGCGGGTCGGCCGGTCTGAACATCGGCTGATCCGATCGGGGGATTCGTCCGCCGCGCTCCGCCGGGTGCGCGGGGCCCGCTGAACTACGCTCGTGATCGCCCGTGCGGAGCCCCCGCGGGATCGTCGTGCGCAGGGTGCGCAGGTGGACGGGAGCGTGGCCCGTGACGGATCAGGCGGTGGCAGCGGTCGGCGCCTTGCGGTTCTACGGTCGCCAGCGGGAGTTGAAGGCACTGCGGGCCGACATCGAACGCACCGGGCTCGACACCCTGACCGGCCGCAAGGCACCCCGCGCCCGGGTCCTGCTGATCGCCGGCAAGCCTGGCTCGGGGCGGACCGCGCTCGCCGAGGAGCTGGTCGGCGGGCTCGCCGCCGACTACCCCGGCGGAGTGTTCCGGGCCCGGCTCACCGAGCCCGGCGGCGACCCCGTCCCCACCGCCCGCGCCGCCCAGGACCTGCTCGCCGCGCTCGGCGTCGCCGAGCCGCCGGGCGCCGCCGAGGACGAGCTGACCGCCCTGGTCCGTACCGCCTTCGCCGGGCGCCGGGCGCTGCTGCTGCTCGACGACGCCGTCGATGCCGAGCAGGTCGACCCGCTGCTGCCCGACAACCCCGACACCCTGGTGGTGGGGGTGGCCCGCGGCCCGCTCACCGGCATCCCGGACGTGCGGCCCTGCACGGTCGGCGGTCTCGACCCCAAGTCGGCGATCGAACTGCTCACCGTCTTCACCGGCTCCGTCCGGGTCACCGTCGATCCGCAGGCCGCCGAGAGCCTGGCCGAGGAGTGCGGCGGACTGCCCGGTGCCCTCGTCCTGGCCGGCGGCTGGCTCGCCGCCCGCCCCAAGGCCTCGGTCGCCGACCTCACCAAGCGCCTGCGCGGCCTGACCGGCGACCCGGTCACCCGCGCCTTCACCCTCGTCCACGAGTCCCTGCCGCAGCCGGCCGCCCGGATACTGCGTCATCTGGCGCTCGCCCCGCTGGGCCGGGCCGACGCCCACACCGCCTCCGCGCTCGCCGGCTGCTCGGTGTCCGCCGCCGCGACCACCCTCGCGGACTTCGCCGCGCTCGGTCTCGTACGGGAGATCCCGGGCGGGGACGGGCAGTACGAGGTGGGCGCGCATCTGGTGCCGCTGCTGCGCGAGCAGCTGACCGAGCAGGACCGGCCGGCCGAGGTGCAGCTGGCCCGGGCCCGGATGCTGGAGCGGACGGTGCGGCTGCTGCAGTCCAGTCGCGCCGTCACCGAGCCCGAGGGCTCCCCGGCCCGGCGCAAGCTCGCCGGGCTGCCCCGCGCCCTGCGCTTCCCCAACACCCCGACCGCCCGGGCCTGGCTGGACAGCCGGCGGCCGGTGCTGCTCGCCGCGGCCCGGCTCGCCGTCGCCGACGGCGAACTCGACACCCTGGCCCGGCGGCTGATCGCGGCGCTGGTGCGGGCGCTCGCCGCGCACCGGGGAGCCGAGTCCGCCGCCCCCGATCTGTACGGGCTGCACCGGCTCGTCCTGGACGTCGCCGAGCGGCGCGGACTGCACCGGGAGCGGGCCGCGGCCCTGCTCAATCTCGCCGATCTGGATGCCAGAACCGGACGCACCGAGGAGGCTCTGCAACGATATCGGTCGGCATTGGACGCCGGAAGGCAAGCAAATGATCCGTATGCGACCGGCCGCGCAATGGAATCCGTAGGTGGCGCCTACCAGGAGCTGGGTGACTGGCAGCGGGCCGGCGACTGGTACGGACGCGCGCTCGCCCAGCGGCTCGCCCGCGACGAGCGCGCGGATCAGGCCAGGCTCTACGGCCGGCTCGGCGCCGTGCACACCTATGCCGGGCGGTACGGGGAGGCGCTGCGCAACTGGCGCGCGGCCGCCGCGGGCTACCGGCGGCTCGCCGATCTCCCCGGCTACGCACGGGCGTTGAGCGAGGCCGCCCGGGTCCAGGAGTACGCCGGCCGCCCCGAGGAGAGCCTGCGGACCTGCGAGGAGGCGGTCGACTGGGCGCGTCGCGCCCAGGACGTACGGCTCCAGGCTGCGCTCCAGCTCAGGCTCGCCGACACCCTGGACCGGCTCGGCGACCCCGCCGCGGCGCGGCTGCATCGGTCCGCGGCCGAAAGACTCCTTGGAAGCGACTCCTCCGCCTACGAAATCCGCAGTGCTTCTGAAGAAGATTAGTACTTTGAAAGGCTAGACAGCGGGAACTCCTTCATTAGACTGGGTGTGCCGCGTTCGAACGTGGTCTGTCCCGGTGTGCGGTGATGCATCCGGGTATGTATCGCAGTGCACCCCGTTTCCCCCGATTCAAGGACCGTGATCGACGATGAAGGTCGGCATCCCCCGCGAGGTCAAGAACAACGAGTTCCGCGTGGCCATCACCCCCGCCGGTGTCCACGAGCTCGTCCGCAACGGACACCAGGTCTTCGTCGAGCAGAACGCCGGTGTCGGCTCCTCGATCACGGATGAGGAGTACGTCGCGGCCGGCGCCGAGATCCTCGCCACCGCCGACGAGGTCTGGGCCACCGCCGACCTGCTGCTCAAGGTCAAGGAGCCCATCGCGGAGGAGTACCACCGCCTCCGCAAGGACCAGACGCTCTTCACCTACCTGCACCTCGCCGCCTCCAAGGAGTGCACCGACGCGCTCCTCGAGTCCGGCACCACCGCCATCGCCTACGAGACGGTCGAGACCGCCAACCGCGCGCTCCCGCTCCTCGCCCCGATGTCCGAGGTCGCGGGCCGCCTGGCCCCGCAGGTCGGCGCCTACCACCTGATGCGCTCGGCCGGCGGCCGCGGCGTGCTCCCCGGCGGCGTCCCCGGCACCCACGCCGGCGAGTGCGTCGTCATCGGCGGCGGCGTCTCCGGCTGGAACGCCGTGCAGATCGCCATCGGCCTGGGCTTCCACGTGACCCTGCTCGACAGGGACATCAACAAGCTCCGCGAGGCCGACAAGATCTTCGGCACGAAGGTCAAGACGATCGTCTCCAACGCCTTCGAGCTGGAGAAGGCCGTCGTCGAGGCCGACCTCGTCGTCGGTGCCGTCCTCATCCCGGGCGCCAAGGCCCCGAAGCTGGTCACCAACGAGCTCGTCGCCAAGATGAAGCCCGGAAGTGTCCTTGTCGACATTGCCATCGACCAGGGCGGCTGCTTCGAGGACTCCCACCCGACCACCCACGCCGAGCCGACCTTCCAGGTCCACAACTCGGTCTTCTACTGCGTCGCCAACATGCCGGGCGCGGTCCCGAACACCTCCACCTACGCCCTCACCAACGCCACGCTGCCCTACATCGTGTCGCTGGCGAACAACGGCTGGGTCGAGGCGCTGCGCCGCGACGCCGCCCTCGCCAAGGGTCTCAACACCCATGACGGCAAGGTCGTCTACAAGGAGGTCGCCGAGGCGCACGGCTACGACCACGTCGAGCTGAGCAGCCTCCTGGGCTGACCGGACTGGACGGCTGTCAACATTCGCCGTCAACCCCGCGCACCGGGCCGGACCTTGTCGAGCAAGGTCCGGCCCGATGTGTGTCCGGCCACGTTCCGACGCCTGGTCAACTCGCCTCGAACGTAACTCTTTAACCGTTTCGCGCAGCCTCGAAACGTACGGTTCCCTGTCTGCGCACCCTTGACAGCGGGGTGTTCGGTTGCCGACACATCGGGCCGGGTCCGGTGGATTGTGTTGCTGCGGACCGGTGACACGCCATAGAGTCGCCAACCGTCGGCATGGTGCCACGCTGACCTATCGATAAATGTTCCTGGTCAATCCAAGGAGGTAAGACGACTTGTGAATGAGTCGACATTTACTCCCGAGGGTGTCCAGCCAGGAGCCCCGATCGGCTCCGTCGCGGTGCGGACCTTCGCGACGCACCAGCCCATGACGTCAGCCCATACGATGAAGATGACGGACGGCCTACACGTGAACGCCACGGCCGGCAACGAGATGGGCCGAGAGTCCACCCACTTCGCCGCCTATGACGAGGTGCCCGAGGGGCACTTCTACGACCCCGACGCCGAGTACGAGCCCGATCCGGAGTACGCGGCCACCCTCGCACCCGACGCTGCCCGGCAGCGCCGCGAGCGGATCGGCCCCACCGGACGGCCCCTGCCGTACTTCCCGATCCCGGGCCCGCTGACCGACCACGGACCCGCGAAGATCATCGCGATGTGCAACCAGAAGGGCGGCGTCGGCAAGACCACGTCGACCATCAACCTGGGCGCCGCACTCGCCGAGTACGGACGGCGGGTCCTGCTCGTCGACTTCGACCCGCAGGGAGCCCTGTCGGTCGGCCTCGGCGTGAACCCCATGGAGCTCGACCTCACCGTCTACAACCTGCTCATGGAGCGGGGCATGTCGGCGGACGAGGTGCTGCTCAAGACCGCGGTCCCCAACATGGACCTGCTGCCGAGCAACATCGACCTGTCGGCCGCCGAGGTCCAGCTGGTCTCCGAGGTCGCGCGCGAGTCCACGCTCCAGCGCGCCCTCAAGCCGCTGATGAACGACTACGACTACATCGTGATCGACTGTCAGCCCTCGCTCGGCCTGCTCACCGTGAACGCCCTGACGGCCGCTCACAAGGTCATCGTGCCGCTGGAATGCGAGTTCTTCGCCCTGCGCGGCGTGGCGCTGCTCACCGAGACCATCGAGAAGGTCCAGGAGCGGCTCAACCCGGAGCTGGAGCTCGACGGCATCCTCGCCACGATGTACGACTCGCGGACGGTGCACTCGCGCGAGGTGCTCGCGCGCGTCGTCGAGGCCTTCGACGACCACGTGTACCACACCGTGATCGGCCGGACCGTGCGCTTCCCGGAGACCACCGTCGCCGGCGAGCCCATCACCACGTACGCCTCGAACAGCGTGGGCGCCGCGGCCTACCGTCAGCTCGCCAGGGAGGTGCTCGCCCGGTGTCACGCCGAGTGAGTCTGCCCGGCGCCGACGAACTGTTCCGTACGACCGGGGGAATGGCGCTGCAGTCCTCCTCGCCGCGCCGGACCGTTCCGCCACCCGCGGGCGAGAGCGACTCGGCGGCTGCCGCGGCCGCGCCGGCGGAGGGATCCGCCGAGCACGCGGCGGCCGGCACGGAGACCGCCGAGCCGCGCGCCCGGACGGCCGACCCGAAGTCCGCGACTCCGGCCCCCGGCACCGCCTCCGCCCCCGCCACCCCGGCCCAGGCCCGCCGGCGCGCCCGCGCCGCCAGCCGGCGCCCGAGCGGGCGCGAGCGCCACGACGAGAAGATCACGGTCTACGTCTCCGCCGAGGAGCTGATGGACCTGGAGCACGCGCGCCTGGTGCTGCGCGGCGAGCACGGCCTCGCGGTCGACCGCGGCCGGATCGTCCGCGAGGCGGTCGCGGTGGTCCTCGCGGACCTGGAGTCCCGCGGCGACGCGAGCATCCTCGTGCGCCGCCTGCGCGGCCGCTGACGGTAGCCTGCGGGCTGCCGCACCCCCGCTCCACGCTCCACCAGGACCCCGATGCCCCCTCCGCCCGACGAAACGTCCCGCCCGCCCCGCCGCCGCGCCCTGGGGCGGGGGCCGGGGACGGCCCCGGTGCCGGTGCCGGTGGAGGCGCCGGTACGGGAGCCGGTGGCGGCTCCGGAGCCGGAGCCCGTACGGGAGCCGGAGCCCGAGCCTCAGGCCGTACGGGAGCCGGAGCCCGAGGCGCCCGCGCCCCTGGCTCCCGCTTCCGAGCCGTCCGAGCCCGTCGAGGGCGGTGACGGGCGCTTCACCGTGCGCCTGGCGAACTTCGAGGGGCCGTTCGATCTGCTGCTCCAGCTGATCGCCAAGCACAAGATGGACGTCACCGAGGTCGCCCTGTCCAAGGTGACCGACGAGTTCATGGCACACATCCGCGCCATGGGACCCGACTGGGACCTCGACCAGACCACCGAGTTCCTGGTCGTCGCCGCCACGCTCCTCGACCTCAAGGCCGCCCGGCTGCTGCCCGCCGCCGAGGTCGAGGACGAGGCCGACCTCGCGCTCCTGGAGGCGCGGGACCTGCTCTTCGCCCGGCTGCTGCAGTACCGCGCGTACAAGCGGATCGCCGACATCCTCGCCGAGCGCTGGGAGAGCGAAGGACGCCGGTATCCGCGCACCGTCGGTCTGGAGCCGCACCACGCCGAGCTGCTGCCCGAGGTCGTCATCTCCATCGGCGCCGAGGGCTTCGCGAAGCTGGCGGTCAAGGCCATGCAGCCCAGGGCCGAGCCGCAGGTGTACGTCGACCACATCCACGCCCCGCTGGTCAGCGTGCGCGAACAGGCCGGCATCGTGGTCGCGCTGCTGCGCGAGCGCGGCACGCTGAGCTTCCGCGAGCTGGTCGCCGGCACCGAGGACACCCTGACCGTCGTGGCCCGCTTCCTCGCCCTTCTGGAGCTGTACCGGGAGAAGGCCGTCGCCCTCGACCAGGAGACCGCGCTCGGGGACCTCACCGTCTCCTGGACGGGCGGCGAGACGGGCGCGGCGGCCGCCGCCGTCACCGACGAATTCGATCAGGAAGTTCAGGAGACCAGGGAGGACGCCCCGTGAGCGATCTCAAGCCCGCCCTCGAAGCCGTCCTCATGGTCGTCGACGAGCCCGTCACACCCGAGCGGCTCGCCAAGGCCCTCGACCGCACCCCGCGCGAGGTCGCCGACGCCCTGCGCGAGCTCGCCGACGAGTACACCGTCCAGGGCCGCGGCTTCGAGCTGCGCCTGGTCGCCGGCGGCTGGCGCTACTACACCCGCGCCGAGCACGCCGCCGCCGTCGAGGCCTTCGTCCTGGACGGGCAGCAGGCCCGGCTCACCCAGGCGGCCCTGGAGACGCTGGCCGTCGTCGCGTACCGCCAGCCGGTCAGCCGTTCCCGGGTCTCCGCCGTGCGCGGAGTCAACTGCGACGGGGTCATGCGCACCCTGCTCCAGCGCGGTCTGGTGGAGGAGGCGGGCGCGGAACCCGAAACAGGTGCGATCCTGTACAGGACGACGAACTACTTCCTGGAGCGGATGGGCCTGCGCGGCCTGGACGAGCTCCCGGAGCTCGCGCCCTTCCTCCCCGAGGCGGAAGCGGTCGAGGCGGACTCCCTGGAAGGCGTCCCGTCGTTCGACCCCGACGCAGACGAAGGCGCCGGGCACGCAGACGAGACAACGGAAGTTTGATGCGAAGCAGCAGCGGCAGGAACAGCGGAAACAACGGCGGGAGCCGTGGTGCCAAGAGCGGCGGCCGCGGCAACTACCGGGGAGCGGGCAACAACCGCGACGAGCGGGGCGGCCAGGGCCGTCCGTCCGGCCAGGGCGGTCAGAGCCGCGGCGGCCAGGGCGGCCAGAGCGCCGGCCGTCCGCGCAACGTCCGCCCCGAGGAGCGCGCCTACGACGTGGACGGCATGGCCGGCAACCGTCCCTCCGAGGGCGGCCAGGGCGGCGGCCCCAAGCGTGGTCGCGGCGACACGGCCCGCGGCGGTGCCAAGGGCGGCCCCAAGCAGTCCCCGAAGCGCGGCGGTGGCCGCACGGCGCCGGCGCGCTCGCGCGAGTACGACGCCCGCGCGGAGGAGCGCAACCGCGAGCGTTACGCGAACAAGCCCCAGATCAAGACCCCCAAGACCTTCCCGGGCGCCGAGCAGGAGGGCGAGCGCCTGCAGAAGGTCCTGGCCCGTGCCGGTTACGGCTCCCGCCGTGCCTGCGAGGAGCTGATCGAGCAGGCCCGTGTCGAGGTCAACGGCGAGATCGTCCTGGAGCAGGGCCTGCGGGTGAAGGACTCGGACGAGATCCGCGTCGACGGCCTGACGGTCGCGACGCAGTCGTACCAGTTCTTCGCGCTGAACAAGCCGGAGGGCGTCGTCTCCACCATGGAGGACCCCGACGGCCGCCAGTGCCTCGGCGACTACGTCACCAACCGCGAGACGCGGCTCTTCCACGTCGGCCGGCTCGACACCGAGACCGAGGGCATCATCCTGCTCACCAACCACGGCGAGCTGGCCCACCGTCTCACCCACCCCAAGTACGGCGTGAAGAAGACCTACCTGGCGGCCATCACCGGCCCGCTGCCCCGCGAGGTCGGCAGGCGCCTCAAGGACGGCATCGAGCTGGAGGACGGCTACGCGCGCGCCGACCACTTCCGGGTCGTCGAGCAGACCGGCAAGAACTACCTGGTCGAGGTCGTGCTGCACGAGGGCCGCAAGCACATCGTGCGCCGCATGCTCGCCGAGGCGGGCTTCCCGGTCGAGAAGCTGGTGCGTACGGCCTTCGGCCCGATCACCCTGGGCGACCAGAAGTCGGGCTGGCTGCGCCGGCTCAGCAACACCGAGGTCGGCATGCTGATGAAGGAAGTCGGCCTGTAGTCCGTACCGCCTGAAGAGCACGGAGAGGCCCTCGACCGCCGCCCGGCGGTCGCAACGAGCCCAAGACCTACGACAACAACCTCAAGGTCCTGGAGGCCGTCGACAAGGGCGAGGTCCCGCTCGGCCTGATCAA
>NZ_JBEZHV010000045.1:0-31926 GCF_040650755.1 Streptomyces sp. NPDC048623
CGGGCCGCGCTGCGGCCCGCCCGAGCCTGATCTACGTTGCAAACTAGGAAGGCCCCGGCTGGCTAGGGTTCAAACGAAAGAAGCAAGCGACGCGGGGAGGGGGTGGGCCGGGGTGCCGTTTTCCGGCTTTCTCGAATTCAAATTCCCGAAATAAAGGAATTGAATAGGCCCGGTTAATCCCTGCTACTATTTCCGCCTTGAATTCCTCGTCTCGCTCTGCGCGATAGGCACTGATCTTCTCTCGCACCTTCGCTGCGTCGACACATCCGGGGTGCCGGTAGGTCGACGGAAGATTCCCGTTGCGGCCCCTCAGGTGGGACCAGTACCGGCGCCCTTCCCACCCACAGAGGTTGCACCGCATGAGCCAGGGGTTATCTGCCCCCGGGTAGCCCTGAAGGGGCGTCCAGAAGAACCGGCGGAGGCCGTTCCAAGCCTTCTTCGCGGACTCGATGTTGCGGGGCGAGAAACGCAACCTCGGGTCGAGGACCGAGAGCGGGCGCAGCTCCTGGTCTCGGTTCTCCCACTGAGTGCGGATCCACGCGGCGTTGGGCATGGCGCGGCCTGCTTCGAATTCGCGGACGCAGTAGAGCGCCGCGTCTTCCTGGCCGGTGCCCCCGTCGCCTGCCGGTACGCGGACGGAAGTGCCGGCGGGGAGGGCGTACCAGCGGCCGTGCCAGCGGAAGATGATGCCGATGATCTGCTCTCCGACGAGGACGGGGTAGCGCAGGTCGGCGTCAGGGGTGCCGATGTGGTGGGTGGTGGTGCTCATTTGACTGCCTTTCAGGTTCGGTCTTTGATGATGTGGTAGCGCGCTTTGTCGACGAGGTTTCCGGTTGCGTCTCCGTAGAATTCGGCGACTCGGTAGAGTCCGAATTCGCTTTCCCAGAAGGTTCGCGCGCTCTCCTTCTCGGCCAGCTCCGGGAACTCTTCGAGAGTGAGTTTTGCGGCCTTCTCAAGAACGTCTTTGTGGGTTTCGCCGCTGACGACGATTACGACGGTTTCGTGAGTGAGGGCGAAATCTTCGACGGCCCATTCGCAAATGAGCGTGTACGTTTCCATCCCTGCGTTTCCCCTGACCTGCTTTTAGTAGGGGGCGGGAGGGTTTTCCCGCCCCCTGGCTGGGTTCTGACTAGAGGTCAGTGGGTGCGCTGAGCGGGGATGGGGGCCCACTCCAGGAGGAGCTGGACGAGGCGGAGGACGGCGTCCTCGGTGAGTCCGAGGCTGTTGCCGTGCCGGTCGGTGCCGCCGGTGAAGACGGCGTGCCCGAAGTACATCTGGTGCACCTTGCGGTGCTTGGCGAGGAGCGCGGTGGCCAGGATGTTCTGGGCGGGGTTGTCCTTGATCAGCCCCTCGTCGTCCACCCACATGGTCAGGCCGGGGGCGTCGACGGCGTCGACGCGGTCGCAGTCGATGGTGACGTAGAGGGCCTTCAGGCGGAGGCCAGTGTCCTCCGTCGAGGGCCAGTCGAGGATCTGGAAGGTGCCGTCGGTGCGGACGAGGAGGGCGTAGGGGGCGCGGGTGGTGTTGCGGGTCTTGGACATGACTCTCCCTCAGATGGGGGCGGTTTGCTCGGATTTGTTGGCTGACTGCCACTGCCTGCCAACAAGAAAACTGTACCAAGATTCTGTCCATGTCGGGGGCCTTTTCGGAGCGTTTCCGCAGGTCAACCCATATGGGCTAGCCCTGGGGCCGGGGCCCGTCGGGTGCCGCCGCCCGGACGCGTAAGCGTCCGGGGACGCCGACCGGCGGCGCTTGCGCCGCGACTCCGGAGCGCAGCGGCGGAGTCGGTCCGGTCGGCTAGCGGAAGGGTGCTCAGCACCCGACCGACGAGTCCGGCGGCGCACCGCGCCGAGGGCGGAGCGCAAGCGGAGCCCGGTCCGGACGACCAACGCGAGGGCCCGGAGCGCAGCGGAGTGGCCCGACCCTGGCCCCCGGTGCGGTAGCCCCACAGGGGCGGGGGCGGGCCGCGCAAGCGGCACGGCCCCGCCCCCGGCGGCGCGCGGCGGGCCCCGGCCCCAGGGAAGAGCCCGAGGCGCGCCCACGGCGGCGCCGCAGCTGCTCCCCCGCCCCCACATGTCCCCCGCTCCCCCTCGGGCGGCCTGAGGGGCATTCGACCGTGCCGTCAGGCACGGGTGCGCGCCTGTCCTCCCCCGCCGTCAGGCTGGGCCCAGAGCCGCCAGGCTCTCCGCCCCCTCCCAGAGCTGCGCCCCTGCCCTGCCGCGCTGCGCCCCGTCCCGGTGCCCCTGCGGACAGCACAGGGCCCCGGACGCCTGCGGGGCTGTCCAGGGCCGGGGTTGGTCTGTCAGGCCGTGAGGGCGGCGAGGAGCGCGTGGGGGGCGGGCTGGGCGGCGCCGGTGAGCAGCGGGCGGGCGTGCGGGTCGGTGAAGGGGTGCCGGCGTCGTGTGGCGGTGCTCCAGCCGCTGTCCTCGCTCCATACGGCGACGGGCGCCGGGGCGCGCCCGGAGAGGGGGAGGGCGGCGCGGAGGGTGTTGTCGGTCTGCTGGACGGCGGGGGGTTCGGCGGTGTCGGTGAGGCCTGCCTCGTGGAGGGTCTGCGTGACCGTGGCGAGGTAGTGGGTGGCGGCGCGGGCGCGGAGTTCGGTGGCGGCCTGGGTGAGCGCGTTCTGGGTCTGGCTTGTGGGGTAGCCGAGTTCGGCCGCGGCCTGTTCGGGGGTCAGGGTGGGGTCGTGCTCCAGGCGGTCGGCGATGCGCCGGCCGCGGAGCAGGGTGAGCGCGCGCTGGGCGGTGTCTCGGTGGACGCCGAGGGCGTCGACCACGTGGGTGGCGGTGATGGCGGGGTCGTCGTCGAGGAGCGGGGCGGTGAGGTCGAGCAGCTGGTCTCGGGGGACTTGGTCGCCGGAGCGCTTGGGGCGACCGCCGGCGGTTGTCTGCTGGCGGGGGGTGTCGGCGCGGAGTTGGGGGTAGGCGCGGACGATGTGGCGGGGCCAGTGCTCGACTCCGCCGACGTCGGTCAGGTGCTCGGTGAGGCGGGGGTCGGTCTTGTAGGTGTCCCAGGTTCCGGGGGTGATGCCGAGGAGGTCGGCGGCCTCGCGGCGGTCGAGGAGGTCGGTGTCGTCGTCGTGTTCGGGGAGCGGCGGGATGGGGGCGCCGGCGAGGTGGGCGTCGACCTGGTCGCCGTCGAAGAGGCGGGTGCGGGAGCCCTTGGAGCTGATGGGCTCGGGGAAGCCGGCGGCTGCGTAGGGCCGCAGGTTCTGGTAGCTGCCGAGGGTCATGCCCCGCTGTGCTGCGAGGTCGGCGAGGGTGCGGACCTTGTCCTTGCGGCCTGCGCGGATCATGGCGGATGCCTCCAACGGCTGGCGTACCCAGCCTGTCAAGAAAACTGTACCGGGGTTGTGTCACATCGGGTGTGGGCCGGTAGACTCCGCAGTGCAGTCATGCGGTGTCGCGACCTACCTCGTGCGGCGTGTGTCTCGGATTGGCCGGTGCCCGTGCCACCCGCTTCGGCGGACTGAGGGCGCCGGCCTTTTGTCTTGGGTCCGGCACTGGGGGCCGGGTGGTCCCGGCCCCCGGTCGGGTCATCGGATGTCGAAGTCGATGTGGTCGATGCTCATGATCTCGACCTCGGTTCCGACGTTCGCGCCGCCGCCTTCGTGAAGGTATTCGTTCTGGTAGAACTCGCAGATCACTTCTTCGGCTTTTGCTTCGTCGCCGTCCCGAAGCGCGTCCCACAGTCGGCTGGAGTACTCCTCCGGCATGGTCTTGGCGAAGTTACGCATGCGACCGTCGGGAGTCTTGTTGCCGGTCTGAGAACTCGTGTAGCCGATCGAGGCGCGGAAGTCGATCTTTACGGGACTCTGCTTTGCCTTTTTCATGATCCGGTCCCGGATACGAGGCTTTGCGATCTTGCGGACTTCGGCGCCGAGCCGGTCGGCAATCTCCTTGGGGGGAGTCTTCCTTTTACCGCTCAGGTAGCGGTACACCGCTGCCGGCGTGATCCCCAGGCGTTCGGCCACCCGCTTGACGGCACCCTTTTCTCCTCCGTGCTTCTTTTCATCCCGAAGGAGCGCGGAGGCCTGTCCCTTGACGGTCTTAGGCATGTCCTGCTGCTGAGCCGCGGTCATCTTCCTGCGCACGGCCCCGATGAGGCCGTCGAAGATCTTGCGCCCGACGTTCGGGTCCTTGCCCGGCTTCCTGGCCATCGTCACTCACCGTCGTCCGCGAACTCGCCCTTGCGCGGGGCAATGTACTTGGCGGGATTCCACTTCTTCGTACCGTGCATTTCGGTGTACCAGTCCATTGAGCGGACGCCTTCGAGCTTGACCCACCCGGGGGCAACTCCGAGACGAAATGCACCCTTTACCTGCTGGCCGTCCGCAGTGCGGGGAATGATTTCCAGGGGTGAATCCGTCTTCGCCGCGTAAAGCGCGCAGTCACTGTACGCGGCGAGCGGTGCGCGGCCGGTCAGTTTGAGGGTCTTGACCATCTTGGAGTGCTGAATCGTCCGGGCCGTCGAGATGACGGAGGACCGGATGTCCGGGCGCCACCAGACCTTTTCTAGCTCGCTCCAGGGTTGCCCCGCCTCGTAACCCCGGATGTAGTTCGGGGTGGAGTTGAGCTTTCCGATTCCGTTCTTCACGGTCTGCTTGATCGCGCTGAGTACGGCACGCTCGGCGGGGTCGCCGGTCCCGATCTCGGCCATGGCGTCCAGGAACTGCTCAGGGGTCATGTCGTCCGTGACGCCGAGGGCGGCCATGGTGGTCTTGTAGGCGACCGCCAGGCGCTCGTTCCAGGGGTCGAGCCATCCGGCGGCCAGGGGCTCGCGGATCCAGGCCTCCAGCGGCTCGACGGCGACCCCGATACGGCGGGCGTAGGCGCAGGTCTGGGTGGAGTACCAGCGGGGGCCGGCGGGAGGCTCGCCGTTCGGGGTGAAGGGGCTGGGGAGCCGGGGGTCGAGCGGGTTGACCTCGTCGGGGCCGAGCTTCCGGGCGAGGTCGAGGTGGGCGCGGGAGAAGTCGACCAGCCAGGCGCCGGGCACCTTCGGGTCGAACGGGGGCCGGATGACGTGTACGGGGTCGCTGTCGCCGACGAGGAGGCGCGACGCTCCGGACAGGAAGGAGGTGTTGGTGTCGATGCCGATGCAGAACGGCAGGTCGCACTCGGCGCCGACGGGGTCGCGGTGCCAGTTCCAGGCCTCCTCACGCATCGCCGCGTCGGCGGGACGGTTGCCCCCGTACAGCGCGTGCACCAGCGGGTGCTCGTCCGGGGCCTCGCACGGTGCCGGCTGCCGGGGCCGGGTCAGGGAGCCCTCGACCGGCCCAGACACCCAGCTCTCGGTGACCTCCCCGGTCTCCGGGTCCTTCTCGGTGACCTTCACGGGGCGGGTGAGGGGCCGGTAGGCCAGCATCAACTCGATGCCGGTGGAGGCCATGGTGCCGCGCGGGGCCATGACCCGCTGCGCGTAGGTGCCCAGGATGGCCAGGACCGTACGGGGGTCGGCGTCCGGCTCCAGACGCCAGCCGAACACGTCGCCGAGAGCGTCCCACGCCATGACGCCGATCTGGACACAGCGCCGACGGCCGTTCTCCACGGGCTTGTAGATCCGGGCCCAGGGGCCGAAGCCCCGCTGCGTGAGGGACCATCCGGCCTTCTTGATGGCCTTGACCACCTTGTGGGTCTCGGGCAGGCGCAGGCCGCTGCGGTCCTCCAGGCTGTCGGGCAGACCGTACTTGGCAGAGGCCGCCGGGGTCAGAACGACGACGGGGTCCGCTTCGGTGCCCCACTTGTGCAAGGCGGCCTGCCCGAGTCCGGCCTCCTGGAGGACCCAGGTGACGAGGGTAGGGATGCTGCGGGCCGGGACGTCGAGGGTGCGGCCTCCAGCGACGTGCGCGAGCACCTGGCCGTCGGCGGTGACATCGAGGACGGCCACGGGCCCGTTGGGGTGCTCCTGGTCGGTGACGGCGGCGGGGACCTGGTGACGGCGGCGCGGCGCCTCCGGACCCGACGCAGTGACCCGACGCGGGGAGGAGGTCGGCGCGGCGGCCGGGACGGGGGCCGGTGCGGGCTGCTGCTCGGCGGGGGCGGGCGCCGGAACCGCAGGGGTCACGGGGTCGAGCAGCTGACCACAGCGGATGAAACCGGGGATCTCCTGGTGAACGGGCTGTCCGGTCTCGTCGCGGTACGAGGTGGGGTTGCCGCACCGGATGCAGGGTGCGGTCGGCGGCTGGGTGTAGGTGGCCATGTCGTCCTCCTCCTGGTGGGAGTTGGCGGTCGTCTCGTCGGGCGCGGCGACCGGACCGGCGGGGGCCTGGTCGTCCGGCGCGCCCGCGGTGCCGGCGGCAGAGTCGAAGAGCATGTCGGGCCCGTCGGTCTCCGGACCGGTGGTCGAGGGAACTTCGGGCGTCGGCGGCGGCGTGTCGTCGCCCTGCGGGCCACCGCTGGGACCGCCTTCTCCCTCGGTGCCGTCTGCGACGGAGTCGTCGGGGCCCGGGTCGGTGGAGCCCGGCCACAGGCGCTCTGCCTTGATCAGGAGGACCCGCTGGGCGCCGCTGCCGATGCGGATGTTGTGGGCGCCGGCGCGGCCCTTCTGCGTGGACCGGATCGTCAGCCCCGCTTGCAGCAGGTCGTCGGGCAGTGAACGCGCGCTGATGCCCTGGACACGGGGGTCGGTGCTGGCGGCCAGCAGGGTGTGGAGCTGCACCGAGTTAACCCCGACAGCAGGTTCGTTCACCTTGGGCGGCTTCGGCAGCCAGTAAAACGCCGGGCCCTTGCCCTCCCAGGTCCCTGGCTCCCGGCCAGGAACAACACCCTGCACCTGCTCGATCTCGCCCGGAACGGCCGGGCACACCGTCCCCCTCGCATCCCGGGTGTGTGCGCGGTTGTTGGCGAGTGCCATACGGACGATGTCGACCACAGCACTGCCCAAGTCGTCCGTGACCGTGGCCTGGTCGTCCATCCTCCGGGCCTGCCGTACGAGCGACGCGGTGAGCGGCTCCACCAGCACCTCCAGGAGGTCCGTCATCTCAAGGCCGGTCACGGCGGCGACGAGGCCGCAGCCGGAGAGGATGCCGGCCGCTGCGGTGACGACACCGTCCATGGCACCGCTCGCGTCCTTCAGCGCCTCATCGGTGTGCGGGGCGAGCGCCTTCATGGCCTTCGCCTCCAGGTCGGCGAGGTAGGCGTCAGGATCCTCCAGACCGTGCAGGTGCGCGATGATCCGATCGCCGATTCTGCGCAGCGGCACAGCGAGGCGTGCACCGTTTGTGACTCCGTCTTCGTCCTTTTGTCCGTACCAGCGCCAGTCCACCTCCCCGCCTTCGGTGGAGAGGTAGACCACGACAGCACGGCGGTAGAGGGATTCCTGCATCGTGGGCGGGAGCATCTGCGCGGCGATCACCGGAATGGCCCTCACGTAACTGCCGGGCCGGGCCTTGAGGTCCCTCGTGGCACGCGGGCGGATCTCCGTCGCGTTGCCAGCGCTCCGAATGATCCGCTCAAGCTTCTCTTCCATGTCGCGTACCTCCTTGGCGGAGGACTTCAGGGTCAGCGGGACGTCGTCCAGGAGCAGGGGCGAGTCTCCCTCGATGTTGACCGCCAGCTCGATCCTCGTGATCGACCCGCCCATTCCTGCGGTCGGAACCGGCGGCCATGCCTTCGGGAGAGGCGGGGTGAATACCAGGCTGCGGCCGTTGTTCGCCATACAGGTCTTGCCCGAGTTGGGCTCGGCATCGATCACGAGCGATGCTGCGACGGGGCGAAGGGTGTAGCCGAGGGACCGGGCGCCGACCACGACGCCCAGCAGACCGGCCCACCCGTGTTCGCTGATGTCACGGACGGCCCCCCGCATCTCCTCGTCGGTGGCCGTTCCGCCAATGTCCTTGGCTGCTTCCTTCAGCGGTGTCGGTACGTCCATGACCCGGATCGGTCGGCTTTCGGGATAGGTCCGGCCGTCGGCGAAGACGTACGTCCTTCCCATGTCGGGCAGGTCGTACCAGCCAGTGTGGTTGACGACCGGGGTGTGGGGGAGGCTGAGAGCCTGCGTCTCCACGCAGTTCCACAACGCCTCGCGGACCGGCTTCGTGCTGCTGCCGACCGCGTCCGGGAACTTGTCCCAGGCCTCGCCGGTACGCAGCTCGACGACGGCGACCTCGCTGGTGTCGTCCCCCACAGTGACGGTGAAGCGCTTCCCGCAGGGCTTGCCGTCGTCTCCGAGAACGATCAGGCGCTCGTCGGTACGGGGCGCCCACCGCAACACGGTGTCCCAGGAGAGGTTTTCACCACGGCCGGAAGAGCGCCACATACGCCCGCGCGGCTCGACCGTGGTCGAGAAACGCCAGCCCAGGGAGCCCTCGATCGGACGACCGTTCTTGCTCTGCCCCACCGCAGCGGGCGCGGGGGGGGCAGCGGGCGCGTCGGCCTGGTCCTCGTCGGCCGCAGGCGCCGGCGGTTCGGCCGTCTTCGGCTCCGGCTTGGCCGGTGGTGCCGTCGCGAGGCCCTGCAGCCCGGTCGACTCCAGGTCTTCGGCCGGGACGTCAACCACGTCGGCGACGGTGTACCCGGCGGCAAAGTGGTCGGAGGCGTCTGCCTTCTCGCTCGCTACGGCCGGGTAAACGATCCTCAGCGGCACGTCGAGCTGGCCGCCGTCCTCCGGCGCGGGCGCGAGGACGTCGGCGGCGAGCAGTTCGTTCGCGATGTATCCGGCGTGGGTCAGTCCGGCCGGGTCGCGGTCGGCCCAGATGACGACCGCGCGGGCCCCGCGCAGCTGCTCGGTGTGCCGCTTGAGCCACTTGTCCCCGCTGCCCTGGTCGGCCCCGAACGGGGCGGACACGGCGAACTTACCCGCGTCGACGAGGGTTTCGCGGTCGCCCTCGCCCTCACAGATGTGGATCGTCCGGCCCTCGGCGATAGTGGCCGCCAGGCCTTCCGTGCCGTACAGCGGGAGGCCGTCGGCGGGCTTCTTCCTGCCCGGGTAAGCGGTGGTGAACGTCTTGTCACGACAGCCGTCGAAGGTGCAGCGGCGGCGCCGGATGATGGCGACGACCTGGCCCTCGGCGTCGCGGTAGGTGTGGGTCCGCTCGTGCGCGTAGTCGTGCTCATGGTCCGCCTCCGGCTTGGGCGCCTTCGGCTTGCGCACGGGGCGCACCGTCGCGGTGGTGCTCTCCTCAGTCTGTGCGGCAGTCGTCTGGCGCGGGACCGGCACACGACGCGGGGAGGAGGTGCGCCGGGCGGTGAAGCCGGGCGACGGGCCGTCGAACATGTCCGCGCGGGTCAGATCGAGCGCGGCGAGGATGTCGTCGTACGAGCAGTTCGCGTCCGCGTGGCACTTGGCGAGCATCCGGCCGGACTTGTCGGCTGTCGGCGGCTTCCAGTCAGCCGACAGGCTCGCGGAGGTGTCGTCGTGTACCGGACAGCACGCGTCGATCCCGTCGGCACCGCGCGGGCGAGGGCGGGACCCTGCCGCTTCCAGCGCCGCCAGAAAGCGCTCGTACGAGGAACGGTGCCCCGCGGCCGGCTGCGGAACAGGGGAGAGGGAAGTCACCGGGCACCACCACCGGGCGGTGCAACACGGGCGACATTCGAGACAAATGCAAGAGAGATGTGGTCGATGGCCGGAGCCATGGGTATCCTCGCTAGCGACATGGTGCTTCCTGCTCCTGCCGGTTGATTAGGTCGGCAAGTCCGAGGCTGATTACCTCGGGCGGAGCAGGAAGCCTTTTTTGTTTTCAGCTCCCAGCCGAGCTAAGGCTGGGTGTCATAACTGGTCAGGCGGCTGCCGTGCCCGAGGGAACCTCGCGTGACGCCTTGATCTCCTGGACCAGGTCACCCATCTGCTGGAGGGCGGCCAGAACGGCGTCCGGGTCGGCGGCGATGGCGCGGGCGCTCACGGCGTTGAGCAGTCCCGCCGACAGGGCGGTCGCCATCCTGCGGCCGGTGTCGTGCGAGATGCCGCGCCGGACCCCGTGACCCGGGACTCCAGCCGTCGCGGCGAGCGCCTGAGCAGTCGGCCGCGACACGGCACCGGACATGTTCGCGATCTCGGCAGGCGTCACGCCCTGCCGCTGATCGTGACCACGTCGCCCCGGAGCGATGCGCACGGGCATTGGCCCCTCCCCATCAGGTTGAGAAAGTTGATCAGCTGAAAACGTACACCAGATCCACGGGTCCAGGAGCACGACTCGCCAACTTCTCACCAGCTTTGTCGGTCCGTCACTTCGCCCCCATCCCTCCCCCCGCTCCCTGCTCAACGCGGGGGAGGGGTGCCGGCTGCTGTGGGCGCCCTCTCGGCGAGCGCCCACAGCGTTGATACGCTCGCGGTTGTTGGGCAGACCGTCACCCTGTGGGCTCAACCCACACCATGACCTTCTGGGGCAATGGGGCGAAGGTGCGCGGTCCGCTTTGGGGGTCTCCTGGGTGGTGCCGGGAGACCCCTCCTCTGTCTTCACAGGCCGTTGGGCTGGACATCGAATGCGATGACCGAGCTCCCCCGAGCCTCCGGGCGCCTGCGGCCCAGCTCGCCGTACACCCACTCGAAGACCTCGCTCCGCGTGGCGCCCGGCCGGGGCGTGAAGGCGCCCGAGAAATGGGTGAATTCGCCGATCGCGGTCCGGACGGACATGAAGAAGAAGTGCGTGGACTGCCCACCGTTCTCCGGCGCGTTCAGGGTCACGACTGCTCCCCCTTCGTAGACGGTGCGGGCGCGGCTCCGCCCGCCGGATTCCCCTGAGGCTCTTCCAGCCGCAGCTCGTCGATCCGCCGCAGGACGACGGCCCGCGCCTCCGCGGTCCGTTCACCGCCGAGCACGAGGACATCGCGCAGCTGCTCCCCCAGCCAGATCATGCGCGGGGCCTGCTCGGAGGCCCGGTGCCAGAGGGCGTAGGCGCGCTGGGCGGCGCCCCAGTAGGCGGGGCTGGCGAGGGTGTCCCAGCCCCGGGCGGCTTCCAGGTACAACTCCGCGCCCGTTCCCGGCAGTCCGGCGACGGTCGCGGCGTGTGCTCTCAGCTCCAGCGCGCGCAGCCGGAAGGGGTGATCATCTCCATGTTCCTTGGCGATCTGCTGTTCCAGCTCGGCCGCGAGGCGCAGGCCGGTGTACTCCCTGCCGGCGTCGAGCGCGGCACGGATGCCCGCGGCCTGCTCGGCGTACGCGGCCGGTACGTCTTGCGCGTCGGGGTCGCTGGTCAGTCCTCGCGCCTCGTGAGGCTCCAGGGCCTCGCCCTCCGTTGTCACCACGAAGGTCCAACGATGCCCGTCGGGGTCGGTTGCGGAGACGGGGACGGGGCGCCGGCGCTTGCGTGCGATCCGGCCGACGTGGGCGAGGACGGCGGCCCGAGCCGACTCAGTGTCGGTGCCGCCGCGGACCTCGACGCCGTCGACCCAGCCGCGCCCGTCCGCCGCGAGCGCGACGACAACGTGCTGCCGGCTCATGCGTCCCGCCCCTCCCGCGCCTTCGCGTCGGCCGCCTCACGTCGCGTCAGGTACTCGTCCAGCGCCTCGTCCAGCACGACCTGGAGCTTGATGTCGTGCTCCGCCGCGTAGAGCTTCAAGCGGCGGCGGATCGACTTCCTCACGCGGCCACTGACCAGAACCAGCTCGTCGGGCATGGGTGTTCCTCTCCTTCACTACGTGCCTGACTCGATCAGATGGCACGCCGACCCATCCTGTCAACTACCCGATTTGTTGACAACATAACTTGTTGACAACAAGATCAAGACGTGATGAACTGTCACCGATGGATTACGCCCCGCGCGTCACACCCGACACGCTTGGCACGATCGCACCGGAGGAGAGGAGACCGATGGACGGCCAGCACGACACCACACCCGCTCACGAGCACCCGATCGGCGGCGCCCCGACCGACGAGGCAGCGCCCCAGCCCGCCGGCACCACCGACGAGACGACGCGGGAGGAAGGCCCCCGCCCGCTCTGGAAGCGGCCCGGTGACTGGGACCTGGTCACGCCCACCGCCGCGCTGGGGACCTACGGCCTGATCGCGCTGGGCTTCTCGACCTCGTACGAGGCCATCCGGCAGATCGCCCGGGACAAGGGCGGCTTCGGCCACGCCATGAGCAACGTGGTCCCGCTGTCCTTCGAGGGCGGGATCATCGTGCTCTCCCTCTACGCGATCAAGAAGGCCCGCGAGGGCAAGCGCGCCACGCTCCTGGAACTCCTGATCGCCGTCGGGTCCCTCGCGACCCTGTACGTGAACTGGAACGTCGAGACGGACGGGATCACGGGCAAGCTCACCCACGTGATCCCGGTCGCCATGTTCCTGATCTGCTTCAAGTACCTGGTGCACGCGACCCGTACGAAGGCCCTGGAGAAGGCGGGCGTCCTGCCCAAGCCCCTCCCCCGCCTCCGGCTGGTCGAGTGGGCGCTGGCCCCCCGCGACTCCTTCGCGCAGTGGCGGTACATGGCCATCGGCGGCATCAGGACCCAGGAGCACGCCATGTGGGTCCACCACCAGATGGAGCTCCGCAAGGTCGAGCTCCTGGCCGAGAAGAAGGTCAGCCGCTGGAGCAAGGTGCCCCTGCACGAGCGGCTGCGGCTGCGCAACGACGTCCTCGCCAAGGGTGAGCAGCTGTTCGGCGGCGGAGTCGGCCGCTACTCGACCCTGGCCAGCCACACCGTCACCCAGGTCCCGGCGCCCGCCCCGGCGCAGGCCGCCGAGCCGCTGGCGATCCCCGCCCAGACCGAACAGCCGGAGCTGGAGAACCCCCAGACCCAGACCGCGCTGCCTCCCGGCGTCACCGCGGAGGCGCTGCCGGCGGACCAGGCCGATCACCCGCTGACCACCTGGTGGCAGGGCGGCGACGAGTACGCGCCCGATCTGACAGCCTCCCCCGAGGTCGAGACCCAGGGCGAGCGCGAGCAGCGCGAGCGGCTGGAGGAGGAGCGGGTGGAGCGGGAGAAGAGCCGGCAGCGTCAGTCGACGTACGAGAAGGCCATCGAGGTGGCCCTAGAACTCGTGGCGCAGGGACAGCCGGTGACCGGGGGGAAGATCGCCGACGACGAACGTGTCCCCGTCGGCGCCCGCAGCGTCGAGCGCTACCTGAGGAGGGCGCGCGAGGAGGGCAAGCTGCCCGCCGACGTCTGACGAGCAATCGCACAACAGCGAGCGGCGGCCGGAGTCATTGCAGTTGACTCCGGCCGCCGCTCTTTCACTCTACGGGCTGGGCCGCTCACCCGTCCCCGCCGGTCGACTCGCCCGCGGAGCGCTGCACGATCGTCTTCACCGCTCCTTGCAGGGAGCGCAGCAGCTCCCGCTCCGCCTCCTCGGCACGGGCCTCGACGTTCCACTGCCGGACGTCGTCGACCAGGCCCTCGATCGTCTCGTCGAGCCGCTGGCGCAGCAGGCCGGGGCTCAGGGCCTCGACCTCGACGGCGGTGTGCGGGTCGAGGCCTTCGCGCAGGCACTCCTCGCGGTAGCGCCGGTAGTTGACGTCACGGACGTTGACGTCGTGGGCAGTGAGCTCGCCGGCGCGGACGTCGGCGGCGGTGATGGCGATCTGCCGGAATTCCAGGTCGATCCCGCCGTTGCCGTACCGCTCGATCCGCTCGACCACCGAGCGGGGTACAGATCTGCCGGTCGGGTCCCAATCGCCACAGAAGATCACCGTCACTCCCTTGGACTGGCGGGCGTACTGCTGCACCGCTTCGTAGACGAACGTCTTCGAGGACTGCCCGCGGCAGGAGTACAGGCCCACGCCCCACGCCGAGGTGACCGGCTGGAGCACGCCGCCGACGGAGTCGCTCTCGCACCAGGCCTCGACCCGGCGGGACTGGGAGGCCCACAGGTTGCGCCGGTAGCTCTCCGTGGTGCGCTGCATCGCGTCATCAAGCGAGTCGTACTGGGTTTCCTGCCGGACCATACGGGTGCCGTCGGTGATCCACTCCCAGGGCAGCCGCCCCGTCTCCCGCAGGTGGCCGAGCTCGCGGACCACAACGGAGTAGTTCCGGCGGGAGCGGCCGACGTCCTTGTCCCATAGCAGCCCGATACCGAGGTAGTAGACGTGGCGGACACTGCACGGCTGCGCCGCCTCGACCAGCTCGCAGATCGCCGCCCGTAGGGCCTCCACCTGTGCCTTTGTGCGGCGGGACCGTTTTACGGAGCTAGCGCCGTAACTCGCCATACCCCCAGTGAACGCCCGGGAAGGGCTGCTGTCACCGAGACGGTACGGGCAGGCGCCGGGGTGGTGCTCCCCGCGGACCGCAGGGAGCACCACCCCCTGACGTCACGCAGCCACGGCGATCTTGCGGGTGACGACGTAGTCGACGTCGAGGCGGACGGATCCGGTCGTGCCGTCCTCCAGGGCGTACTCCAGCTCGACGTACTCCTCGCCTTCGTCCTCGTCCTCGTCGAAATGAAGGTCGAGAACGCTGACCGAGACCTCTTCGTCCTCCAGGTCCAGCTCGACCTCGTCGCCGACCTCCAGTTCGTAGACGCCCACCGACTCCAGGCCCTGGGCCTCCAGCTCCGGGTCCGGCTGGGCGGACGGCGGAACGTAGTCCGCGGCCGCCGGCTCCAGTGCGGAGGGCGCGCCCATGCCGAGGGCGCGGGCCTTCGCGGAGCGGCCGAGGTCGCCGAGGAACCACAGCGGGTCCGTGCCGGCGGCGTTCACGTGCTGTTCGGCGGCCTGCGTCATCCGGTCCATGAGCTCGCTCCACACGACCTTGTCCTCTGGCTCGAAGCCGTCGTCATCGGAGGGGGTGAGGAGCCGGAGCACCTGGACGTGCTGGGGGCCTGCGTCCGTGGTGGCGATGGCGCGGCCCTGGACGCTGGGGAGGTCGGTGCCGGTGCGGCGGCTGCCCCACATCATCATCGCCGTCTCCGGGGTTGCCTTCTCCAGGCTGACGCGGTGGCGGAAGGAGTCTCGGGCCAGTCCGGTCAGGAACTCGGCGTCGGGGCGCTGGATGCCGATCAGGAGGTGGATGAGAGCGGACCGGGCGAGCACGGCCATGCGCTTCCACAGGGCCAGGCAGGGGTGTTCTCGGCCCTTCAGGTCCTTGTTTGCGGCGCGCATTTCTGCCCAAATCGCGGCCAGTGCTTCCTTGAAGATGTAGAACTCGTCGAGGATGAAGAGAATCCGGCCGAAGCCGCCCTTCTTGGCTCGGCCGTATTCGATTTCCCGGTAGCGGCGTTCCATTTCTGCGTGAACGAGCTTGATTGCTTCAGCGATGTCCCGGGGGTCGGTGAGCACCACGACTCCGGGAAGTTCTCGGAAGTCCATGTACTCGATGCGCTTCGGGTCACACAGGACGACAGGGACGCCGAGGAGCTGGGCGGCTACGACGAGGTTTCGGATGAGGACCGTCTTGCCGCTTCCGGTGGGGCCGACGATGAGAGCGTGAGGATTCTTACTGCCGAGTTTCCAGCATTCAATTTGATTCGCCTCTGTCACCGCATAGGGCAGTGCGTAGGGCTTTACCTCGTAGTCGAGAGGGAATCGGACGTTGGTGGGGAATGGCGGCTTGATTTCGAATCGAACCTTGTTCTGCTCGAAGTCCCACAAGCCGCGCCAGTCGCCGGGAAGCTTGGAATTGACCTGCTCGGCGACACGGTCGCGGAAGGAGGCCGACAGGTCGCGAGTGGTCGTGTCGTATGTCGCCTCGATCTGCTTCGGGATGTCGGTGTCGGTCTCGAAGGCGACATCGACGCGGGCGCCAGCGCCGAGGATCGCCTGGACGACATCGGCGGTGCGCGAGCGGATCGCGACGCGCTCATCGTTGTCGCCCGGCAGAACGGAGACCGACATGTCGTCGCTCTCGACGATGTCGGTGTCGGTCTTCAGCGCGATGTCGGCGACGAGCCGACGCCGGGGCGGCGACCATGTCGCGACAACGGCGCCGCCGAGCCGCTTGGCGATGATGTCGCGGATTGTCGCCCGGCCCTGCTCGTCGCGCTCGTTCCATGTCGCCGGGTAGGTGAGGGTGATCCGGGTCGGGACCCCGCGGACACGGCGGCTGCCCTTCAAGTGGCGGCGTTCGAATCCGGCTCCGAAGTGGGGGGCCAGCGCCTCGTGGAGCTCGCGCAGGGGCCGGCTGCCCCGATGGCGCCACCCGGCCACGAACGCGCCCATGATCGTGAGGACGGCCACGGCCGGGAGACCGGCGTACAGGATGGCGTCCTGTCCGGTGAAACGGGCGGCCGCGACGGCGACCAGTGCGCCGCCGACTCCGTACATGACCACGCTGACGATGGGTGAGCGCTCGTCCGCTGCGGTGCTGTTGCTGCTACCTGGCTCCACCCCAGACCCCCTTCCTTGTGTGACGCTCCGTCATGGTCGTGTCTCCTCTCTGGGCTTGACAGTGGGTGTAGGCTGAGAGCTGAACCGCAGGAACGAGGATCTGAGGACTCAGCCTCACCTCACCGCCCCGCCCTCCGAGGCGGGGTTTTGCGTTACTCCTCGTCGCGTACTTGCCGCCTCGCCTGCGGGTTGCTCCTGGGCTTCGCCGGCGTCTGACCGGCCTCTCCTCGCTGCCCTGATCTGGGCGCCCCTGACGGCCCCTCGCGGGCTCGGCCCGGTGGGCAGGCGCTCGACGCGGGGGAAGGGGGTGCCTGCGTTGTGCTCCCGCTCCAGGCGCTCGACCTCGGCGAGCAGGACGCGACGGACGAGCTCCGAGACGTTGTGGTGGCCGTCCGGCTTGAGCTGGGTGTGCCACTGGGCCGCCCTCACGCGTTCGATTAGCGAGGGAGGCAGGGAGTAGGAGACCGACTTCATCGGCTCCCCGGCTTCGGCCGTCGCAGCGTCAGATCGTGTCGGTGGCGGGGCCGTCGGTGGCGCCGCCACCCGTGTCGGTGTCGGTGCGCTGGTGTCGGTGTCGGTTGTCGGCGTCGCCGGGCGAGCCGTCGTGTCGGTTGTCGCTGTCGCTGCCGCCGGTGTCGGTCCGGCCGGTGTCGGTTGTCGCTGTCGGTCGTCGCCGGGCGAGCCGTCGTGTCGGTTGTCGCTGTCGCTGCCGCCAACGTCGGTTGTCGGTGTCGCCGCTGTCGCTGTCGTTGTCGCCGAGGGCGACGTCGTGTCGGTGCGGCCGTCGGTGTCGGTGTCGCCGAGGGCGACGTCGACCGGGTCGGGCTCGGTGCGCTGTCGGATCGTGGCCGGCCGCTGTCGGCGGCGCCCTCCCGATGGATTCTCGGCCTGCTTTTGCTTTCGGGATTTCATCGCACGCCTTCACTGAGTCGCAGGACTCTGTCGTAGTACTTCTGGTAGACGTCCGCGAGACGCACCAGTTCGGGGTCTCCGTATTCACGGCATGGGATGTGGTAGCTCTCCAGTGACTCGCTCGCGCGGGTGCACCGGGGAACCATCGGCGAAAGGATTTTCCGCCCGAATCTTGCTCTCATTTCTTTGAGCACACGCCGCTCGTCTCCCGTATTCGAAAATGCGGAGACAATGAATCCGGCTATTTCGAGTTCAGGGTTTCCCTTTTGCGCAATCCGGGTGGCGCTGTATCTCATTTCCTCGGCACCTTGTGCGCTCCACATCGTGGGGCGCGAGGTGATAAACAGCCGCTCAATTCCGAGGAGGCCGGTCGCGGACAGCTTTCCCAAGTGCCGGGGCAGGTCGATGATGACGTCGTCCGCCAGGTCTTCAAGTTCACCTGACAGCCGGGCGCGCCGCAGCGTGGCAATTCCGTGCGGCGTGAGGTCTGATTCTCTGTTCGCGAGATACCTGTCTGCCGGTGCCACCCAGATCCGGTCCCAGGAGGTGGGAACGAGGACGTGGCGCAGCGGCAGGGGGCTGTGCCCGGTGTCGTCGGGTGGTGTGAGCGCGGCCTTGATCCCGGGGCCGCGGGCCGCGGGGGCGAGTGCTTCGGTCGCGTCGCCCTGGGGGTCGAGGTCGAGGACTACGACTCTCCTCGGGCGGCCGTCGCGGGTGGTGCGCCGGCTCGCTGCGTGCGCCAGCTCCAGGACGGCGGTGGTGCATCCGGCGCCGCCCTTCCCCTTCCCCACGCCCAGCCACATGGCATACCTGTCTCTCTCCTCGATGGGGTGACGTAACGGGTCGATTCGAAGTTACGTGGGACACGATAGGGCTCAACTCCTGAGCTGCGGAGACGTGTTGACGACATGGCGAATTTGCCTGCCAACCGGGCCTTCGGGGCTCTATCGTGGAGTCCAAGTGTCATGTTCCGCTAGTTACAAGGGACTTGACGGATTATCGGTCCCCGACTTGCAAGAGGAGAACCCTCGATGTACCCCTCCACCCCCAGCAGCGCGCGGCGGGCGCGCCTGATCCGGATCGGGCAGGTGGCCGGACTGGCCGCCGTGCTCGCCCTCGGTCCGCAGGCCGGCATGGCCTATGCCGCGTCCGTGGACCTGGCCGCCGCCAGCACCGGTGGCCTGTCGACGTGGATCAGGGACAACTTCCTGTCGGTCGGCCTGCTGATCGTCGGCGCCGTCATCGTCTTCCGCGCGAAGAGCAAGGACTGGGCGGGCAGCGTCGTCACGGCGGGCATCGCCCTGCTCGGCCTGGCCGTCGCTGCGATGGGCAGCGGGACGACGGCGAGCGCCGTCGGCTCGTGGCTCGTCAGTCTCGTGTGGTCCTGAGGCGGCCCGCCATGCGGATGCACACCGATGACGAGGTCTACACCGTCGACAACGTCTTCCTCGGGCCCCCCGGCACCAAGCTGCCGTGGCGTGCCCGGTATCAGGCGTACGGGGTCGGCGCCGTTCTGACCCTGATCATGCTGGTCATCCTCAACAAGACCGGCCTGATGAGCGTGTGGGGCGTCCTGTGGGGACTCCTGGCCGTCGTCTACCTGACGCGGCGGATCATGCCGCACGTGACGCACGAGAGCAGTGTCAAGGCACTGCTGAAGACGTTCTGGAACGAGGTCCGCGCACCACGGTCGAAGAAGACGCACGCGATCGTCGCCGAGATGTCCCTCACGGGCCTCCGACGCCGCCGCTGACGACCGCGGACCACGTTCCCCGCCGCACCACCTTCTGCCCAACAGACACGAGGAATCGCACCTATGAAGCGCTCCGCCTCAAAGACCGAGTCGGCACCCCGTCGCCGCGCGCGCCTGTTCACCAGCTCCAACGCGGGGGAGGAGACCCGCCGCGCCACCCCCACCGGCCTCCAGCTGACCGACGTCATCGGCAACCTGACGATCACCAAGACGGGCCACGTCACCGCCTGGTACGTCGCGCCCCCGGTCCGCTGGTCCTTCCGCACGGCCGCCGACTGCAACAGCCTGATCGGCGCGCACGCGCAGCGCCTCGCCGAGCTGACCGGCCGCCGCCTGCACATCCGGGTCACCCACCGCCCCTACCCGGTCGCCCGCTGGGCCGCCGAGCTGCACCGCAGCGTCGTCAACCCCCTGCCGACCTGGGGGCAGTACCTCGCCGACGAGCAGGCCAAGGTGGCGCGTCTGCCCCTGGACGACAAGGTCGTCTACTACGGCGTGCGGATCGGCCGCATCACGAGCGCCGGCAAGGCCGTCCAGAAGCTGCTCCGCAGCGCCATCGACAAGCAGCTCGCCGCCCTCCAGAGCGACATCCGCGACGTCGACCGCATCATGGCCGGGCCCGGCATGAACGCCTCCCCCGCACCTGCGGCGGACATGGACTGGCTCATGACCCGCTCCCTCGGCCTGTGCCTGCCCGCCCCGCTCTCCACCCGCCCGCAGCCCGAGGACGTCTGGAGCTCATCGGACCTGCACGAGTGGACCGACGGAATCGAGTGGTCCTCCCCGACCCCCTACTCCCCGTTCCTCACGGTCTCCGGCGACCGCAACGGCCGCCGCGTCAGCCGCCACGTGTCCGTCCTCACCTTCGGCCGCATGGACCTCCCGGCCATCCCCGAGGACGGATGGGGGCCGTGGCTCCAGCGCCTCGACCAGCTGCCGTTCCCCTACGAGGTCTCGGCCACCATCGACATCCGCGAGTCCACGGAGGCCGGAGACGAGATCAGGACGCAGCTGGACGCCGTACGGCACCAGGTGCGCCACCACCAGGAGCACGGAGTCGACGTGCCGCTGTCGCTGGCCCGGCAGGCCGGTGCCGGCCAGCTCATCGAGGACGACATCCGATCCGGCCCCGTGGGCCTGTCCACCCGCACCAAGGGATGGTTCCGCATCGCGATTGCCGCCGACGACGAGGACAAGCTCCGCGAGCGGATCAAGAAGGTCCAGGAGAAGTACGGCGTCCACGCCCGCATCGAGCACCCCCGCGGACAGTGGGCGCTCGCCCGCGAGTTCATCCCCGGCGAGCCGCTGAGCAGCGACGCGTACGTGCGCCGCATGCCGGTGCGCACCCTCGGCGGGAGCCTCCCCGCGGTCTCGGCCTCCGTCGGCGACCGCCGGGGCTTCAACCTGGGCTACACCAGCGGCACCGCGCGCCGCCCGGTGATGTGGCACCCCTGGCACAGCCAGGAGATCCGCGAGTCCTCCGGCCTCACCCCGATCCTCGGCACCCTCGGCTCCGGCAAGACCGCGCTCGGCGGCGCCACCGTCTACCACACGGTGCAGATGGGCGTTCCCTGGGTCGTGCTCGACCCCTCCGGCCCGGTCCGCCGTCTGTGCGACATGCCCGAGCTGCGCCCCTACTCGAAGGCCATCGACCTCATGGCCGCCGACCCGGGCACGCTCAACCCGTACCGGATCATTCCCGACCCGGACCTGTCCCATTACACCGCCGAGCAGTACCGCGACGAGGACAACCCCGCGCAGGCCGCCGAGACGGCCTACCGGCAGGAGATGCAGCGTGCCGCCGGTCACCGCCGCACCCTGGCCAGCGACGTCCTGATGGGCATGCTCCCGCCGCAGATCGCGAAGTCCCCCGAGACCCACCTGGTGATGATGAAGGCGGCTGCGCAGGCGGACACGTCCGTGCACTCCTCCCCCCGCTACATCATCAAGGCCCTCCGCGCCCTGGGCGGCAGCCACCAGGAGCACGCCGACGACATCGCCGACCTCCTGGAGCAGGCCGCCGAGCTGCCCCAGGGCCAGCTCGTCTTCCCCGAAGTCGGCGGAGGCGACGACGGCTACCAGACCCGCCACTGGCGCCTGGTCGTCCTCAACATGCGGGGCCTGGTGCTGCCCAAGAGCGACACCGACCGCGAGGAATGGTCGCTCGAAGAGCGCTACGCAATGCCCCTGCTCTACCTGGCCGGCTGGTACGCGCAGCGCAGCATCTACGCCCGGGACCTGCACGAGCGCAAGGGCCTGTGGCAGGACGAGGCGCACGTCATGCAGCAGGTCTCGTCCGGCCGTGAGCTGCTGCGCAAGTCCGGCCGTGACTCCCGCAAGCACAACGCGCGCGTGCTGCTCGCGACGCAGGACGGCCAGGACATCATCGACGCCGGCATCGAGAACTGGGTCGACTCCGTCTTCGTCGGCCGCACCGTCGGCATCGAGGCGCAGCGGTCCGCGCTGCGGCTGCTGAAGGTCGAGGCGGGCAACGGCTACGAGCAGGTGCTGGAGGGCCTTTCCGCGCAGGCGCACGGCGCCGAAGAGCACCGCGGCGACCGCGAGTTCATCTTCTCCGACGGCGCGGGCGGGATCGAGCGCATCACCATCCCGCTGCGCCACCGGCCGGGCCTGCTGGAAGCGCTGAACTCGACGGCGAACCCCCGCAAGGCCAACCCCTGGACCACCTCGACCGCCACGACCCTGGAAGGTGCCCTGTGAGCCGCCTGATGCAGCGAGCCCGCCTGCGCGCCGCCGGGCGTCTCGGGCCCGTCCTGGCCGTGCTGTTCATGCTCGCCGTCCCGCTCGCCGGGACCGCGCAGGCCGCGCCCGACCCGTGCGCCCCGCTGAAGGGGACGCCGAGCTACGAGTACTGCAAGGCCGGCGGCGCCGGCCAGGGCGGCCAGGGCGGCAACAAGGGCGGCGCCGACAAGGAGAAGGAAGACCCCTGCGCCCTGATCAAGGGCCAGGCCAAGACCTACTGCGAAGGCGGCGTCAACGACACCTCGTCGTACATGCCGGGCCCCGGCGAGATCCTCGACGACACCACGGGCGCCTGCAAGCCCCCCGCCCCGGAGTCCCCCAACGAGGGGGCGGCCACCTGGTTCGACTCCGGCCCAGCCAAGGCACCGGCTCCCCGTGACCCGGACGCCGGGCATCTCTACGAGCAGTACGGCTTCGCGGGGATGAGCTGGAACAACTACCAGCTCGCCTGCATCACAGCAGGCGGCGCAATCGGCAACGTCGTCGAGCCCGCTGCCGAGTCCTGGCTGGCCAACACCGTCTTCGGCATCACGAAGAGCTGGACGGCCTTCACCGTCAGCCTGCGTCAGCAGGCCACGGGTGACACCGACTTCCTCGACGAGCTCGACCCCGTCATCACCCAGGCCACCCGCGCGGTGCGCGACGCCGTCTACAACAACTGGATCGGCGCCTCGCTCGTCGCCCTCGGCGCCGTCATCGTCTTCCAGGCCCGCAACAAGGACACCTCCGGCGTCGTCTCGCAGGTCGGATGGGCGCTGCTCGTCATGGCCCTGGCCACCGGCGTGGCCAGCTACCCCGTACAGGCATCCAGCTTCGCCGACGACGCCCTGTCCACCGTCACATCGAACATCGACCAGGCCTTCGCCGACGTCGACCTGAGCGGCAAGCCCCAGGAAAGCGGCGCCACCACGGCGCAGGCCTCCGCTTCCACCCCCGCCAACCCGACGACCGCGCACGGCAACATGCTCGTCCACCACGTGCTCTACCAGCACTGGCTCCGCGGTGAGCTCGGAAGCACGGACAGCGAGGTCGCCAAGCACTACGGCCCCGAACTGCTCGACGCCCAGGCCCTGACCTGGGCAGAGGACCGGCTGCCTCCCAAGGAGCGGGCGGCGGTCGTGCAGAAGAAGCAGGAGAAGTACAAGGGACTCGCGCTGGCGATCAAGAACCAAGACCCGCAGGCCTACCGCCACCTGACGGGCGAGGCCGGAGGCCGCAACGGACAGGCCTGGCTGAGCTTGGCCAGCGCCGCCTCCACCAACCTCTTCTCCAACGCCGCCGACCTCGTGATCATCAGCGGCAAGATCATGATCCGGTTCGTCATCGTCCTGCTTCCCGCCATCGCCGTCATCGGCCTGCACCGCCGGATGGCCGGCGCGGTCAAGACCGGACTGCACAGCATCATGGCCGCGTGCATCAACATCCCGCTCTTCTCCGCCGCCGCCGCCGTTGACGCCCTGGCCATCCGCAGCATCCAGGACCAGACCTCCATCAACCCGTGGATGAAGGTGCTGCTCCTCCTCGTGATCACCTGGGCCCTGTGGCGCATGGTCAAGCCGCTGCGGCGCCTGAGCTCCATGGCCAACCCAAACCAGAACTGGGTGGAAGGCGCCGGAAGCATCGCCGGCAGCCCCGCCAAGGTCGCCAAGACCCTCGGCAAGGCATACATCCTGCGCCGCGCCCTGCGGCGCATGGGCACCAACGCCGGAAAGGCCGGTGCCCAGGAAGTCCTCGACGAGACCGAGGACGACACCACCGAGACCGGCCGGACGCAGGGCAACGGCTCCGGAGGACACGGACCGGTCGACCCCGGGTCGTGGGACGAGTGGACCAACGATCACGACGCCATCGAACCCCCCTCGCGGCGCGCCCACGACAACGTCCTCGACGCCGACTCCTGGTACGTCGCGGACCTGGAGCACGACCGGCGCGAGACACGAGCCATCGCCCCCGCTCCTGTCGGCTACGGCCGCCAGGGTCCCGACTGGGACAACCTGGCCGTGTCCGGCGCGCCGTTCGTCCCGGGCCCGCTGCCGGGCGGCGCCGGTGCTGCGGCGGCCGTCCCCGCGCCGCGCGCTCAGGCCAGCTCGCACACGGAGATCCCCACCCGCACGCAGCGCGCCGCCCTGCCCTCGGGCAGCGGTCCGCGGCCGACGACGCCGGCGGCGGCGGATCGTCCGTATGCCGAGCCCTCGCCGTCCGGCGTCGTCCCGGCCACGGAGCAGAGCGCCGCGCCGGCGGCGGCTCAGGCGGCATCTCAGGCACCGGCGGCTGAGCGTCCGTTCGCCGAACCCACGGCGCCGGTCGTCGTGCCCCCGACGATCGAGGCGGACGGCAACCACGTCTACGTCCTCTACGACCCGGCCGCCGACGGGTTCGCTGTTCAGGACAACCGCGTGGACGCCCCCGAGGAGGACGGCCGATGAGCCCGCTTCTCGGCCAGCTCTGGCGCTGGCCCATGCACAGTCCGCGGCGGCTGCTGGTCACGCTCCTCGTCCTGGTCGCGCTCGTCGCGGGAGTCGCCGCGCTCACCACCTCGCCGGGGCGGCCGTCCGCCGCCCCGGCCCCCGCCCCCAGCACGACGGCGCCGGCCACCGTCTCGCCAACGCCGACACCGGACGAGTCCAGCGCGGAGCCCTCCCCCACCTCCTCGAAGGACTACGGCCAGGCCCTCACCGTCGCCCGCGACTTCGTCACCGCCTGGTCCAGCCACCAGCCGGACTTCCAGGTCTGGTACGCCTCCGTGGCCGTCATGGCGACCGACAAGCTGGCCGCCCGGCTCGCCACCGTCGACCCCGACAACATCGGCGCCACCGGCGTCACGGGCCCCCTGCGGCTGACCGACACCGGGAGCACGGCCCGCACGGAGGTCGCGGTGCCGACCAACACCGGACTCGTCTCCGTGACCATGCTCCTGGACCGTGACGGTGTCTGGCGCGTGTCCGACATCGAGCCGGGCGCCCAGACAGAGGCGGGCTGAGCCGTGCTCCTCGCCATCGCCGCCGCACGCTCGCCCCGGGCACGCCGCAACGCTCTGCTGCTGAGCCTTGCGGCCGTCGGCACCGTGCTCGCGCCCGTCGCTATCGTCAGCTCAGCCGTGTCCGCCTTCGGGTCGAAGGCCACCTCCATGTCAGGAGTCAGCTGCGTCACCGGGGGCCTGCACCTGGCCTCCAGCACCGGCGCCAGCTACAGCCTGGCCCCCGACCAGATGGCCAACGCCGAGACGATCGTCACCACCGGACGCAACATGGGCATCCCCGTCAAGGGCCAGGTGATCGCCATCGCCACAGCTCTGCAGGAGTCCAACCTGAAGAACATCAACTACGGCGACCGCGACTCGATCGGCCTGTTCCAGCAGCGCCCCAGCCAGGGGTGGGGAACCCGCGAGCAGATCATGAACCCGGTCTACTCCTCCTGGAAGTTCTACAAGGGACTCCAGAAGGTGCCCGGTTGGGAGCGGATGGCCGTCACCGACGCCGCCCAGGCCGTACAGCGCAGCGGGTTCCCGTACGCCTACGCCAAGCACGAGCCCAAGGCCGTCGGCATCGTCGCCGGCATGACGGACGGCGGAATCGAGCAGATCAACTCATCCGGCTGCACCCCGGTCGGCGCCCCCGCGAGCGACGACGTCGCCGGCTACGTGCGCGTGGCGCTCCAGCAGGTCGGCAAGCCCTACGTGTGGGGGGCCACCGGCCCGGACTCGTTCGACTGCTCCGGCCTGATCGTCTACGGCTGGCGGCAGACGGGCTACCAGCTCAAGGTCCGCACGAGTCAGCAGATGTACAGCGTGGCCGTCCCCATCGCCGAGGGCCAGGAGCGCAGCGGCGACCTGATCTTCACCCGCATGGCGCCGGGCGGCCCGGAGCACGTGCTGATCGTGGTCCGGCCCGGCGTCGCCGTCGAGGCCGCCCGCACGGGGATCCCCGTCCGTGTGCGCGAGTACGACCCGAAGAAGGAGCCGATGAAGTTCGGGCGTCTGCCGACCACACAGATGGAGGCGATCAGCGGCCCGGCCTGAGCCAAACATGACGCGGGGGAGGGGGTGGCATCGGTCGGTGCCACCCCCTCCCTCGTTCTCTGCCGCTGCTCTGCCCGGCAGGAGGCCGCTTCGTCCCCTGTCTCCTGAACCGTGCGTTGTGACCGCTAGGGTTCGGAGCAGTCGGAACCGGCACCACCTGGGAGGACCTCCATGCCGACGCCAGCGCGCCGTACGCCCAAGCGGAACAAGGGCGGCGGGAAACTCAACGCCGCGCGCGCAGAGGCTGGCGTCGACAGCCCGGAGCCCCCTGCCGGAGGTGGCCCTACCGGTATCCACACGCTGGAGCCGGAGGACGGTGAGCTCTTCGAGCACAACCCGGCCGACATCGGCCCCAACCCCATGAACCGTCGCCTCGCGCTGCGGAACATGGACGAGATGATCGAGAGCGTGAAGCGCCAGGGCGTCCACACGCCCGGCGCGGCCATGCACACCAAGCTGTTCATGGCGCAGTATCCGGAGTGGGCCGACCAAGTCCAGTATCCGGAGCGCACGTACATCCTGGGGCCGGGACACCGGCGGCACGCCGCCGCGCTCGCAGCGGGCAAGCCGATGCTCCTGATCCTGCGCGACCGGTGGGCCAAGGACCGCACGGTCGAAGAGAACCTGATCTCCGAGAACAACGACCGCGACGACCTCTCCCCCATCGAGCAGGCTCTCCAGCTCGATCTGCTGCGCCAGCGCGGCATGACCGGCGAGCAGATCGCGGAGCGCTCCGGCTATGGCACCCGGGGCACGGTCAGCAAGTTCCTGAACCTCCTGGACCTGCCCCAGGAGATCCAGGACGAGCTCCACGAGCGCAGGATGTCGCACGGCGACGGCTACACGCTGTCGACGATCCGGGACGCGGACAAAAAGAATGACACCGAGGCCGCGCACGAACTCCAACTGCGGGCCTTCGGCTGGATGCGGGACGAGGGCGTCACCGCAGAGGCTGCGAAGGGCCGCCTCAAGATGCAGTCGACCGTGTTTCCCGCAGGAAACACGATGACCGAGGCGCCCGACGAGGCCGAGAGCGAGGAGAGCAGCCAGTCCAGCCCCGCCGATGTTTCCCGCAGGAAACACGGTGCCGACGAGACAGAGGCCTCGGGCCAGCCTGACGGCGGAGACGGCTCCGAGGCCGGCGCGTCGTCGTCGCCGATCCCCCACCAGAGCACGGGTGACGGCAACGACCAGGAGCAGCAGGACCCTCAAGGTGAAGGTGGGGGCGCCGGCCCGGACGGGGACGGGCCCGAGGACCAGGCGGAGCGGGACCGGATCGCGGCGGCCGGGGAGTCGGCGGAGCGCCGCAGCCTCGCGTGCCAGATGCTGATCGCTCAGGAGAAGTACGCCAGCGCACCGGACCTGTCCGCGCTGTTGGTCAACGCCGTCCTCAACCCGATCGAGTGGAAGGCCGCAGCCGCCCTTGCCCACTCCTGGCTGCGTGACCTGGGCAAGGGGCCGAACAGCCAGCGGCCGTCCAGCTACTTCACCGAGGTCTCGGAAAGCGACGACGCCAGCCTCAAGCGCCGGGCCGCGTTCGCCATCGCCCTGGCTGCGAACGAAGTGCACGCCACCGAGAACGATCCCGAGTGGGACGACCGCGATCGGGCCCACCTAGAGTTCCTCATCACCAACAAGGCCGTCGCGTACGAGCCCACCGAGTACGAACAGGAACTCCTCAGGCTGGTCCCCTCCAAGGCGCAGTGATCGCCGCTCCCCCTTCCCCCGGAGATTCCCATGACACCCAGCACAGTCCTCGAAGCCCGTACCAGAATCCTGGCGAAGACCCGCGTCCTGGTCTTCGCCCTGAAGGCCGGCGGCACGGCCAAGACCAGTTCCTGCACCAGCCTGGCCGCGATCCTCGGATTCCGCGGCTACAGGGTCCTCGTCATCGACCTGGACCCCCAGTGCAACTCCAGCCTGGTCCTCGGGTACGGCAAGTTCCGCCCCGGGCAGAAGAGCGTCACCGATGTGATGAAGGAGGAGGTCCAGCTCCGGGACGTCGTTGTCCAGGCCCGCTACCTGGTCGATGACATCGATCCCGAGGACCCGGATGCCGCGTACGAGCCGATCGAGAACGTGTTCATCGTGCCCGGCAACGTCGATGACCCCGATGTCGACGAGACCGAGCGGCTCCTCAACGACCCCAAGTACGCCGACTCCTACTGGATCCGCGACGGCCTGGCGGACATGGACGGCGAGTGGGACGCCGTCCTCATCGACTGCCCCGCCACCTACGGCCGGGCCACGGTCACCGCGTTCGTCGCGCTCGACAAGAACGTCGACGGCGAGGTCGTCCCGCCGATCCTGTGCACCTTCAAGGAGGGCGGCGCCCTGGTCCGTCTTGAGAAGAAGCTCCAGGAGATCAGGGACCTGCGGAAGTACGCGGTCAAGGGCATCCAGCCCGAGATGCGGCACGTCTTGGTCTGCTGCGCCCCCAACTCCTCCTTCGGGACGGCGGAGCACCGCCGGACGCTGGGCGAGATCGAAGAGGCCTACGCCGATGTCCTGCTGCCGCTCGTGCACTGGTCCGGCGAAGTCCCGAAGATCTACCGGGACGAATGCCCGGTTCCGATCCTGGCACCGAACAGCATGCCCGCCCAGGAATACAACAAGGTCGCCACCGCGCTCGGCTTCCCCTGGCGCAACGCCTGATCCTCTCGACACATCGACATGTTTCCCTCGGGAAACACGAAGGGCGGCACCCCCGGTGCCGCCCTTCGTGTGGTGCCGGTGTCACTGATCCGCGGCGCAGCGACGGCACCGCGCTCTGGCCGATCGCCAGCCCCTACGCCGAAGCCCCGAGCAGATAGTGCGGATTAGGTTGGGGACCACGAGATCAACCTCAGAGGGAAGGTTCCGAATGGCAGAGCTTGAGCCTGAGCTGAGAGCGGCGCTGCGCAAGGCGTGGCTGGGGGCCAGGGCCGAGGGCACGGGCCTGGCCGGCACCGCCTTCGGCGACGCGACCGTGCGCGCCGAATTGGTGTACGAAGTCGTCCGGTTCTTCTATGACGAGGCGAAGTTTCGAACGCCGGGGCCAGCCGAGGAGCGCGAGCAGCTGGCCAGGGTCGGCGATGCCGCCCGCCGCTACTCGGACACGATGTTCGACCTGACGCTCCACCACCCGCAGTCAAGGGCGGACGGGAGCTGAGACGAGAGCGGCCCAGCAGTCCCCCACCGGGAACTGAGCCACATCACCGCCGACGCGCGAACCTACTCAGGTGATTGACAAGTGTTCAGGCGCTGAACACTATTGGAGAGCGGGATCACCCGCACTCATACGGCAAGAGGCGCGGCCCGCCGCTTCCCAACGACCATGCCGCGCCTCTGTCTCCGATCACGGAGGTTCACATTGTCCACCATCACCACCACCCCCATCGTCGCCCCGCGCGAGGCCATGGATGCCTCCAGCATCCTCGCCGAACTGGCGGTCGCCCCCGGCGAGCCGTCCGTCGTCCGCGCCGCCGCCGAACTCCTGCCCGGCATCAGTGACCGGCTCCGCCGCGCCACCGCTGCCCCCGGCACCGAGGACGACGACCTGCTCGCCGTCGCGCGCGCCGTGGGGATCGTCATCGAGAGGACCCACTGACCCCATGACCAGCACCCCGCGCAGCTACCACGCCACCGCCCTCCTCACCTCAGGCGGCCTGTGGCACGCGAGCGTCACCGAGCTGCCGGACGTGCACGCCGAACACCGTTCCCTGTCCCAGTTGGAGCGGCGCGTACGCCGCGCCATCGCCAACACCCGAGACGACCTCCAGCCGGAGGACATCCGGCTGGAGGTCGAGGTCAGCACCGGCGACAAGAAGCTCGACCGCGAGATCGCCGACGCCCGCGCCAAGCGCGAGCTCTCCGACGAGCTCGCCCGCCAAGCCCGTGCTGCCGCCCTCCCCATCGCTCGCCGCCTGGTCGACGCCGGGGTCTCTCACCGGGACGCCGGCACGCTCCTCGGCACCAGCGCGGCGCTCGTCTCATCGCTCGTCAGCCCCAAGTCGTAGCTCACCATCACCGCGGCCCCGCCTCGTTCGTCGAGGCGGGGCCGTTTCCTGTTTCACATGGCTTGGTCTCGCGCTTCCCCCACTGGACCGTCGGGAATACTTGCCCCCATGGACGAGCTGCCGGAACTGACCATCGCGAGCGGTGACTGGATGCTCTCCGTCCCTCCCCCTGCGGTCCCCGTTCCCGCCGCCCATGTGATGGACCTCCACGGGCGAGCCGCCATGGCCTCCGACCCCGGCGTCGGCGTACTGCATGACCTCCGCATCGTCGGCGACCGCGACCGCGACTTCGTTCACGTCGTCACCGAACTCGACTTCTGGCGCAGCCAGTACGACGCCGCCCGCCCGCTGAATCCGCGGCGGCTCCCCATCGAGGACGTCTATGTCGAGCACCGGCTCCCCTACGAGCCCCCCTCCCCCGGGGCCACTCCGCCCCCTCCCCCGCCGACCAGCAACCCCTCCGCTCTCCTCCGGCGTCTCGCGCCGCGCCCAGACCTCCCCGGCGGCCGAACCCCCGTCCCGGCCCGTACGGCTGGGCACATCTACGGTCGCCGGATCATCCAGGCCACCCCGCTCGGCTTCGCGTGGGACCTGCGGGCCGTCAGCGAGCCGTACGACGACAAGGCACTCGGCATCGTCGTACGGCTCACCAGCGTGCCCGAGTTCTACCGCTGGCTGCTCACCGGCTCCGACCCCAACTACCAGCCCGTGAGCCTCCACCTCCTGTGGACCGAATGACGCGGGGAAGGGGTACGAGCGGGGCTGCTCCCCGCCGACCTCAGCGGCCGTAGGCCTGGCGGCAAAGGCCAGAGACGTCGTACGGGATCTGGACTCGCTCAGCGTCTCGGCAGAGCTGCCGGAGGTCCCCGGCCGTACTGGCCGGACGGGGCTTGACGGTGCGCTTCGGCGACTTCGCCTTCGGGCGCGGCTTCTGCTTCTGCGGCGTGCTCGGCTGCGGGGCCTGCCGGGCGGGGCTGCGCCCGTGGTTCGCGGCGGGCGCCTGCTGGTCCGGGACACGGCCGTCGTCATGACGGCCTGGGTCGGCGGCGGGCTCGGAGGCCTGGGGGAGGGGCTCGGTGGTGGCGAGCGCTTCGCGGGGCACTCCCTGGGTGGGTGCCGGCCATGCGCTGGGGAGCGGGGCGGGTGGGCGGTCGTCGGCCGGGGCGAGGCCTGCGGGCGGTCGTGCGGGTCCTGGCGGGGTGCTGGGGACGGCGACGCAGCCGGTGCCGGCGAGGAGGAGCGCGCCGAGGAGGAGCGGGGCGGTGTGGCGGGGGTGCATGGGTTCCACGATCGCGGAGCCTGGGTGGGGGAGGGGGGAGGCCTGCGGGGACTCCACCACGACGGGTGATCGCGAGCGTTGCCCCTGGCGCGGTGTGGGCGGCACCAGGGGCAACCGGGGTGATCAGAAATCGAAGACCGCGCCGGTGGCGGCGTAGGCCTGGCACTCGTTGGTGTAGGTGCGGCTCCAGTCGATTCGGCGGCCCTGGTAGGTGCCCTGGGCGGTGACCGTGACCGGGTTGTGCACGTCGGAGCAGCGGGTGAGGGGGCTGCCGGGGAGGGCGTCGAGGTTGCCGCCGGCCTCGTCCAGCGCGACACATGCGGATTCGGGGTGGGGGTGCCCGGTCCGGGCGATGGCGGGGCAGTCCAGCCAGATGTTGCCGGTCTCGTCCTGGCCGTCGACGGTGCGGGACAGGGTCAGGTGGAGGTGGGTTCCCTCGTCGTGTGCGGGGGCGGCGGTCGCAGTGCCAGCGAGGGCGGCGGCGAAGGCGGCTGCGGCGGCGAAGGTAATGATCTTCTTCATGGTCGGCCCAACGGGGGCCAAGCGGGGCCGGTCACGCCACTCGATCAGGGCACGGCCCGCGGCCTGGCCGAGGAGCTGCTCCGTGCTGCCGTGGAAGCGGCGCCGAAGGCGGGGCGGCGGGGCGTGGCGTACCTATGTGCGGGGCGCCCAAACGGACGGTCACCCCGGGGAGTGATCACGGCCGAGGACCCGTAACGGCTGGTCGCTCGGGGCGGGTTGGTCCCGTCATGCGACTGATGATCTCCGGCGCGGCCGTGGCTGCCGCGCTCCTGGCGGGGGCCGCGTCTCCCGCGCTCGCGACCGCCCCGGTGACGGCACCGGCCTGGCCCGCGGCCGACTTGAACTCCTGCGGGTACGTCGTAGAGGGAAGCTCGGTGAACCTGCGGTCAGCTTGTTCTTTATCTACCAAGATCTTCCGGGCTTGCCGATGGCCTTGAGGGTCTCGGGGCGTTTGACGGTCTTGCCGACGTCGTAGCGGGGTGC
>NZ_JBEZHV010000046.1:0-26748 GCF_040650755.1 Streptomyces sp. NPDC048623
GCCCCGGAATACCTCCCGGCACTGCCCCTGCTGCTTGACCCCGCTGCGCCACCGCAAGGCCCCCGACCGGCCCACTGTGCCGGGCTGGAAGTGGGCCATCTGCCCCAACCCGGAATGCCGCTGGCAGGGCGACCGCGACCAGGGCGCCTGGCGGCGCATCGCCGCCCGCGGCCTGACCCACCAGACCAAGACCGTCGCCGACCGCACGAGCGGCACCATGCTCATCCGCGCCGTGGTCGACCGGCTCGAATCCAGGGCGGTCGTCACGGCCGCCCCGAAGACCCGTCGGGTGGACCGGTCGAAGACCGGCCCGACCCGGCCACGCACCAACCGCCCCGCGCCCAGGCGACGCGGAGTTCCCTCCCCGGCAGGCCGCGACAGCGGCCCTGCCGGCCAGCGTCCGGAGGGACACGCACCAACGGACCGGCCCCGACTGCCCCGCGCAGCCGACCGGCACCAGAGCGTGACCACGATCAGCACACCCACCACCCGCCGACACCGGCCACGAGGAGCGGCACTGGGCGCCGGATTCCACCTCCACGCCCACGCCACCCCACCCAGGTGGACCGAACCCCTACCGAACCCTACGGTTCACTTGGGATCGCTCAGCTGATCTGAGACGCTCGACCGCGACGGAATCGACCGGTGGAGGAGCTGCGGGATGACGGTGCCGGGACGCAGGAGCAGCACGTTCAGCAGGCTGCTGCGGCTGGGGTTCACCGATCCGTCCGCCGCCGGACGGCTGCTCGCACTGGACGAGCTCGCCCCGCTGCGCGACGACGCCGTCCTCCTCGACGCCCTCGGCGCCACCGCCGACCCCGACCTCGCCCTGCGCGGCCTGGTCCGGCTCGTCGAGGCGCAGCCGGAGGCCGAGCGCCCCGCCCTCACCACCACGCTCCTGTCCGCGAAGCCGTTCCGGGACCGGCTGCTCGGGGTGCTCGGCACCTCCGAGGCGCTCGCCGACCACCTGGCCCGGCACCCCCACGACTGGCAGGCCCTCGTCACCTACGAGGCCGCCGACCTGCACCCCGGCATCGCCGAGTTCGAGCAGGGCCTCGCCGCGGCCGGCGAGCCGGTGGCGCTACGCGTCGCCTACCGCCGCTGCCTGCTCTCGATCGCCGCCCGCGACGTGTGCGGCACCACCGACGTCAGCCAGACCGCCGCCGAGCTCGCCGACCTCGCCACCGCCACGCTGCGCGCCGCGCTGCGCATCGCCCGCGCCGCCGCGCCCGAGGACGCGGCGCAGTGCCGGCTCGCCGTGATCGCCATGGGCAAGTGCGGCGGCAACGAGCTGAACTACGTCTCCGACGTCGACGTCATCTTCGTCGGCGAGGCCGCGGACGGCGCCGACGAGGCCAAGGCGCTGCAGGCCGCGACCCGGCTCGCCTCGCACCTCATGCGGATCTGCTCGGAGACCACGGTCGAGGGCGCCATCTGGCCGGTCGACGCCAACCTGCGCCCCGAGGGCCGCAACGGGCCGCTCGTCCGCACCCTCTCCTCCCACCTCGCCTACTACCAGCGCTGGGCCAAGACCTGGGAGTTCCAGGCCCTCCTGAAGGCCCGCCCGGTGGCCGGCGACGCCGAGCTCGGCGCCGCGTACATCGACGCGCTCTCGCCGCTGGTGTGGCAGGCCGCCGAACGCGAGAACTTCGTGCCCGACGTGCAGAAGATGCGCCGCCGGGTGGTCGACAACATCCCCGCCGCGCAGGTCGAGCGCGAGCTCAAGCTCGGCCCCGGCGGACTGCGCGACGTCGAGTTCGCCGTACAGCTCCTCCAGCTGGTGCACGGGCGCAGCGACACCACGCTGCACAGCGGCACCACCCTCGCCGCGCTCGCCGCCCTGGCCGCCGGCGGCTACGTGGGCCGCGCCGACGCCGCCCAGCTCGACGACGCCTACCGCTTCCTGCGCGCCATGGAGCACCGCATCCAGCTGTACCGGCTGCGCCGCACCCACCTCGTGCCCGAGGGCGAGGACGACCTGCGCCGCCTCGGCCGCTCGCTCGGTCTGCGCACCGACCCGGTGGCCGCCCTCGGCCGCGAGTGGCGGCGGCACGCGGCCGTGGTGCGCCGGCTGCACGAGAAGCTGTTCTACCGCCCGCTGCTCGACGCGGTCGCCCAGCTCGCCCCCGGCGAGATCCGGCTCAGCCCCGAGGCCGCCGGACAGCGGCTCGAAGCGCTCGGTTACGCCGACCCCGCCGCCGCCCTGCGCCACCTGGAGGCGCTGTCCTCCGGGGTCAGCCGCAAGGCCGCGATCCAGCGCACCCTGCTTCCGGTGCTGCTCGGCTGGTTCGCCGACTCGGCCGACCCCGACGCCGGCCTGCTCGGCTTCCGCAAGGTCTCCGACGCGCTCGGCAAGACCCCCTGGTACCTGCGCCTGCTGCGCGACGAGGGCGCCGCGGCGGAGAACCTCGCCCGCGTCCTCTCGGCCGGCCGGCTCGCCCCAGACCTGCTGCTCCGCGCACCCGAGGCGGTCGCGATCCTCGGCGACCCGCAGGGCCTGAAGCCGCGCGGCCGTGAGCACCTGGAGCAGGAGGTGCTCGCCGCGGTGGGCCGCGCCGACGGCGCCGAGCAGGCGGTCGCCGCCGCCCGCGGGGTGCGCCGCCGGGAGCTGTTCCGTACCGCAGCGGCCGACCTCATCGGCTCGTACGGCACCGAGGAGAACCCCCGCGAGCCCGACCCCGGCGCGCTCGTCGACCGGGTCGGCCAGGCCGTCACCGACCTCAACGCGGCCACGATCGCGGGCGCGCTGCGCGCCGCCGTGAGCGCCGAGTGGGGCGACGAGCTGCCGACCCGCTTCGCGGTCATCGGCATGGGCCGCTTCGGCGGGCACGAGCTGGGGTACGGCTCCGACGCGGACGTGCTGTTCGTGCACGAGCCGCGCGAGGGCGTGGACGAGCAGGAGGCGGCGCAGGCCGCGAACCGGGTCGTCACCGAGATGCGCCGGCTGCTCCAGCTGCCCACCGCCGACCCGCCGCTCCTCATCGACGCCGACCTGCGCCCGGAGGGCAAGAGCGGCCCCCTCGTCCGCACCCTGAAGTCGTACGGGGCCTACTACCGCCGCTGGTCCCTGGTGTGGGAGAGCCAGGCCCTGCTGCGCGCCGAGCCGATGGCGGGCGACGCGGAGCTCGGCGCCCGGTTCATCGAGCTCGTCGACCCGCTGCGCTACCCGATGGAGGGGCTCGGCGAGGACGCGGTGCGCGAGATCCGCCGCCTCAAGGCCCGCATGGAGACCGAACGCCTCCCGCGCGGCGCCGACCCGACCCTGCACGCCAAGCTGGGGCGGGGCGGTCTGAGCGACGTCGAATGGACGGTGCAGCTGCTCCAGATGCGCCACGGCTGGGCCGAACCGGGCCTGCGCACCACCCGTACCCGCGCGGCCCTCGCCGCCGCCCACGCGGCCGGTCTGATCGCCACGGACGAGGCGCAGACCCTGGACGAGGCCTGGGTGCTCGCCACCCGGGTCCGCAACGCGGTGATGCTGGTCCGCGGCCGCCCCGGCGACACCTTCCCCTCCGAACCGCGCGAGCTCGCGGCCGTGGGCCGCTACCTGGGCTACGGCCCGGGCCACGTCGGCGAGCTGGTCGACGACTACCGCCGGATCACGCGCCGGGCGCGGGCGGTGATGGAGGAGCTGTTCTACGGGGCGTAGGCGTAGCGCCGGAGGCGCTCAGCGGCCCAGCGGCCCAGCGGCCCAGCGGCTCAGCGCTCAGCGCCCGGTGCGGGAGCCTGAGCCGACCTTCTCGTCCTGGTCGGACTCCTCGTCGGAGTCCCGGTCGGACCCCGGGCCGGAGTTCCGGCCGGCCTTCTCGGCATCCGTCTCCGCGCGCTGACCGCCGCCCCGCCCGACCCCCTGCGGCGTCGACGCCGCAGGCGCCGCCACCAGCTTCGGGAGCTTGTGCGGGTGGGAGCCGTACCAGACGTACGAGACGGCGAAGCCGAAGGTCAGGCAGAGGATGCCGCCGACCGCGTCCATCCAGAAGTGGTTGGCGGTGGCGACGATGACGACCAGGGTCGCCATCGGGTAGAGCAGGCCCAGGACGCGGGCCCAGGGGGCCTTCGCGAGGAGGAAGATCGTCAGTCCGCACCACAGCGACCAGCCGATGTGCATCGACGGCATCGCCGCGTACTGGTTCGACATGTGCTTGAGGTTGCCCGAGGCCATCGAGCCCCAGGTGTGGTGGACCAGGACCGTGTCGACGAAGTGCTGCCCGTTCATGAGCCGGGGCGGCGCGAGCGGATACAGGTAGTAGCCGACCAGGGCCACGGCGGTGGTGGCGAACAGGACCGTGCGGAACGCCGCGTAACGGCCCGGCTGCCATCGGTACAGCCACACGAGCACACCGATGGTGATGATGAAGTGCAGGGTCGCGTAGTAGTAGTTCATCGACACGATCAGCCATGTCACCGAGTTCACGGCGTGGTTGACGGCCTGCTCGAAGGCCAGGCCGAGCGCGTGCTCGGTCTGCCAGATCCAGTCGGCGTTCTTGAGCGCCTGGGTCTTCTGCTCCGGTACCGCGTTGCGGATGAGCGAGTACAGCCAGTAGCTGAGCCCGATGAGCAGGACCTCGAACCAGATCCGCGGGCGCCGGGGCGTCCGGGCGCGCAGCACGCGCGTGAACCTGCCGTCGGCCACGGTGGGTGACGACGGGGTCGTTCGACTTTCCGAGGTCTTCACGGTCGTTTCACCCATGGGAGGAGAGTCTGCCATGTTCCGTCCCCTCGACCGATCATCCCTCGGGCCGGTATCGGGCGCACCTGCTCCACCTCAAGGACGAGGAGCCGCCGGGGGTGCCGAGGCCGTCGAGCCGCGGACCACCAGCTCCGGCATGAACACGAACTCGCTGTGCGGGGCCGGGGTGCCGCCGACCTCCTCCAGGAGGGCGCGGACCGCCGCCTGGCCCATCGCCTGCACGGGCTGGCGGATGGTGGTCAGCGGCGGGTCGGTGAACGCTATGAGCGGGGAGTCGTCGAAGCCGACCACCGAGACGTCCTTCGGGACGTCGAGGCCCCGCTCGCGGGCGGCCCGGATCGCGCCGAGCGCCATCATGTCGCTGGCGCAGACGATCGCGGTGCAGCCCCGGGCGATGAGCGCGCCGGCGGCGGCCTGGCCGCCCTCCAGGGTGTAGAGGGAGTGCTGGATCAGCTCCTCGGTCTCCTCGGGGGAGAGGCCGAAGCGCTCGCGCATGCCCTTGCGGAAGCCCTCGATCTTGCGGAGCACCGGTACGAAGCGCTTGGGCCCGACGGCGAGGCCGATCCGGGTGTGGCCGAGCGCGGCCAGGTGCGTCACGGCCAGGACCATCGCGGCCCGGTCGTCGGGGGAGACGAAGGGGGCCTGGATCTTGGGGGAGAAGCCGTTGATGAGGACGTACGGGACGCCCTTGCCGCGCAGCTGGTCGTAGCGGGTGGTGTCGGCCGTGGTGTCGGCGTGCAGCCCGGAGACGAAGATGATGCCGGCGACGCCGCGCTCGACCAGCATGTCGGTGAGCTCGTCCTCCGTGGACCCGCCGGGGGTCTGGGTGGCGAGCACCGGGGTGTATCCCTGCCGGGTGAGGGCCTGCCCGATGACCTGCGCGAGCGCGGGGAAGATCGGGTTGTCCAGTTCAGGGGTGATGAGGCCGACCAGGCCCGCGCTGCGCTGGCGCAGCCGGACCGGGCGCTCGTAGCCGAGCACGTCGAGTGCGGCGAGCACGGATTCACGGGTGGCCGCGGCCACACCGGGCTTGCCGTTGAGCACGCGGCTGACTGTGGCTTCACTGACCCCCGCCTGGGCTGCGATGTCGGCGAGCCGCGCGGTCATGGGAGTGGACTGTACCGGTCATGCGACGGATTGCCCACCGAACGCGGGTTCCGGCCACCCCCACCACTCTTGCGCAAGTTCTTGCAAGAGGTGAGGGGGTGCTGGGACTGTCAAGCCGCGCGTTCGCAACCTTAGGGACACGCGGATGTAACGATCGCCGCGTCTTGCAGAAATTTCTCGCAAGCTCTTTCGGCGCGTTTTCATCCCTGTTACGTTCCTGGCAACCCGGAGCGCCGCGAGGGAGCGGTCGCATGAGGAAGGTTCCAGACCCTCGTCCAAACCGGGACCATCTGAAGGAGTTCACATGCGGCGTGGCATAGCGGCCACCGCGCTGGTCGCGGCCCTGGGCGTGACCCTGGCGGCGTGCGGAAGCGACACCGGTTCCACCGGCGGCGACACGAAGGGCTCGGGCGAGCTCTCCGGCACCGTGACCTGGTGGGACACCTCTACGGTCGGTTCCGAGGACAAGGTCTTCAAGAAGCTCGCCGAGGACTTCACGAAGAAGCACCCCAAGGTCACGATCAAGTACGTCAACGTGCCCTTCGGTGACGCCCAGAACAAGTTCAAGAACGCCGCCCAGTCCGGCACCGGCGCTCCTGACGTGATCCGCTCCGAGGTCGCCTGGACCGCGGACTTCGCGAACCTCGGCTACCTCGCGCCGCTCGACGGCACCCCGGCCCTCAAGGACCAGGACGACTTCCTCAAGCAGGCCGCCGCGTCCACCAAGTACGACGGCAAGACCTACGCCGTGCCGCAGGTCATCGACTCCATGGGCATCTTCTACAACAAGAAGATCTTCAAGGACGCCGGTGTCGAGGTCCCGAAGTCCGTCGACGAGCTGAAGTCCGTCGCCACCAAGATCAAGCAGAAGACCGGCAAGACCGGCCTCTACCTGCGCGGCGACGACGCCTACTGGTTCCTCTCCTTCCTGTACGGCGAGGGCGGCGACCTGGTCAACGCCGACACCAAGACCGTCACCATCGACAACCCCGCCGGTGTGAAGGCCTTCAAGACCGTCAAGGACCTGGTCGACTCCAAGGCCGCGATCACCGACGCGACCAACGGCTGGGACAACATGCAGGCCGCCTTCAAGGACGGCAAGGTCGCGATGATGATCAACGGCCCGTGGGCCGTCGCCGACACCTACACCGGCAAGGAGTTCGCCGACAAGGCGAACCTGGGCATCGCCCCGGTCCCGGCCGGCTCGGCCGGCCAGGGCTCCCCGCAGGGTGGACACGGCCTCGCCGTGTACGCCGGGTCCAAGAACCTGGCCGCCTCGTACGCCTTCGTCGACTACATGACCTCGGTCGAGGCCCAGGCCCTGGCCGCCAAGGAGCTCAGCCTGCTCCCGACCCGTACCTCGGCCTACGCCAAGACGGAGGTCGCCACCAACCCGATGATCGCCTTCTTCAAGCCGGTCGTCGAGACCTCCCACGAGCGCCCGTGGATCCCGGAGGGCGGCAGCCTCTTCGCCCCGCTGGTCACCGAGTACACCAAGGTCCTCACCAACCAGGCCACTCCGGAGCAGGGCGCGAAGAACGCGGGTGACTCCTACCGCAAGCTCCTGAAGGACTGGAAGTAACCAACCCCGTGTCGGAGACGAAGCGGGAAGGAAGGCAGACCGGCTGATGGCTGTGGACACCAGCAGCCAGTCGGTGGCGAAGGCCGCGGGCGATGTCGCCCGCGGCCGGAGCCGCGGAACTGGCAAGCGGAACGGTGGATCCCGGGGCGCCGCAAAGCGATCCCTCTCCACCCACTGGTACGCCTGGGCGATGGTCGCCCCGGTGGTGGTCGTGATCGGCGTGATCATCGGATACCCGTTGGTCCGCGGCATCTGGCTGTCGCTCACCGACGCCAACGAACGCAACGTCGAGCGCTCCATCGGCGTCAACCACATCCCGGCGAGCTACGAGTTCGTCGGCGTCGACAACTACGTGGACGCGCTCACCGGAAACCAGTTCCTGGCCACGCTCGGCTGGACGCTGGTGTGGACGGTGGCGTGCGTGTCGGTGACCTTCTCGCTCGGTCTCGTCCTCGCCAACATGCTCAACCGCAGGATCGCCGGCCGCGGTGTCTACCGCATGCTGCTGATCCTGCCCTGGGCCGTCCCCGGCTTCGTCTCCGTCTTCGCCTGGCGCTTCCTCTACGACGAGCGCCGCGGCATCCTCAACAGCGTGCTCGCGGGCGGCGGCATCGACGCCGTGCCGTGGCTCAACGACCCCACCTGGGCCAAGTTCTCGGTCATCGCCGTCAACGTCTGGCTCGGTGTGCCGTTCATGATGGTCGCCCTGCTCGGCGGTCTGCAGTCCATCCCCGGCGAGATGTACGAGGCCGCGGAGATGGACGGCGCCAACGCCTGGCAGCGCTTCCGGCACATCACCCTGCCCGGCCTGCGGTCGGTGTCCACCACGGTGATCCTGCTCAGCACCATCTGGACCTTCAACATGTTCCCGGTGATCTTCCTGCTCACCCGGGGCGGTCCCGGCGAGGCCACCCAGATCCTGGTGACCCAGGCGTACAAGTTCTCCTTCGAGATCAGCCCGCGCGACTACGCGCAGTCCTCCACCTGGGGCGTGCTGATCCTGGTCCTCCTGATGATCTTCGCCGCGATCTACCGGCGGGTCCTCCGCAAGCAGGGAGAAGTCTGGTGACCACCACGACCCCCGTGACCAACGCTCCGCGCCACGCGCAAGCCCGGGCCCAGGCCCCGGTCCGGACGAAGGTCCGCCGCCGCGGTCAGCGTTCGCCGCTCGCCTCCGCCGGGCTGCACCTCAGCCTGATCGTGGCCTCCGTGATCGCCGTCTTCCCGGTGCTGTGGGTGCTGCTCACCTCGCTCAAGCCCGCGAAGTACGCCACCACCACGGACTTCGTGAAGGAGCCGACGCTCGAGAACTACACGAACCTGCTGAACGACACCCCGTTCCTCACCTGGTTCGGCAACTCGCTGCTCGTCGCCGCCCTCACGACCGTGCTCGGCGTCTTCGTCTCCTCCACCACCGGCTACGCCGTCAGCCGCTTCCGCTTCCCCGGCAAGCGCGGACTGATGTGGACGCTGCTCGTCACCCAGATGTTCCCGGTCGCCGTCCTCATCGTGCCGATCTACAACATCATGGCGTCGATGGGCCTGCTGAACTCCTCGGCCGGCCTGGTCGTCACGTATCTGACCATCGCCGTCCCGTTCTGCGCCTGGATGATGAAGGGCTTCTTCGACACCATCCCGCGCGAGATCGACGAGTCGGGCTACGTCGACGGCCTCACCCCGTTCGGCACCTTCTGGCGGCTCATCCTGCCGCTCGCCAAGCCGGGCATCGCGGTCACCGCGTTCTACTCCTTCATCACCGCCTGGGGCGAGGTGGCCTACGCCTCCGCCTTCATGGTCGGTGACGAGAACCTCACGCTCGCCGGCGGACTGCAGAAGTTCGTCAACCAGTACGGCGCCCAGTGGGGCCCGATGACCGCGGCCTCCGTGCTCATCGCCGTCCCCGCCGCCCTGGTGTTCCTCTTCGCCCAGCGCCACCTGGTGACCGGCATGTCCGCCGGCGCCGTCAAGGGCTGAGCCGAAGAGCGCCCGTGGCCGCGCACCCCGTGCCCGCACCCTTCTTACGAAGCAAGGAAGACATGACCCAGGACCTCGTCGCCCCCGCCGCCGCACCCGCCACCGGCACGCAGTCGGGCTGGTGGAGAGACGCGGTGATCTACCAGGTCTATCCGCGCAGCTTCGCCGACGGCAACGGTGACGGCATGGGCGACCTGCCGGGCATCCGCAGCCGGCTGCCGTACCTCAAGGCGCTCGGCGTCGACGCCGTCTGGCTCTCCCCCTTCTACGCCTCCCCGCAGGCCGACGCCGGCTACGACGTCGCCGACTACCGGGCCATCGACCCCATGTTCGGCACGCTGCACGACGCCGACGCCGTGATCCGCGACGCCCACGAACTGGGCCTGCGGATCATCGTCGACCTCGTCCCCAACCACTCCTCCGACCAGCACGAGTGGTTCCAGCGCGCCCTGCGCGAGGGTCCCGGCTCCCCGCTGCGCGAGCGCTACCACTTCCGCCCCGGCCAGGGCGCCGACGGCGAACTCCCGCCCAACGACTGGGAGTCCATCTTCGGCGGCCCCGCCTGGACCCGTACGGAGAACCCGGACGGCACCCCCGGCGAGTGGTACCTCCACCTCTTCGCGCCCGAGCAGCCCGACTTCAACTGGGAACACCCCGCCGTGCGGGACGAGTTCCGCTCGATCCTGCGCTTCTGGCTCGACATGGGCGTCGACGGCTTCCGGGTCGACGTCGCCCACGGCCTGGTCAAGGCCGCCGGCCTGCCCGACATCGGCGCCCACGACCAGCTCAAGCTGCTCGGCAACGACGTCATGCCCTTCTTCGACCAGGACGGCGTGCACGAGATCTACCGCTCGTGGCGCACGGTGCTGAGCGAGTACGACGGCGAGCGCGTCCTCGTCGCCGAGGCCTGGACCCCCACCGTCGACCGCACCGCCCACTACGTGCGCCCCGACGAGATGCACCAGGCCTTCAACTTCCAGTACCTGGGCACCCACTGGGACGCCGCCGAGCTGCGTGCGGTGATCGATGCCTCGCTCGCCGCGATGCGCCCCGTCGGCGCCCCCACCACCTGGGTGCTCTCCAACCACGACGTCACCCGGCACGCCACCCGCTTCGCCAACCCGGCGGGCCTCGGCACCCAGCTGCGCACCCCGGGCGACCGTGAACTCGGTCTGCGCCGGGCCCGCGCCGCGACCCTGCTGATGCTGGCGCTGCCCGGCTCCGCGTACGTCTACCAGGGCGAGGAGCTCGGCCTGCCCGACGTCACCGACCTGCCCGACGAGGTGCGCCAGGACCCGTCCTTCTTCCGGGCCACCGGCCAGGACGGCTTCCGCGACGGCTGCCGGGTGCCCATCCCGTGGACCGCCGAGGGCTCCTCGTACGGCTTCGGCACCGGCGGCTCCTGGCTGCCGCAGCCCGCCACCTGGGGCGGGCTCAGCGTCGAGGCGCAGACCGGCGACCCCGGCTCCACCCTGGAGCTGTACCGCAGCGCGCTCGCCGTACGCCGCGAGCGTCCCGAACTCGGTGCGGGCGAGGCCGTCGAGTGGCTGGAGGCACCTGAGGGTGTGCTCTCCTTCCGCCGTGACGGCTTCGTCTGCACCGCCAACACCACCGGCCGGGCCATCTCCGTCCCGCTGCCCGGCCGGTTGCTCCTCTCCTCCGGCGATTCGGCCGGCGAGGAGAACCTGATCGTCGAGGGCGCCGCAGTGCTGCCCGCCGACACCACCGTCTGGTGGGCGGTGTGACGATCCCCCTGCCGCGGGGCGCCGGAGGGGGCGCCCCGCGGCTCGCGGACATCGCGGCCCAGTCCGGGGTGAGCGAGGCCACCGTCAGCCGAGTCCTCAACGGCAAGGCGGGCGTGGCCGGCGCGACCCGGCACAAGGTGCTGGCCGCGCTCGACGTGCTCGGCTACGAGCGTCCCGTACGTCTCAAACGGCGCAGCGCCGGCCTGATCGGCCTGGTGGTGCCCGAGCTGACCAACCCGATCTTCCCGGCCTTCGCCCAGGTCGTCGAACAGGTCCTGGCCGGGTATGGCTACACCCCGGTCCTGTGCACCCAGATGCCCGGCGGCGCGACCGAGGACGAGCTGGTCGAGCAGCTGGTCGAGCGCGGGGTGGCCGGCATCGTGTTCCTGTCCGGGCTGCACGCGGACGCCTCCGCCGACCCGGCCCGCTACACCCGGCTCGCCGACCGCGGCGTGCCGTTCGTCCTCATCAACGGCTTCAACGAGCACATCGACGCCAACTTCGTCTCGCCCGACGACCGGGCCGCGGCGCGGATGGCCGTACGGCACCTGGTGGAACTCGGCCACGAGCGGATCGGGCTCGCCATCGGGCCGACCCGCTACGTCCCCTCGCGCCGCAAGGCGGAGGGCTTCGCCGCCGAGCTGCACGCCGCCCTCGGCATCGAGCGGGAGGAGGCCGAACGCTTCGTGCGGCCCACCCTGTTCGGCGTCGAGGGCGGGCACGCCGCCGCCGATCTGCTGCTGGCCGAGGGCTGCACCGGCATCGTCTGCGGCTCCGACCTGATGGCCCTCGGGGTCGTCCGGGCCGCCCGTGCCCGGGGCCTCGACGTGCCGCGTGACGTGTCGGTGGTCGGCTTCGACGACTCCCCGCTCATCGCGTTCACCGACCCGCCGCTGACGACGGTGCGTCAGCCGGTGCAGGCCATGGCGACGGCGGCCGTGGGCGCCCTCATCGAGGAGATCGAGGGAAACCCGGTCCAGCGCACGGAGTTCGTGTTCCAGCCGGAGCTGGTGGTGCGGGGCTCGACGGCGCAGCCGCCGTCCCCGGCTTCGTAACTCCTTGCGCAACTTGTTGCGTTCGGTTGTTTGAAGTATTGACCGCACGCCTGTACGCCCCTACGGTCGCGGCTGAAAACAGTTGCTGACATTTTCGGCAACTTCTTGCGACAGGGACGTCGTACAGGAGGAAACATGGCCCGAAAGACCGTGGCCGCTGCACTCGCCCTCGTGGCGGGAGCCGCTGTGGCCGTCACGGGAGCCCCCACCGCTCAGGCCGCCCCGCCCGGCGCGAAGGACGTCACGGCCGTGCTGTTCGAGTGGAACTTCGCCTCCGTGGCCAAGGCCTGCACCGACCAGCTCGGCCCCGCCGGTTACGGCTACGTGCAGGTCTCACCGCCCCAGGAGCGCGTTCAGGGCGCCCAGTGGTGGACCGCCTACCAGCCAGTCAGCTACAAGATCGCCGGCCCGCTCGGCGACCGCACCGCCTTCAAGTCGATGGTCGACACCTGCCATGCCGCCGGGGTCAAGGTCGTCGCCGACTCCGTCGTCAACCACATGGCCGGCCCGGCGGACCCCAACGCCACCTACACCGGCACCGGCGGGTCCACCTACAGCAAGTACAACTACCCCGGCGTCTACTCCGGCTCCGACATGGACGACTGCCGCGCCACGGTCTCCAACTACCAGGACAAGGCGAACGTCCAGAACTGCGAGCTCGTCGGCCTCGCCGACCTCGACACCGGCGAGGACTACGTCCGCGGCCGAATAGCCGGGTACATGAACGACCTGCTGTCGCTCGGCGTCGACGGCTTCCGCGTCGACGCCGCCAAGCACATGCCGGCCGCCGACCTCGCCAACATCAAGTCGCGCCTGACGAATCCTTCCGTCTACTGGAAGCAGGAGGCGATCTACGGCGCCGGCGAGGCGGTCTCCCCGAGCGAGTACCTCGGCAACGGCGACGTCCAGGAGTTCCGCTACGCCCGCGACCTCAAGAGGGTCCTCCAGGGCGAGAAGCTCGCCTACCTCAAGAACTTCGGCGAGGCCTGGGGCTACATGCCCAGCGGCCAGGCCGGCGTCTTCGTCGACAACCACGACACCGAGCGCGGCGGTGACACCCTCAACTACAAGGACGGCGCGAACTACACCCTCGCGTCCGTCTTCATGCTCGCCTGGCCGTACGGCTCCCCGGACGTCCACTCCGGCTACGAGTGGACCGACAAGGACGCCGGTGCGCCCAACGGGCACCAGGTGAACGCCTGTTACAGCGACGGCTGGAAGTGTCAGCACGCCTGGCGCGAGATCTCCTCCATGGTGGCCTTCCGCAACACCGCCCGCGGCCAGGCCGTCACCGACTGGTGGGACAACGGCAACAACCAGATCGCGTTCGGCCGTGGTGCCAAGGCGTACGTGGCCATCAACCACGAGTCCTCGTCCCTCACCCGCACCTTCCAGACCTCCCTGCCCGCCGGCTCCTACTGCGACGTGCAGAGCGGCAACCCGGTGACGGTGAACTCCTCCGGCCAGTTCACGGCCACCCTCGGCGCGAACACCGCACTCGCGCTCCACGTCGGCGCGACGACCTGCGGGACCCAGCCGCCGCCGGTCACCACCACCGGCGCCTCGTTCAACGTCACCGCCACCACCGTGGTGGGCCAGAACATCTACGTCACCGGCAACCGCCCCGAGCTCGGCAACTGGTCCCCGGCGGCGGCCCTGAAGCTCGACCCGGCCGCGTACCCGGTCTGGAAGCTCGACGTGAACCTCCCGGCCGGAACGGCCTTCGAGTACAAGTACCTCCGCAAGGACGGGGCCGGAAACGTCACCTGGGAGTCCGGTGCCAACCGCACCGCGACCGTCCCGTCCTCGGGCCAGATCGTCCTGAACGACACCTTCCGCAACTAGCGCCACGCGGCGCGAAGCTGCCGCTTTCCGCCGAGGTGCGGGGGGCCAGCCCCCCGCACCCCAACCACCGTGCGGCGCGAAGCTGCCGCGTCCCGCCGGGGGTGCGGGGGCCCAGCCCCCGCACCTCACCACCCTCCTCAGCCCCCGGCAGCCCGCGGCGGAGCCGCTGATCGGAACGGCCGGGAAGGGGCGGGGTGGGGGAATTCCAACTCTCCGAGGAGCAACGTGTCCCGCATCGGACGGCGGCAAAGCGCCGTCACCACCCTCCTGGCCACCCTCGCCGTCGGCCTGACGCCCGTCACGCCCGCTGCCGCCGGCACGGCGCCCCCCGCGCCGCCCTCCGACCGCGCCCTCGCCGCCACCCCCGCCCGGCACGACCTCACCCGTGAGCAGTTCTACTTCGTGCTGCCCGACCGCTTCGCGAACGGCGACCCCGCCAACGACCGCGGCGGTCTCACCGGCAGCCGTACCGCCACCGGGTTCGACCCCACCGACAAGGGCTTCTACCAGGGCGGCGACCTCAAGGGCCTGACGCAGCGGCTCGACTACATCAAGGGCCTCGGCACCACCGCCATCTGGATGGCGCCGATCTTCAAGAACCGGCCCGTGCAGGGCGAGGGCAAGGACGCGAGCGCCGGCTATCACGGGTACTGGATCACCGACTTCACCCAGGTCGACCCCCACTTCGGCACCAACGACGACCTGAAGAAGCTCATCGCCGCCGCCCACGCCAAGGGCATGAAGGTCTTCTTCGACGTCATCACCAACCACACCGCCGACACCGTCGACTACGCCGAGAAGAAGTACGGCTACCGCCCCAAGGGCGCCTACCCGTACCTGGACGCGACCGGCCGCCCCTTCGACGACCGCACCGCCCTCGGCAAGGTGGACGCGGACTCGTTCCCGTACACGCCGGTCCAGAAGGCCGCGACCGGTGACAAGGTCCCCGCCTGGCTCAACGACCCGACGATGTACCACAACCGCGGCGACTCCACCTGGGCCGGCGAGTCCGCCGAGTACGGCGACTTCGTCGGCCTCGACGACCTGTGGACGGAACGCCCCGAGGTCGTCCAGGGCATGAAGAAGATCTACGAGACGTGGGTCCACGACTTCGCGATCGACGGCTTCCGCATCGACACCGTCAAGCACGTGAACCTGGACTTCTGGACCCAGTGGGCCACCGCCCTCGACACGTACGCCGCCGAGCAGGGCCGGCCGGACTTCTTCATGTTCGGCGAGGTGTACTCCGCCGACACCACCGTCACCAGCCCCTACGTCACCCGCGGCCGGCTCGACGCCACCCTCGACTTCCCCTTCCAGGACGCCGCCCGCGCGTTCGCCTCCCAGGGCGCCGGCGCCGACCGCCTCGCCAAGGTCTTCGCCGACGACTACCGCTACACCACCGACAAGGCCAACGCCTACGAGCAGGTCACCTTCCTCGGCAACCACGACATGGGCCGCATCGGGACCTTCCTCAGGCAGGACCACCCGGACGCGAGCGACGCCGAACTCGTCCAGCGGGCCCGGCTCGCCAACGAGCTGATGTTCCTCAGCCGCGGCAACCCGGTCGTCTACTACGGCGACGAGCAGGGCTTCACCGGCCCCGGCGGCGACAAGGACGCCCGCCAGACCCTCTTCGCCTCGCAGACCGCCGACTACCTCGACGACGACCAGCTCGGCACCGACCGCACGCACGCCTCCGACGCGTACGACACCGGCCACCCGATCTACAAGAACATCGCTCAGTTGTCGGCGCTCACGCGCGACAACCCCGCCCTGCGCGACGGCGTCCAGCAGGAGCGCTACGCCGAGGGCTCCGTCTACGCCTTCTCCCGTACGGACGCGCGGACGCGGACCGAGTACCTGGTCGCCACCAACAGTGCCACCGAGCCGAAGACCGTCACCGTGCCGGTCGACTCGGCGCGCCTCCGCACGCTGTACGGGGGCCAGGGCGCCGTCGCGGCCGAGAGCGGCAAGGTCACGGTCACCGTCCCCGCCCTCTCCTCCCTGGTCCTGAAGGCCGACGCGCCGCTGCCCGCCCCCGCCGCCGCGCCCGCCGTGACCCTCAAGGCCCCGGCCCCCGGCGCCACCGGCACCGTCGAACTGTCCGCCGACGTCACCGGCGGCGGCCCCGGCGCCCTGAACCGGGTCGTCTTCGCCGCCCAGGTCGGCAACGGGCGCTGGCAGACCCTCGGCACCGCCGACCACGCCCCCTACAAGGTCACCCAGTACGTCACCGCGCCCGCCGGCACCGCCCTGCGCTACAAGGCCGTCGTGGTCGACGCCGCCGGCCGCACCGCGAGCGCCCTGGCCACCTCCACCGCGGGCCAGGTCCCGGCGCCGGAGAAGCCGGTCGCGGTCGAGCGCACCTACGCCGTCGTCCACTACAAGCGGGAGGACGGCAACTACGACGGCTGGAAGCTGAAGGCCGCCGACCAGGAGGCCGCGTTCACCGGCCGCGACGCCCACGGCGCCTTCGCCTGGGTCCGCGTCCCCGAGGGCGCGTCCACCCTCCCGTACACCGTGGAGAAGGACGGGGCCGCCGACGGCCCGCAGCGCAGCATCAGCCTCGGCCGCACCGGCGAGGTCTGGATCACGCAGGGCGACAGCGGCCAGTCCGACACCGACCCGGCCCCCGCCCCGCAGGACAGGACGAAGGCCGTCCTCCACTACCAGCGCCCGGACGGGAACTACGACGGCTGGGGCCTGCACCTGTGGACCGGCGCCGCCCAGCCCACCGACTGGTCGAAGCCGCTGCTGCCGACGCGATTCGACGCGTACGGCGCCGTGTACGAGGTGCCGCTGGCGGAGGGCGCGAGCTCGCTCTCGTACATCGTCCACAAGGGCGACCAGAAGGACCTGCCCACCGACCAGTCCCTCGACCTCGCCACCTACGGCAACGAGGTCTGGCTGCTCGCCGAGCAGCCGAAGTACCTGCTCCCGACCACCGGCGGGGCCCCGAACCTCGACCTCGGCAAGGCCGAGGCGCAGTGGATCGACCGGAACACGGTCGTCTGGAAGGTGAAGGCCACCGACGCCACCAGCCAGCAGCTGGTGTACGCGCCGGGCGCGGCGGGCGGCGGCATCACCGTCACGGACGGCGCCCTGAGCGACGAGGGCCGCTGGCTGCGGCTCACCGCGGGAAGCCTCACCGACGCCCAGAAGGCGAAGTTCCCCCACCTCAAGGACTACCCGGCCTTCACCGTCGACCCGCGCGACGCCGATCGCGTACGGGACTCCCTGCGCGGCCAGCTGATCGCGACCCAGCGGGCGGCGAACGGCGCCCTGCTCGCGGCGACCGGGGTGCAGACGGCGGGCGTGCTCGACGACCTGTACGCGCAGAAGGCCGCGCAGTCCTCGTTGGGCCCCGTCTTCCGGAACGGCCGCCCCACCCTCTCCGTGTGGGCGCCGACGGCCCAGTCCGTCGCCCTCGAACTCGACGGCAGGACCATGCCGATGCGGCGCGACGCCGCCTCCGGCGTCTGGTCGGTCACCGGCCCGCGGACCTGGGCGGGCAAGCCGTACCGGTACGTCGTGAAGGTCTGGGCGCCGAGCGTCCAGAAGCTCGTCGAGAACCGGGTCACCGACCCGTACTCCACCGCCCTCACCACCGACTCCGCCCGCAGCCTCGTCGTCGACCTCGCCGACCCCAAGCTCGCGCCGAAGGGCTGGCAGGGCCTGAAGAAGCCGGCCGCCGTGCCGCTGCGCGACGCGCAGATCCAGGAACTCCACATCCGTGACTTCTCCGTCGCGGACAGCACCGTGCCCGCCGCCGACCGCGGCACCTACCTCGCCTTCACCGACAAGGACAGCGCGGGCTCACGGCATCTGCGGGAGCTCGCCGACTCCGGGACCTCGTACGTCCACCTCCTCCCGGCCTTCGACATCGGCACCGTCCCCGAGAGGAAGTCCGACCGGACCGAACCCGCCTGCGACCTGAAGGTCTACGCGCCCGACTCGGCCGAGCAGCAGGCCTGCGTGGCCGCCGCGGCGGCGAAGGACGCCTACAACTGGGGCTACGACCCGCTGCACTACACGGTGCCGGAGGGCTCGTACGCCACCGACCCGGACGGCACCCGCCGCACCGTCGAGTTCCGGCAGATGGTCCAGGCGCTCAACGGCGAGGGCCTGCGCACGGTCATGGACGTCGTCTACAACCACACCGTCGCCGCCGGACAGTCCGACAAGTCCGTCCTCGACCGCATCGTGCCCGGCTACTACCAGCGCCTCCAGGCCGACGGCTCCGTCGCCACCTCCACCTGCTGCGCCAACACGGCGCCCGAGAACGCGATGATGGGCAAGCTCGTCGTCGACTCGGTCGTCACCTGGGCGAAGCAGTACAAGGTCGACGGCTTCCGCTTCGACCTCATGGGCCACCACCCCAAGGCCAACATCCTGGCCGTGCGGGCCGCCCTCGACGCGCTGACCGTCGAGAAGGACGGCGTCGACGGCAAGGCGATCGTCCTCTACGGCGAGGGCTGGAACTTCGGCGAGATCGCCGACGACGCGCGCTTCGTCCAGGCCACCCAGAAGAACATGGCCGGTACGGGCGTCGCCACCTTCTCCGACCGGGCCCGCGACGCCGTGCGCGGCGGCGGCCCCTTCGACGCGGACCCCGGCATCCAGGGCTTCGCCTCCGGCCTCTACACCGACCCGAACGCGTCGGGCGCCAACGGCACCCCGGCCGAGCAGAAGGCCCGGCTGCTGCACTACCAGGACCTGATCAAGGTCGGCCTGACCGGCAACCTCGCCTCGTACTCCTTCACCGACAGCTCCGGCCGTACGGTCAAGGGCTCCGAGGTCGACTACAACGGCGCCCCGGCCGGCTACGCCGCCGCCCCCGGCGACGCCCTCGCCTACGCCGACGCCCACGACAACGAGAGCCTGTACGACGCGCTCGCCTTCAAGCTCCCGGCCGGTACGTCGCCGGCCGACCGCGCCCGTATGCAGGTCCTCGCGATGGCCACGGCCACCCTGTCCCAGGGCCCGGCGCTCTCCCAGGCGGGCAGCGACCTGCTCCGCTCCAAGTCCCTCGACCGCAACTCGTACGACAGCGGCGACTGGTTCAACGCGATCCACTGGGACTGCGGTGACGGCAACGGCTTCGGGCGCGGGCTTCCCCCGGCCCCGGACAACCAGTCCAAGTGGTCCTACGCGAAGCCGCTCCTGGTGAACCCGGCGCTCGCCGTCGGCTGCCCGGAGATCACGGGCGCCTCCGCCGCCTACCGCGACCTCCAGAAGATCCGCTCCACCGAGCCCGCCTTCTCCCTCGCCACGGCCTCCCGCGTCCAGGACACCCTGTCCTTCCCGCTCTCGGGCCGCGACGAGACCCCGGGCGTGATCACGATGCGCCTGGGCGACCTGGTCGTCGTCTTCAACGCGACCCCGCGGACACAGACCCAGGTGATCCCGTCCCTGGCGGGCACGGAGTACCGCCTCCACCCGCTCCAGGCGTCGGGCTCGGACCCGGTGACGAAGACGTCCACGTACGAGAGCGCGTCGGCCACCTTCACGGTCCCGCCCCGCACGGTGTCGGTCTTCACCACCCGCTGACACCCCCAGGGGCGCCGCCAGGGACGGCGCCCTTTGCCGGGCCTAGGCTCCCTGCGCCTGAACCCGTACCCGGGTGGCCGTTCAGGCGCGGGGAGGCACCAGGCCCACCAGCCGCCCCACCAGGTCGCCGAAGGGCCCGTCGGCCGGCTCGTCGGCGAGGACGCGGGTCACGATCTGCGCCATGTCGTCGTCGTACGCGGCGCTCACCGCCATGAGCGCCGCGAAGTCGTGCACGAGCTGCTGTTCCAGCTCACCGCGCGGCACCCGGCGCCCGTCCAGCCACAGCAGGGCCGTCGACTCGGCGAGCGACACCCAGGAGCGGACGACCAGTTCGAGCCGCGCCGAGGGCTCGGCGACCTCCAGGTGCGCCAGGATCTGCTCGTACGCGGCCTGCCGCACCTCGTCGATCATCGCGTTGGTCGTCGAGGAGCCGACCGCGGGACCGCCCCGCATCAGCGCGGCGAAGCCCGGCCCGTGGCCGTCCACGAAGTCGAAGAAACGGCCCATCACCCGCAGCAGACGCGCTCCCAGCGGCCCCTGCGGCGGTTCGAGGAAGCGGGCGGCCAGCTCGTCGGCCGCGCGGCGCAGCGCCGCCTCGTACAGCGACTGCTTCCCGGGGAAGTAGTGGTAGACCAGCGGGCGGGATATGCCCGCGGCCGCGGCGATCTCGTCGATGGAGACCTCGTCGGGAGAGCGGTGGCTGAACAGTTCGAGGGCCACCCCGATCAGCTGCTGCTTGCGCTCCTCGACGCCCATCCTTCGGCGTACCCCGGTCGTCATGCGAACAGCCTAACGGGAGTCCGTTACGCTCCCGGCACATGAGCGCTTCTGAGCAGGACACCAGGGAGACCGACGACACCGAACTCGCCCCCGCCGAGGGCGCGGAGGGCGTGGCGAATGCCGAAGAGGCTGACGAGGAGCGGACCGGCCTCACGCCCCGCCAGGCGCGGCTCGCGCGCGTCGTCGTGGGCTCGGTCCTGCTCGTGGTCATGGGCGTGGTCCTGGCCGTACGGCTCGCCGCCCACACCTCCGTGCTCGTCGTCGGCGTCTACGGCCTCGCCATGATCCTCTGCGGCGTCGTGATCGAACTGTCCCGCAACGGGCGTACGCGCCTGGCGACCTGGCTCCTGGTGGGAGGCCTGGTCGCCGCGCTCTCCATGGACTGGCTGCTGCCCTGATCCCTGGCCGGACTACAGGTCCAGGACCAGGCGCTCCCCGGCGCACCGCGACACACAGATCAGCATCGAGTCGGCCCGCTCGGCGTCGGTGAGCAGCTCGTCGCGGTGGTCCACCTCGCCCTCCAGTACCCGCTGTCGGCAGGTCCCGCAGAAGCCCTGCCCGCAGGAGTGGAGGACACCGGGGACCGCCTCGCGCACCGCGGACAGCACCGACTGGTCGGCCGCCACGGCCAACGTGCGCCCGGTGCGCCGCAGTTCGACCTCGAAGGGCTTTCCGCCCTTGGTCCGGGCCGCGGAGAAGCGCTCCAGACGCGGCAGCCGTCCCTCCGGCATGGCGGCGCCCACCGCGTCCATCAGGCCCTCGGGCCCGCAGCAGTACACCTCCGTCTCCGCCGGGAGTTCGGCGAGGAAGCCCAGGCCGGGCCGCCCGTCGGTGTCCTCGGCGACCACGGTGGTCCGCCCGCCCGCCCCCAGCCTCTCGACCTCGTCGAGATACGGCATGGTGGCCCGGCTGCGCCCGCAGTACAGCAGCCGCCAGTCGGCCCCGGCCGCCTCCGCCGCACGCACCATCGGCAGGACGGGGGTGATCCCGATGCCGCCGGCCACGAAGACGTACGAGGGCGCGGAGGCGAGCGGGAAGCGGTTGCGCGGCCCGCGGATCTCGATCTCGGTGCCGGCGTGCAGCTGCTCGTGGACCTCGCGCGAACCGCCGCGGCCGCCCTGCCCGGCCTCGATCAGCCGGGTCGCGACGGTGTAGACGCCGGACTCGCCGGGGTCGCCGCACAGCGAGTACTGGCGCACGGTGCCGGACGGCAGGACGAGGTCGATGTGCGCGCCCGGCCGCCAGGCGGGCAGCCCGGCGCCCTCCAGGCGCAACTGGACCACGCCCTCGGCCGGTTCGGTGCGCGCGGCGACCACGACACGTCGGGTGACGGTGGCCTGCCGGCCGCGGCCCGAGACCGGCACGTCGAGAGCCGGCATCGGCCACAGCGGTGAGGCGTCGATCCGGCGCCGCAGCGCCCGCTTGGCGAGCAGCGCGGCCCCGGCGACGAGGACGACGGTACGAACACGCATCAGACACGGCCTCCGTTGGCGCCGGGGGAAGAGGCCAGGTAGGCGGCGGCCTGGGCGGTGCTGCCCTCCTGGGAGGGGTGGTAGTCCCGGCTGATGTAGCGGGGGACGGCGCGGAGCAGGTCGGGCGTGGACGGCAGCACGCCCTGGCGGCCCTTGCGCACGAACTGCCCGACGCTGGGCCTGGCGTCGAGGACGGTCGGGTCGTTCTCCATGAAGAAGCGCACCCCGCGCTGCCACAGGAACACGAGCGCGCCGAACGCCGCCGCCCAGGTGCGGGCGCGCCGCCGGTAGCCGCCGTCGAGGTGCATGAACAGCTCGAAGGCGACCGCGCGGTGCTCGACCTCCTCGGCGCCGTGCCAGCGCAGCAGGTCCAGCATCATCGGGTCGGCGCCGACCCGGTCCAGCTCCTCGGCGTTGAGCACCCAGTTGCCGAGGAAGGCGGTGTAGTGCTCGATCGCGGCGATCAGCGCCACCCGCTCCATCAGCCACCAGCGCCGCGGCCGCCCCGGCGGCAGCGTCCGGTCGCCGAGCAGCTTCTCGAAGAACCAGTCGACCTGCGCCGTGTACGGGGTGGGGTCGAGGCCCTGCTCCTTCAGGTGCGGCAGGACGTCGTCGTGCGCCTGCGAGTGCACGGCCTCCTGCCCGATGAACCCGATGACGTCCGCACGCAGCCGCTCGTCCGTGATGTACGGCAGGACCTGCTGGTAGACGTGGACGAACCAGCGTTCGCCGGCCGGGAGCAGCAGGTGCAGCACATTGATGGTGTGGGTGGTGAACGGGTCGCCGGGAACCCAGTGGAGCGGCGTCTGTCCCCAGTCGAAGGAGACCTTGCGGGCCTTGAGCTCGATGTGCTCCGACGCGACCGGGACGGGCTGCGTATTAGACATGGCGTCAATGTACTGAGGGGTAAGCCCGAGGGCCAGGGGTCGCGCACGTGCTTTTCACCCGCGGTACGCCCGGCTCGTGCTCCTGTGGTCCTTTCGAGGAGGCGGCCGGGCTCAGCGCAGGGCCCGGGCCGGGCTCAACGCAGGGTCCGGCCCCTGCTCAGCGCAGGGCGCCCACCCGGCGCCCGTCCTCCAGCGTCCCGACGAGATCCGCGCGGGCGCCCGGCGCCGCCTTCACCGCCATCAGCGCACCCTCCGAACGCGCCTTCACCCCGCCCGTGAGCTGGAGCGACGCGAAGTCCGGCGAGCCGGCCGCGAGGACGTACCACCGCCCGCTCTTCGCCTGCCACACCACGCCCGCGAGCACCCGCGGATCCTTCACGCCGCAGGCCGGGGTCCCCTCCGAGCGCGCGGCGAGCACCGCGGGCCCGGTCGCGCCCGGTGCGTGGAACAGCGCCAGGCTCCGGCTCCCCGTGCCCCGCCAGGTCTCCGCTCGCGCGCACCACCACTCGGCGCGCCCGGTGCCCTCGGGGGGCCGCTGGGACGCGTACGCCCAGGAGTTGACCGTCCGCACGCCGTGCGAGCTCACCGCCGTCAGCCGGCACGCGATCCGCGCCCACTGCTCGCGCGCCGCCGCGCCGGTCACATCGGCCGGCCGGCCGGGCGGGCCCGAGGTCAGCCGGGCCGGGGCCAGTTCGCCCAGGTCGGTGAGGAGCCGGGTCCCGGACTCGTCGCGCAGCTGGAGCGCGGTCCAGCGGGTGCAGGACGCGGCGGTCACCGGGCTCGGGATCGGCTCGGTCACCCCGTACCCGTCACGGGTCAGCACCCGCGGCGCCTTGTCCGGCAGCAGGAGGTCCCGTACCGCCGCCTCCCGTACCCAGGGCGCCGTCAGATAACGCACGTTGCCCCCGGCCCGGGACACCACGAGCGCCGCCGAGCCGACCGCGTCCGCCCCGTCCGTACGGGCGAAGTCGAGCGCCACGCCGCTCGTGGCGCCGACCGGCTCGGCGTACCGCACCACCCGCAGTCCGTCGTGGAGGATCACCACCCGGTTGGCGTCGACCTCGCCCGCGAACAGCAGTTGCGACGGGCCCATCGGCGGCCCCGGCGGCGTGCCCGGCGTCGCCGAGGCGTGCACGGCCGGACCCGGCCGGGCCCACACGGCGAGCGCCCGGCGCAGCAGCGCCGAGTCGCCGGTGAGCCCGCCGCGGGCCGGCCACACCGAGAAGTCGGTGCGCGCCGAGGCCTGCCAGTCGGCCGTCCCCACCCGCTTCAGACCCGCCGGGTCGAGGGCCGCCTCCGCCGCCGGGTTACGGGCGTACGACGGGGCCGCAGCACCGTTTCTGCCCCACCCGTCGCCCGGCAGCCCGAGCAGCGCCCCGCACACCACGACCGCCGCGGCCGCAGCGAGCGCCGCCCGGCCGTGCTGGCGCCGCCGCATCAGATCCGTCGGGCGCGCCTGCAGCGAGCAGGGGTCGAACTCCGGCGACTCCAGGAGCACATACTGCGCCTCGACCCCGTCCGCCTCGGCGAGCGCCGCCTTCGGGTCCTCGACCCCGGCCGCGCCGAGCACCCGCAGCACCTCCGGGTCGCCCTGCCGCTCCAGGCCGCGCAGCACGTACGCCGCCCGGGCCGGGCCGGACAGCGCGGAGAGCCGCTGGTCCAGGGCGAGTTCGTCGGCGCCGCCGGCCCGCGGGAACACCCGCAGGCCCCACACCTGCGGCAGCAGCGGCGGGAACTGCGCCCGCCGCGGCAGGGCCCGGCGGCGCAGCGGCAGCCCCGCGATCAGCGCCTGCCGCAGCACCTCGGCCCGCACGTACGCGTACCCCGGGTCGACCGCGTCCTCGTCCGCCCGGCGCGCCCCCGGCACCGTCCCGGCGCCCGCCCCCGAGGCCCGGCGGCGCGGCAGCGAACGCTGCGCCAGGGCATGCGCGGTCAGCACCCGGCGATTGCGGCCGAGGGAGGGCGGAAGCACCAGATAGGCGATCCGGACGAGCCGCGGATAGTGCTCGACGAGCGCGGCCTCGGCCTGCTCGACGTCGACCGGACCGGGGGAGCGGGGGCCGTCGGAGGCGGCGAGATCCTGGGTTTCCTGGGTGCTCACGTTCAGCAGAACGAGCGATTGGTGCGATGGTCACCCCGGCGGGCGTCCCCCGAAAGGGTTGCGGACGGCGGATGCGGGGCGCCGGGCGCCGGCGGCCGGCTCGGGCGGCGTGCATGTTCAGGCGGCACGTACGTTCAGGCGGCGTGCACGGTCAGACGCCTGCGCACGACGTCGACGACCTCGTCCGGGACGCCGAGCCCCTCACGTACGTACTTCTCCATCGAGCCGTGCCGTACGGCCACCTCGTCCAGGGCCGCCTCCAGATACTCCGGCACCACCCCGATGAGCGCGAGCGCGAGTTCCGGGTCGCCGCCCTGCGCCGTGAACCCCTCGATGAGCGGCGCGTACACCTCCCGCACCCCCGGGTTGACCGCCAGATACTCCGCCATGACCGTCCGCTCGTCCGCGCCGAGCAGCGTGAGCACGATCGCCGCCGCCCACCCGGTGCGGTCCTTCCCGGCGGTGCAGTGGAAGAGCAGCGGACCGGCGGCGGGATCGCCCAGCTCGGTGAGGAGGGCGCCGTACGAGGCCCGGGCCGACCCGGTGCTCACGAACGCCCGGTAGGTGCGCACGAACGCGGCCTGCGCCCTGCCCCCGCCCAGGTGCTCCTCGGCGAGCGCCGGATCGGAGAGCAGGGTCTTCAGGCGGGCGGCCGGCGGCAGCCCGCTGATCGCCAGGAAGTCGGCGAGCACGTCGGCCACGAGCAGCCGCCCGCCCGCCGGCAGCCGGTCCGGCCGGGCGTTCCGCTCGGCGTCGGTCCGGAAGTCGACCACCGTACGGAGCCCGAGCCCGGCCACCGCCGCGTCCGCCGGGTCGAGCCGGTCCAGCTGCCCGGACCGGAAGACGAGCCCTTCCCGCACGCTGCGCCCCGGTCCGAGCGGAAGGGTCCCGAGATCGCGGAGGTTGGCGACGGTGGCGGCGGGAATGGCGGGCATACGGCGACTCTCCTCCGGACCCCTCCGGACCCGTCCGGATCCCTCCGGGTCCGTATGAAAGGGTGCTTTTCGCGCTTTTCCTACGAACTGTAGCTGTACTTGTAACCGACCCGCCGCACGGTCTGGATCGTGTCGCGGTGCTCGGCGCCGAGCTTGCGGCGCAGCCGGGCCACGTGCACGTCGACGGTCCGGCCGTCGCCCACGTGCCCGTAGCCCCACACCGTCGTGACCAGCTGGTCCCGGGTGTGCACCCGGTGGGGGTGGGCGACGAGATGGGCGAGGAGTTCGAACTCCAGGTAGGTCAGCTCGAGTTCCCGCCCGTCGACGCGGGCGATCCGCCGCACGCCGTCGATGCTGACCGGCCCCTGCTTCGGCTCCTGCTCCGGCGCCTGTCCCGGCGTCCGTCCCGGCTCCTGCCTCGCCTCCGGTGCGTCGGCGGGCAGCAGGACCAGATAGCCGACCATGGGCGGGCGGCCGGGCAGCGTGGGCAGCGCGTGCGGGGGCGCGGGCAGGAGGGTGGCGCCCGGCGGCAGGAGGTCGGCCACCCGGGCGAGCTCGGCGACCTCGTCGGGGGCGACGGCGCGCAGCCGGGGACGGGGAGCGGCGAGGGCGGCGGTGGGGGCGGTCCGGGTGTGGGTGTGGGCCATGAGAGCTCAGCTTCTTTCGCGCGAGTCACGAAGGTGCGATGCGCGCGCCGGCCGAAGGCCGCAGCGACCGGATATCGGATCCGATCGGGCTTTAGAGGGCCGACGCGTTCCTCACGCGCCGACAGCACCGGTCGAAGTCGTGGTGCTGCCGGGAAGGCCAGAACGGCTCGAGGTCGAAGAGCCTCGAAGCGGTGTCGTTCTGGATGGCGGCCATATCCCTATTAAACCAGGGGGGAATGGCGCCCGGTACCCCCCTGCGGACAGGGACGGACAACGCCGGAGGGGCGGGCCCCGGGGGGGGGGGTAGGGGGGGCGCCCCCACCGGGTTGCCGGGGGACCGGGGGGGAACAATGGGGGAGCCCGCGGGGGAAGACA
>NZ_JBEZHV010000047.1:0-24805 GCF_040650755.1 Streptomyces sp. NPDC048623
TATAAAAATTTTTTGATTTCTCCATATTTTGAATTTCTTTTTTATTATATTTAAATAACTAATAACAAAAAAAAACAATGCCGGCCCCACGTAACCCCCCCCCCCGCTTCTTCGTTCTCCGGTACCGGTCCCCGGAACGCCGGTGCGGCCCGATCGGGCCCTGCGGTACCCTGACGCCATGCGTGCCGTACGCCTTCTGCTTAGCGAGCCGCGCTGATCAGTCCCGACGGATGAAGATCCGGTCGGCATCGGCGCGGCGTCCCCTCCTGTGCGAGGGGATTTTTCATTTCGTGGCAGTGCTGGCAGTGGGCAGAGACGATCGATGGAGCTTCAAGGATCATGACCGAGATCAACACGGCTGCCGAGACGGCGGCCCCGCATCGCTACACGGCGGCCCTGGCCGCCGACATCGAGGCACGCTGGCAGGACGCCTGGGACGCCGAGGGCACCTACGAGGCCCCGAACCCCAGCGGTGACCTGGCCGGGGACGCGGCCCTCGCGGCCCGCCCCAAGAAGTTCATCATGGACATGTTCCCGTACCCGTCGGGTGCGGGCCTGCACGTCGGTCACCCTCTGGGCTACATCGCCACCGACGTCTTCGCCCGCCACGCGCGCATGACCGGCCACAACGTCCTGCACACCCTGGGCTTCGACGCCTTCGGCCTGCCCGCCGAGCAGTACGCGGTGCAGACCGGCACGCACCCCCGTGTGTCGACCGAGGCCAACATGGAGAACATGAAGGTCCAGCTGCGTCGGCTGGGCCTGGGCCACGACAAGCGCCGGTCGTTCGCCACGATCGACCCGGAGTACTACAAGTGGACCCAGTGGATCTTCCTGCAGATCTTCAACTCCTGGTACGACACCGAGGCCCGGAAGGCCCGCCCGATCGCCGAGCTGGTCGAGCAGTTCGAGAACGGCACCCGTGAGATCCCCGGCTCCGCGCGCACGTGGAGCGAGTTGAGCGCCGTCGAGCGCGCCGACGTCCTGGGCGAGTACCGCCTGGCGTACGCCTCCGACGCCCCGGTCAACTGGTGCCCCGGCCTGGGCACCGTCCTGGCCAACGAGGAGGTCACCGCCGACGGACGCTCCGAACGCGGCAACTTCCCCGTCTTCAAGGCCAAGCTGCGCCAGTGGAACATGCGCATCACCGCCTACGCGGACCGCCTGCTCGACGACCTGGACGGCCTGGACTGGCCCGAGGCCATCAAGCTGCAGCAGCGCAACTGGATCGGCCGCTCCGAGGGCGCGCGGGTCGACTTCCAGGTCGGCGACACCGGTGCGATCACCGTCTTCACCACCCGTCAGGACACCCTGTTCGGCGCCACCTACATGGTGCTGGCCCCCGAGCACGACCTGGTCGAGAAGATCGTCCCGGCCGTCTGGCCCGAGGGCACCCACGACGTGTGGACCGGCGGCCACGCCACCCCGGCCGAGGCCGTCGACGCCTACCGCAAGCAGGCCGCCGCCAAGTCCGACGTGGAGCGGCAGGCCGAGGCCAAGGACAAGACCGGCGTCTTCACCGGCGCGTACGCGACCAACCCGGTCAGCGGCGAGCAGGTCCCCGTCTTCATCGCCGACTACGTCCTGATGGGCTACGGCACCGGCGCCATCATGGCCGTCCCGGCGCACGACACCCGCGACTTCGCCTTCGCGCGCGCCTTCGAGCTGCCGATGCGCTGCGTCGTCGAGCCGAGCGACGAGCGTGGCACCGACCCGTCGGCGTGGGACGACGCCTTCGCCTCGTACGAGGCGAAGCTGATCAACTCCTCCAACGAGGAAGTGGTGCTGGACGGCCTGGGCGTCGTGGAGGCCAAGGAGCGGATCACCGCCTGGCTGACCGACCGCGGCATCGGCGAGGGCACCGTCAACTTCCGCCTGCGCGACTGGCTGTTCAGCCGGCAGCGCTACTGGGGCGAGCCCTTCCCGATCGTCTACGACGAGGCCGGCATCGCCCACCCGCTGCCCGAGTCCATGCTGCCGCTGGAGCTGCCGGAGGTCGAGGACTACTCGCCGCGCACCTTCGACCCGGACGACGCGGACACCCAGCCGGAGACCCCGCTGTCCCGCAACGAGGACTGGGTCAACGTCACCCTGGACCTGGGCGACGGCCCCAAGAAGTACCGCCGCGAGACCAACACCATGCCCAACTGGGCCGGTTCCTGCTGGTACGAGCTGCGCTACCTGGACCCGCACAACGACCAGAAGCTGGTCGACCCGGCCATCGAGCAGTACTGGATGGGCCCGCGCGAGGGCATGCCCACCGGTGGCGTCGACCTGTACGTCGGCGGCGCCGAGCACGCCGTGCTGCACCTGCTGTACGCCCGCTTCTGGTCCAAGATCCTGTTCGACCTGGGCCACATCTCCTCGGCCGAGCCCTTCCACAAGCTGTACAACCAGGGCATGATCCAGGCCTTCGTCTACCGGGACTCCCGCGGCATCGCCGTCCCGGCCGCCGAGGTCGAGGAGCGCGACGGCGCCTACTGGTACGAGGGCGAGAAGGTCAGCCGCGTCCTGGGCAAGATGGGCAAGTCCCTGAAGAACGCGGTCACCCCCGACGAGATCTGCACCGAGTACGGCGCCGACACCCTGCGCCTGTACGAGATGGCCATGGGCCCGCTGGACGTCTCCCGCCCGTGGGACACCCGCGCCGTCGTCGGCCAGTACCGTCTGCTGCAGCGTCTGTGGCGCAACATCGTCGACGAGACGACCGGCGAGGTCACCGTCGTCGGCGAGGCCGCCGACGAGGACACCCTGCGCGCCCTGAACAAGGCCATCGACGGGGTCGCCCAGGACATGGCGGCGATGCGCTTCAACACCGCCATCGCCAAGATCACCGAGCTGAACAACCACCTGACCAAGTCCGGTGGCACGGTGTCCCGCCCGGTCGCCGAGCAGCTGGTGCGCCTGATCGCCCCGCTGGCCCCGCACATCGCCGAGGAGCTGTGGCACCGCCTGGGCCACGCCGACTCCGTCGTCCACCAGGACTTCCCGGTCGCGGATCCGGCCTACGTCGTGGACGAGACCGTGACCTGCGTCGTGCAGATCAAGGGCAAGGTCAAGGCCCGCCTGGAGGTCTCCCCGTCGATCACCGACGCCGAGCTTGAGGCGCTGGCCCTGGGTGACGCCCACGTCGTCGCGGCGCTGGGCGGCGCACAGATCCGCAAGGTGATTGTCCGCGCGCCGAAGCTGGTCAACATCGTCGCCGGCTGACACCGTCGGCCGCTGTTCCGGGCCGTCCCCTAGGGGAGCGGTGGGGGCAGGTTGGGGGTTCGTTCGGAACCACCGGCCTGCCCCCTCCGTTTACCGTGGAAGAACCACATTCCAGGCCGGAGGGGCGACGCTCATGGAAGCCGCGATCACGATCATGGCGCTGTTGTTCGTCGCCTTCGTGGCGCTCGGGATCTACGCCACGGTGAAGGTCGCCAAGGCGGCCAAGCGCGGCGTCGACCGCACCATCGACCAGGCCCGGCGCACGGTCGAGGACACCACGCTGCGCGCCAAGAGTTTCGGCCAGACCGGCGTCGCGAGCGAGCTGGCCCAGCTGCGGCTCTCGCTGCGCACCTCGATGCGCGCCACCCAGGAGTCCCTGCACGCCGGAGTCGCCGAGGACGCCTCGCTCAAGGAGTCCCTGGACCTCTTCCAGCGGCTGAGCGCGCACGGGCGCGAGCTCGACGAGGACCTCAAGCGGCTGGAGCGCGAGCCGGACCGGGCCCATGTCGCGGCCCAGCTGCCCGAGCTGCGCAGGCGCACCGAGCAGATCACCCACTCCGCCGACGCGCTGCGCTTCGCCGCCCGCGACCGCGCCCGCAAGTTCGCCGAGGACGACCTGTCCTCGCTGAGCGCCCAGATCGACGTGGAGGCGGGTGCCCTGCGCCACTGGACCAGCGCGGACACAACCGGGGAGACGGCGACCGGCCAGAACCATGGCCAGAACCAGAGCCAGGGGCGGAGCCGGGGCGGTCAGGGGCAGGGGTGGCCGGCGGCCGGGGCTCCGGCGGCCGGAGCCGAGCAGGGACAGACCTGGCCGGGCGCGGAGACGGGACCGGCCGGTCCCGCCGGGCAGCCGCAGGCGATCACGGGGCCGGACCCGCGTCGCACGGCCTACCCGTGGGAGAAGTCGACCCGTCCGGAGACCACGACCTGAGGCTGCGGCTCACGGCTCTTCACGCCGGCCTCCCGGCCGCCTGCCGGAGGGGTGTCTCCGGCGTCGTGAAGGTGCCTGTTCGTGCGGACGGCAGGCGGATTCCGTGTGGGTCGCGGGCCGGGTGATGCCCGTGCCGGGGCCCGGGCTGCCGTGCGGCGGCCCCTCCGGGTAACCTCCCGCTCATGTCCCGGCATGTCGCGATCGTCACCGATTCCACGGCCTACCTGCCACTTCAGGCGATGGAGCGGCACGCCATCACAGCCGTCCCGCTCACCGTCGTCATCGGCGACCGCGCGCTGGAGGAGGGGACCGAGATCTCTGCCCGCTCGCTGGCGGAGGCCCTGCACAAGCGCCGTCTGGTGACCACCTCCCGGCCCGCGCCCGAGGTCTTCGCGGCCACCTACCGGGCCGCCGCCGAGGCGGGCGCGCAGGGCGTCGTCTCCCTCCACCTCTCCGGCGAGATCTCCGGCACCTACGACGCGGCCGTGCTCGCCGCCAAGGACGCCCCCGTGCCCGTACGGGTCGTCGACACCCGCATGGTGGGCATGGCCCTCGGCTTCTGCGCCCTCGCGGCGGCGGAGGTCGCCGACGCGGGCGGCTCGCTCGACGAGGCCGTCGCCGCCGCCGAGAAGCGGGCGTCCGGCACCTCCGCCTTCTTCTATGTCGACACCCTCGACTATCTGCGTCGCGGCGGGCGGATCGGCGCCGCGCAGGCGCTCCTCGGCTCCGCGCTGGCCGTGAAGCCGCTGCTCGAACTCGAGGGTGGGCGGATCGAGCTGCGCGAGAAGGTGCGCACGGCGTCCAAGGCGATCGCTCGCCTCGAAGAGATCGCGGTCGAGCGGGCCGGCGCCGGGGCCGTCGACATCGCCGTGCACCACCTGTCTGCGCCTGAGCGGGCCGCGGCGCTCGCCGAGCGGCTGCGCGAGCGTCTCCCGGCCGTCGAGGACCTCCAGGTCACCGAGGTCGGCGCGGTCATCGGCGCGCACACCGGGCCGGGTCTCCTCGCGGTCGTCGTCTCGCCGCGCTGACGCCATCCCCCGTGCGGGTGACGGAGTTTTCCACAACTCGGCGGTTGTCCACGGAAATCGGTCTGCCCCGGCTGCGGGGTCCGCGGGCGCCCTACCGTCGATGTCATGACTCTTCGCACACACATCGCATCACGTCGTAACGGGCCCACCAGCGGGCCGGGCCGGGCACCCGGCTCGGATGGCAGGGCCAGGATCAGGCCCGCGAGCACCGGGACCCGGCGGCGCCGCGCGGCCGGCGCGGTCACGTCCCCGACGGCGGGACGGCGCCGGGGCGAGGCCCTGTTCCCACCGAGCGCCCCACCGGCTCCGCCACCGGTAATCCCATTGGCACCGCCACCGCCACCGCCACCGCCACCGGCGCCCGGGCCGCCCGCCGCGCCGTTACCGCCGTCGGTGGCGCCCTCGACGGAGCCCGAGGCCGCCGAGCGGGAGCGGGCCGGACCTCAACCGCCCTTGCGGCGCGGGGAGATGCTCCGGCTCGCGGTGCGGGACCGGATGCCGCTGTGGGTGCAGTCCCGGTGCGGGCTCGAACGGCGCCCGCTGGCCGCGCTCGCCGTGGTCCTCGTGGTCGCCGCCGGCGGCGCGGGAGCGTACTTCTGGGCGGGGCGGCCGCAGCAGATCAGGGCACCCGAGGTGGTCGCGGCGGCCCGGCCGCTGCCCGAGATCCGGCCGGCGGCCCCGGGGGCTGCCGCGCCCCCGCCGACAGAGGTGGGCACGGTCACGGCCCCGAGCGCGGCGGCGGTGGTCGTGGTGGATGTCGGCGGCAAGGTGCTCAGGCCCGGGGTGTTCACCCTGCCCGCGGGCTCACGGGTCACCGACGCCCTCCGCGCGGCGGGCGGCATCCGGCCGGGCACGGACCTGACGGGCCTCAACCGGGCCCGGGTGCTGATGGACGGCGAGCAGGTCGTGGTCGGGCTGCCGGCCACGGCCGGCGGGGCGGCGGGTGTCGCGGCGGCGGGTGCTCCCGCGGCAGCGTCGGGTGCACCGGGCGCGGTGAGTCCGCTGAGCCTGAACACGGCGACCGTGGAACAGCTCGACGCACTGCCCGGGGTGGGCCCGGTCCTCGCCCGGCACATCGTGGAACACCGCGTGGAGCACGGCGGGTTCCGCTCGGTCGCCGAGCTGCGGGACGTCAACGGGATCGGCGCGCGCCGGTTCGCGGACCTCGCGCCGCTGGTCCGGCCGTGAGCGCGGGCCTGCGTGCGGCACCGCCCGATACCGCGTCGTCCCAGGCCGCGCCGGCCCGGGACGAGGGGCCGGCGGATCTGCGGCTGGTGCCGCCGGCCCTCGCCGCCTGGGGCGGGGCGGCCCTCGCGGTGGGCGTGGCCGGCTGGTGGACGGTCGCCGGTGTGCTGCTCTGTCTTGCCGGCGCGGGGTTGCTTCTGGTCCCGGCCGCCCGGCGGGGGCCGCGGGCGACGGCCTGCGCGGCGGTGCTGCTCTGCACGGCGGCGGGTGCGGCGTCCGCCGGACTGCACGCGGCAGACCTGCGGCGGGGACCGGTGCCCGGAGTCGCCCGTACCGAGGCCCGGGTGACGGCAGAGCTGACGGTCACCGCCGACCCCCGGCTCACCTCGCCGAAGGTCCGCGGAAGCCGGGCCGCTCCGGTGACCGTGGTCGTGGAGGGCGAGGTGACACGGGTCGAGGCGAGGGACGGCGCGGCGCACCGGACCCGGGCGCCGGTCCTGGTCCTGGTGACGGCGGGGGAAGGACGTGGGGCGTGGCTGGCGCTGCTGCCGTCGACCCGGTTGCGGGTGTCGGGCCGGCTGGGCGTCCCGGTCCGTCCCGGTGATCCGTACGCGGCGGTGCTGCGGGCCGACGGCGGCGGGCCGCCGCGGATCACCGGCCCGCCCAGTGCGCTCCAGCGCACGGCGGGTGGGTTGCGGGCCGGGCTGAGGCGGGCGACGGAGGGGCTGGCGTCCGATGCCCGGGCGCTGTTGCCGGGCCTGGTGGTCGGTGACACCTCCCGGGTCGGGCCCGAGCTGAAGGAGGCCTTCGAGGCCACCGATCTGACTCACCTCCTTGCCGTCTCCGGATCGAATCTGACCGTCGTCCTGCTGCTGCTCATCGGCCGGCCGGGGACCGCGCAGCTGGTCGAGCGGGGCGGTCTTGCTCCCCGGATCGGTCTCCCGCTGCGTGCCACGGCGCTGACCGGAGGTGGGCTCACGCTGGCGTTCGTGGTGGTGTGCCGGCCCGATCCGAGCGTGCTGCGGGCGGCGGCCTGCGGGCTGGTCACGCTGCTCGCCGTCGCGACCGGACGGCGGCGCTCACTGATCCCGGCGCTGGCCGCGGCGGTCCTTGTCCTGGTCCTCTACGACCCGTGGCTGGCGCGGAGTTACGGCTTCCTGCTCTCGGTCCTGGCCACCGGCGCGCTGCTCACCGTCGCCCCGCGCTGGAGCGAGGCGCTGCGGCGCCGCCGGGTGCCGGACCGGATCGCGGAGGCGCTGGCCGCGACGCTGGCGGCGCAGGCGGTGTGCGCGCCGGTCGTGGTGGTGTTCGCGGCCCGGGTGAGTCTGGTCGCGGTGCCCGCGAACCTGCTCGCCGAGCCGGCGGTGGCCCCGGCCACGGTCCTGGGGTTCCTGGCGCTTGCGCTCGCGCCGGTGTGGCCGGGGGCGGCGCAGGCGGTGGCCTGGTGTGCTGGGGTGCCCGCCGGGTGGATCGCGAAGGTGGCCCGGACCGGGGCGGAGCTGCCCGGGGCGGAGGTGTCCTGGCCGGAGGGCTGGTGGGGCGGACTGCTGCTTGCCCTGCTGACCGGTCTTGTCCTCCTGGCCGTGCGGCGGCTGTCGGGGCGCCGCTGGCTCGGAGTGGGCTGCGCGGTGCTGCTGCTCCTCGCGGTGGTGCGGCCGCCGCCACTGGTCCGGCTGGTCACGGGCTGGCCGCCGCCGGGGTGGGTGTTCGCGATGTGCCAGGTCGGACAGGGTGACGCGACGGTGCTGGCGACCGGCGGGGACACCGCCGTCGTGGTGGACGCCGGACCGGATCCGGCGCCGGTCGACCGGTGTCTGAGGGACCTGGGGGTGCGCCGGATCCCGCTCCTGGTGCTCACCCACTTCCACGCGGACCATGTGGCCGGTCTGCCGGGTGTGCTGCGTGGGCGGGCGGTGGGGGCGATCCAGACGACCAGCCTGGAGGAGCCGCCGGAACAGGCGGACTTCGTGCGGCGCACGGCACGCGCGGCGGGGGTGCCGCTGGTGCGGGCCGTGGCGGGGGAGCGGCGCCGACTGGGGCCGCTGGAGTGGACGGTGCTGTGGCCGGGGGCGGGCCCGATGCCGGTGGAGGCCGGGCCGAACGACGCCAGTGTCGCCCTGCTGGCGCGGACCGCCGGCGGGGTGAGCCTGCTGCTGCTCGGGGACCTCGAACCGCCGTCCCAGCGGTTGTTGGCCCGCGCGTATCCGGGTCTGGCTCCGGTGGATGTCCTGAAGGTCGCGCACCATGGCTCGGCGCGGCAGGACCCGGGGCTGATACGGGCGGTGCGGCCGCGGCTCGCGCTGGTGTCGGCGGGGCGGGACAACCCGTACGGCCATCCGTCACCACTGACGGTGGCGGCGCTGCGGGCGGGCGGGGCGCGGGTGCTGAGCACGGACCGGGACGGGGCCATCGCGGTGAGCGGGACGGGTGCCGGGCTGACGGCCCGCACGCTCCCGGGCGAGCCCGGCCGGTGACCCCTCTCAACTGCCGTCGCCGCTGCGTGAACTGCCCGAGGTTCCCGAGGCGCCCGAAAAGCAGCCGGTCCCCGCGCACGCCCAGCGCGCCATCCCGGCGCCGCGTCGATGCCGACGTCCCTGTGAGGCTCAGGGCGGCTCTACGGGCCCTCCAGCCAGCCCTCGTACTCGGCGGCCAGCTCGTCCAGGGCCGCCGGGTCGAGGCGGCCCTGCGGGTCCTCGACCACGACGAGCCACTGGGCGTCCTCCGCGTCGTCCTCGCCCGCCAGGGCGTCCCGGACGAGCTGCGGCTCCTCGGCCACGCCGAAGCGGTCCGGCAGCTCCCGCGCGACCTCCTCGGCCGCGTCGCGGTCGGGCAGCACCAGTACGTGTCTCACATCGCTCACGCGCACATTCTCGACCACGGCCGGACTGTCGGTGGCGCGTGGGATCCTTGACCGCGATGGCCACCAAGAAGTCTTCCCCCGACGATCTCCTCGCCCCCGTCACGCTCGCCGTGGGCCAGGAGGACCTGCTGCTCGACCGAGCCGTCCGCGAGGTGGTGGCGGCCGCCCGGGCCGCCGACGCCGACACGGACGTGCGCGACCTCGCCCCCGAGCAGCTCCAGCCCGGTGCGCTCGCGGAGCTGACCAGCCCCTCGCTGTTCGCCGAGCGCAAGGTCCTGGTCATGCGGAACGCGCAGGACCTGCCGGCCGACACCATCAAGGAGATCAAGGCCTACCTCGACCACCCGGCCGAGGAGATCACCCTCGTGGTGCTGCACGCCGGCGGCGCCAAGGGCAAGGGACTCCTCGACGCCGCCCGCAAGGCCGGCGCCCGCGAGGTGGCCTGCCCCAAGACCACCAAGCCCGCCGAGCGGCTCACCTTCGTCCGGCAGGAGTTCCGCACCCTCGGCCGCTCGGCCACGCCCGAGGCCTGCCAGGCGCTCGTCGATGCCATCGGCAGCGACCTGCGGGAGCTGGCCTCCGCCGCGGCGCAGCTGACCGCGGACGTCGACGGCACCATCGACGAGGCGGTCGTCGGGCGCTACTACACGGGCCGCGCCGAGGCCTCGTCCTTCACAGTCGCCGACCGCGCCGTCGAGGGCCGTGCCGCGGAGGCCCTGGAGGCCCTGCGCTGGTCCCTGTCGACCGGCGTCGCGCCCGTCCTGATCACCAGCGCGCTCGCCCAGGGCGTCCGGGCCATCGGCAAGCTGTCCTCGGCCCGCGGCGGCCGCCCCGCCGACCTCGCCCGCGAGCTCGGCATGCCGCCCTGGAAGATCGACCGGGTCCGCCAGCAGATGCGCGGCTGGACCCCCGACGGCGTCTCCATCGCCCTGCGCGCGGTCGCCGAGGCCGACGCCGGCGTCAAGGGCGGCGGCGACGACCCCGAGTACGCCCTGGAGAAGGCGGTCGTCACGATCGCCCGCGCCGCCCGTATGCGCCGCCCCTGACGCACTCGCCCGGCCCGCCTCGTACACCTGGACGTGCCAGAGGCCTGGGAAAGCCGCAGGCCCCGCCGGCCTCCTGGGGAAGGAGAACGGCGGGGCCTGTGGTGTGTTGCATGAGGTGGCCCGTACACGCGTGGCGAACGCGTCTCGCGTACGAGGCCGTGGTGGCCGTCGGGAGCGGTTAGAGGGCCCGCTGGAGTCCCGTACGGCCGGTCACATCAGAGAGCTCAGCCCTGGAGGGTGGCAACCTTGGTGGCCAGCGCCGACTTCTTGTTGGCGGCGGCGTTCTTGTGGATGACACCCTTCGAGACGGCCTTGTCGAGCTTCCGCGACGCCTCGCGAGCGGCAACGGTGGCCTTCTCGAGGTCGCCGGCGGCGACAGCCTCACGGGCCTTGCGGATCGCGGTCTTGAGCGACGACTTGACGGCCTTGTTGCGCAGGCGCGCCTTCTCGTTGGTCTTGTTCCGCTTGATCTGGGACTTGATGTTCGCCACGAAAAGAGCCTTTACAGGTTCGATGTTTCTTCAGGATGTGCCACGCAGCTGAGAGGGCACACGAGACACAGCCGTCCACGATATCAGCCGCTCTCCACACCGCCCAAACCGAGCACCCGCCCGCAGTCATGGGACCATGGAGCCTACGTATCCGTTCTGAACATCGCCCGAGACGAGAACCCTGCGTGCCCGCGACTCCTACCAACGTGCCCGAGCCGAGCCGTACCGACCCGGCTCTGATCCGCAATTTCTGCATCATCGCGCACATCGACCACGGCAAGTCGACGCTTGCCGACCGGATGCTCCAGCTGACCGGCGTGGTCGACCAGCGGCAGATGCGCGCCCAGTATCTCGACCGGATGGACATCGAGCGTGAGCGCGGCATCACGATCAAGTCCCAGGCGGTCCGTCTGCCCTGGGCCCCCACCGAGGGGCCGGAGCAGGGCCGGACGCACATCCTGAACATGATCGACACGCCGGGGCACGTCGACTTCACCTACGAGGTCTCGCGTTCGCTCGCCGCCTGCGAGGGCACGATCCTGCTGGTGGACGCCGCCCAGGGCATCGAGGCGCAGACGCTGGCGAACCTCTATCTGGCGATGGAGAACGACCTCACCATCGTTCCGGTGCTCAACAAGATCGACCTGCCGGCCGCCCAGCCGGAGAAGTTCGCCGAGGAGCTCGCCAACCTCATCGGCTGCCAGCCCGAGGACGTCCTCAAGGTCTCCGCCAAGACCGGCCTGGGCGTCGAGGCGCTGCTCGACCGCGTCGTCCGGGACATCCCGGCCCCCGTCGGCAACGCCGACGCCCCGGCCCGCGCGATGATCTTCGACTCGGTCTACGACTCCTACCGCGGTGTCGTCACCTACGTCCGGGTCGTCGACGGCCAGCTCAACAAGCGCGAGCGCATCAGGATGATGTCGACCGGCGCCACCCACGAGCTCCTGGAGATCGGCACCAACTCGCCCGAGATGCTGCCGGCCGACGGCCTCGGCGTCGGCGAGGTGGGCTACCTCATCACCGGTGTGAAGGACGTCCGCCAGTCCAAGGTCGGTGACACGATCACCTCCCAGTCCAAGGGCGCCGAGGAGGCGCTCGGCGGCTACAAGGACCCGAAGCCGATGGTGTTCTCGGGCCTCTACCCGCTGGACGGCTCGGACTACCCCGAGCTGCGCGACGCCCTCGACAAGCTCCAGCTCAACGATGCCGCACTGGTGTACGAGCCCGAGACCTCCGCGGCCCTCGGCTTCGGTTTCCGCGTGGGCTTCCTCGGCCTGCTCCACCTCGACGTGATCCGCGAGCGGCTGGAGCGCGAGTTCGGCCTCGACCTGATCGCCACGGCCCCCAACGTGGTCTACCGCGTGGTCATGGAGGACCGCAGCGAGCACACGGTCACCAACCCGAGCGAGTTCCCCGAGGGCAAGATCGACGAGGTGTACGAGCCGGTCGTGCGCGCCACGATCCTCGCGCCCGCCGAGTTCATCGGTTCCATCATGGAGCTGTGCCAGACCCGGCGCGGCACCCTCCTCGGCATGGACTACCTCTCCGAGGACCGGGTCGAGATCCGCTACACCCTCCCGCTCGCCGAGATCGTCTTCGACTTCTTCGACCAGCTGAAGTCCAAGACCCGCGGCTACGCCTCGCTCGACTACGAGCCCACCGGCGAGCAGAGCGCCTCCCTCGTCAAGGTCGACATCCTGCTGCACGGCGACAAGGTCGACGCCTTCTCCGCGATCACCCACAAGGACGCGGCGTACGCGTACGGTGTGCGGCTCGTCGCCAAGCTGCGCGAGCTCATCCCGCGGCAGGCCTTCGAGGTGCCCATCCAGGCCGCCATCGGCTCCCGGGTCATCGCCCGCGAGACCATCCGCGCCATCCGCAAGGACGTCCTCGCCAAGTGCTACGGCGGTGACATCTCCCGTAAGCGGAAGCTGCTCGAGAAGCAGAAGGAAGGCAAGAAGCGGATGAAGATGGTCGGCTCCGTGGAGGTCCCGCAGGAGGCCTTCATCGCCGTCCTCTCCAGCGACGAAGCGTCGGGCAAGGCGAAGAAGTAGCCGCCCGTGCCGCTGCGAACGGGTCTGTGCGCCGACGGCGCACAGACCCGTTCGTTATAAGCAAGCCCTTACGTGCCAGTCTCCGGCGCTCTACTCTGAAGCCGCTCGAAGGTTACTCGCCAGTTAGTTACGCCCCGCCTGACCGCACCGCCGCCGCCCGGAGGACGTCGTGAGCGACACACAGACCCTGATCGAGAACCGGCCGCCGTCCGTTGCGGCGCTCTTCCTGGAGCGCGTCGAGCGGACCCCGGACGCCGAGGCCTACCGTTACCCGGTGCCGGCCGCCTCCGGCCAGGGTCCCGACGACTGGAAGTCGCTCAGCTGGGCCCAGGCCGCCGAACGCGTCCACGCCATCGCCGCTGGCCTCATCGACCTCGGCGTCGAGCCCGAGGAGCGGGTCGCCCTCGCCTCCGCCACCAGGGTCGAATGGATCCTCGCCGACCTCGGCGTCATGTGTGCCGGCGCCGCCGTCACCACCGTCTATCCGCAGACCAACGCCGAGGAGTCGGCGTTCATCCTCTCCGACTCCGACTCGCGCGTCCTGATCGCCGAGAACGCCGCCCAGCTCGCCAAGGCCGTCGAACGGCGTGCCGAGCTGCCGCACCTCCACCACGTGGTCGTCATCGACACCGAGGGCGTCGACACCACCGACGAGTGGGTGCTCACCCTCGCCGACCTGGAGGCCCGCGGCAAGGCGTACCTGGAGAAGCACCCCGAGGTCGTCAAGGAGCGGGTCGCCGCGATCACCGCCGACCAGCTCGCCACCCTCATCTACACCTCCGGCACCACCGGCCGCCCCAAGGGCGTGCGCCTGCGCCACGACAGCTGGTCGTACATGGCCAAGGCCATCGCCGCCACCGGCCTGGTCACCCAGGACGACGTGCAGTACCTGTGGCTGCCGCTCGCCCACGTCTTCGGCAAGGTGCTCACCTCCGGCCAGATCGAGGTCGGTCACGTCACCGCCGTCGACGGCCGTATCGACAAGATCATCGTCAATCTGCCGATCGTGCAGCCCACCTACATGGCGGCCGTCCCCCGCATCTTCGAGAAGGTCTACAACGGTGTCGCGGCCAAGGCCCGCGAGGGCGGCGGCGCCAAGTACAAGATCTTCCAGTGGGCCGCCGGGGTCTCCCGCGAGTACGCCAAGGTCACCCAGGACAACTTCCGCCGCACCGGCACCGCCTCCGCGCCCTTCGGCCTCGCCGCCAAGCACAAGATCGCCGACGCGCTCGTCTACAAGAAGCTCCGCGAGGCCTTCGGCGGCCGGCTGCGCGCCGCCGTCTCCGGCTCCGTCGCCCTCGCCCCCGAGATCGGCTACTTCTTCTCCGGCGCCGGCATCCACATCCTGGAGGGCTACGGCCTGACGGAGTCCTCCGCCGCCTCCTTCGTCAACCCCGGCGAGGCCTACCGCACCGGCACCGTCGGCAAGCCGCTCCCCGGCACCGAGGTGCGCATCGCCGACGACGGCGAGATCCTGCTGCGCAGCCCCGGCATCATGGAGGGCTACCACGGCCTGCCGGAGAAGACCGCCGAGGTCCTGGAGCCCGACGGCTGGTTCCACACCGGTGACATCGGCGAACTCTCCGCCGACGGCTACCTGCGGATCACCGACCGCAAGAAGGACCTGTTCAAGACCTCCGGCGGCAAGTACATCGCCCCGACGGAGATCGAGGGCCAGTTCAAGGCCGTCTGCCCGTTCGTCTCCAACATCGTGGTGCTCGGCGCCGACCGGAACTACTGCACCGCGCTCATCGCCCTCGACGAGCCCTCCATCCTCGGCTGGGCCGCCGAGCACGGCCTCGCCGGGAAGTCGTACGCCGAGGTCGTCGCCGCCCCGCAGACCGAGCAGCTCATCGAGGGCTACGTCACCCGCCTCAACGAGGGCCTGCAGCGCTGGCAGACCATCAAGAAGTTCCGCCTCCTGCCGCGCGACCTCGACGTCGAGCACGGCGAGCTCACGCCGAGCCTGAAGATGAAGCGCCCGGTGGTGGAGCGGACGTACCAGCACCTGATCGAGGAGATGTACGCGGGGGCGCGGGAGGCCTGAGCCGCAGGCCGCTGACCTGGGCTCTTCCCGGGTGCGTGGAGTTATCCACAGGACCGGCGGGACCGTCGGGCAGTACGCGACAATGGCTGCATGCCTTCCGTACTGCCTGATGGTGAGCCCATGCCCGAGGACGGGGCGCTGCCCGCCCACGCCCTTCGGGGTGCCGGGGAGCGACCCCTCGGGTTCTATCTGCACGTGCCGTACTGCGCCACCCGGTGCGGTTACTGCGACTTCAACACCTACACCGCGAGCGAGCTGCGCGGTGCCGGCGGGGTGCTCGCCTCGCGGGACAACTACGCGGGGCAGGTCGTCGAGGAGATACGGCTGGCCCGCAAGGTGCTCGGCGACGACCCGCGGCCGGTGCGGACCGTCTTCGTCGGCGGCGGCACGCCCACGCTGCTCGACGCGGGCGACCTCGTGACGATGCTCGGCGCGATCCGGGACGAGTTCGGGCTCGCCGACGACGCCGAGGTGACCACGGAGGCCAACCCGGAGTCCGTCGACCCCGCGTATCTGGCCACGCTGCGCGAGGGCGGCTTCAACCGGATCTCCTTCGGCATGCAGAGCGCCCGGCAGCACGTCCTGAAGGTCCTCGACCGCACCCACACCCCCGGGCGGCCCGAGGCCTGCGTCGGCGAGGCGCGGGCGGCCGGCTTCGAGCACGTCAACCTCGACCTCATCTACGGCACGCCCGGCGAGTCCGACGACGACTGGCGGGCCTCGCTCGACGCGGCGATCGGCGCCGGACCCGACCACATCAGCGCCTATGCGCTGATCGTCGAGGAGGGCACCCAGCTCGCCCGGCGCATCCGGCGCGGCGAGATACCCATGACCGACGACGACGTGCACGCCGACCGGTACCTGATCGCGGAGGACGTGCTCTCCGGCGCGGGCTTCCAGTGGTACGAGGTCTCCAACTGGGCCACCTCCGACGCCGGCCGCTGCCTCCACAACGAGCTCTACTGGCGCGGCGCCGACTGGTGGGGCGCCGGCCCCGGCGCCCACAGCCACGTCGGCGGCGTCCGCTGGTGGAACGCGAAGCACCCCGGCGCGTACGCGGCCGCCCTGGCCGCAGGCCGTTCCCCCGGCGCCGGACGCGAGGTCCTCACGGAGGAGGACCGCCGCGTGGAGCGGGTGCTCCTGGAGCTGCGCCTCCGCGAGGGCGCCGAGCTCGGCCTGCTCAAGCCGGCGGGCCTGGCCGCGGCCGGCCGCGCGCTCGGTGACGGGCTCCTGGCGGAGGAGCCGTACGCCCAGGGCCGGGCGGTGCTGACCCTGCGGGGCCGGCTGCTGGCGGACGCGGTGGTGCGGGACCTGGTGGACTAGCCGGGGCCCCGGCGTGCCTACGGTGCCGTCACGAAATCGATCAGCTCCTCCACCCGGCCGAGGAGTTCCGGTTCCAGGTCCTTGTAGGAGGTGACCCGGGACAGGATGTGCTGCCAGGCCGCGCCGGTGTTGTCCGGCCAGCCCAGGGCGCGGCAGATGCCGGTCTTCCAGTCCTGGCCGCGGGGGACGGTGGGCCAGGAGGGGATGCCGAGGGCGGAGGGTTTCACCGCCTGCCAGATGTCGATGTAGGGGTGGCCGACGACGAGGACGTCGGGGGAGGAGACCTGGGCGGCGATGCGGGACTCCTTGGAGCCGGTCACCAGGTGGTCGACCAGGACGCCGAGCCGGGCGTCCGGGGCCGGGGCGAACTCGGCGACCACGGCCGGGAGGTCGTCGACGCCCTCCAGGTACTCCACGACCACGCCCTCGATCCGCAGGTCGTCGCCCCAGACCCGTTCCACCAGTTCCGCGTCGTGCCGGCCCTCGACGTAGATCCGGCCCGCGCGGGCCACCCGGGCCCGGGCGCCGGGTACGGCGATCGAGCCCGAGGCGGTACGGGCGGGCCGGGACGGGGCCGGGCCGGAGGGGCGGACCAGGGTGACCGGGCGGCCCTCCAGGAGGAAGCCGCGCGGCTCCAGCGGGAAGACCCGGTGCTTGCCGAAGCGGTCCTCCAGGGTCACGGTGCCCGCCTCGCAGCGGATCACCGCCCCGCAGAAGCCCGTCGTGGCCTCCTCGACCACGAGGTCACGGTCGGCCGGCACCTCCGGCACGGGCGCCGAACGCTTCCAGGGCGGGGTGAGATCCGGGTTGTAGCTGCGCATGGGCTCGATTCTCGTCGATGACGCGTCAGTTCTCGGGCGTGGCCCGCTCGTTCGGGCGAGGCGACGGCACTCGCTACGACACCGCGAAGCGGCGTGCCAGTTCATCGCGCTGGCGCCGTACGAACGCCGCGTCCACCGCCGCGCCGTGCCCCGGCACGTACACCGCGTCCTCCCCGCCGAGGGCGAGCAGCCGGTCGAGGGCGGCGGGCCAGCGCGCCGGCAGGGCGTCCGGACCGGCCTGCGGCTCGCCGGACTCCTCGACCAGGTCGCCGCAGAACACCACCTCGCGCCCGCCCGGGACGGGGACCAGGAGGGCCAGGTCGTGGCCGGAGTGGCCGGGGCCGACGTTGGCCAGGAGGACCTGGCGGCCGCCCAGGTCGAGGGTCCACTCGCCGGTCACGGTGTGCCTCGGCGCGACGAGCACCTCGGCCGCCTCCGCCGCGGCCGCCTCGTCCACCCCCTGCCGTACCGCGTCCTCGCGCAGCGCCCCCGCCTCCTGCCGCAGCAGCGCGTCCACACCCACCGCGCCGAACACCTCGGCCCCGGCGAAGACCGCCGTGCCGAGCACATGGTCGAAGTGCGGATGGCTGAGTGCGATGTGTGTCACCCTGCGGCCGCCCGTGAGAGCCGCCACATCCGCGTGCAGCTCGGTGCCCTGCGCGAGCGTGGCGCCCGTGTCGTACAGCAGCACCGCGTCCCGGCCGACGACCAGGCCCGCCGTGGCGTCCCAGCCCGCCAGCCTGCACTGGCCCACGCCGGGCCCCAGGCGCTCCCAGCCCCGTTCCTCCCAGCCGATGCCGTCTTCCCCGTCGATTGTGGAGTGGTCCCCGTCGATGTTCCTGCCGTGATCCATACCGTGACGCTAATACCGTGAGCCGCTCCGACGCCGCCTCCTTGCCAGGAGCGACGTCCGCCGCCGTACACTGGCCGGGGGATTGCTGGCACTCGGACAGGGCGAGTGCCAAAACCGGAGCAACCGGAACCGGAACGACAGAACGACAGCTGGAGGTGCGCGCGATGCTCAGCGAACGCAGGCTCGAGGTGTTGCGCGCCATCGTCCAGGACTATGTCGGCACCGAGGAGCCCGTCGGCTCCAAGGCGCTGACCGAGCGCCACCGCCTCGGCGTGTCGCCCGCCACCGTCCGCAACGACATGGCGGTCCTGGAGGAGGAGGGCTACATCGCCCAGCCCCACACCAGCGCCGGCCGCATCCCCACCGACAAGGGCTACCGCCTCTTCGTCGACCGGCTCGCCGGCGTCAAGCCGCTGTCCACCCCCGAGCGGCGGGCGATCCACAACTTCCTCGACGGCGCCGTCGACCTCGACGACGTCGTGGGCCGCACGGTGCGGCTGCTCGCGCAGCTGACCCGGCAGGTCGCCGTCGTGCAGTACCCGTCGCTGACCCGTTCGACGGTCCGGCACGTGGAACTGCTCGCGCTGGCGCCCGCCCGGCTGATGCTGGTGCTGATCACCGACACCGGCCGGGTCGAGCAGCGTGTCGTCGACTGCCCGGCGCCGTTCGGCGAGACCTCCCTCGCCGATCTGCGGGCGCGGCTCAACAGCCGTGTCGTCGGCCGCCGTTTCGCGGACGTGCCGCAGTTGGTGCAGGACCTGCCCGAGTCCTTCGAGGAGATCGAGGACCGCGGCACGGTCTCGACCGTGCTCGCGACCCTCCTCGAAACCCTCGTGGAGGAGCAGGAGGAGCGGCTCATGATCGGCGGCACCGCCAATCTGACCCGCTTCGGACACGACTTCCCCCTGACGATCAGGCCCGTCCTGGAGGCCCTTGAGGAGCAGGTCGTGCTCCTCAAGCTCCTGGGCGAGGCAAAGGAATCCGGCATGACCGTACGGATCGGGCACGAGAACGCCCATGAGGGCCTCACGTCCACATCCGTCGTCTCGGTCGGCTACGGTTCCGGCGGCGAGGCAGTCGCCAAACTCGGCGTGGTCGGACCGACCCGCATGGACTACCCCGGAACGATGGGAGCGGTACGCGCAGTGGCACGTTACGTCGGACAGATCCTGGCGGAGTCGTAAGTGGCCACCGACTACTACGCCGTACTGGGCGTACGCCGCGACGCGTCGCAGGACGAGATCAAGAAGGCCTTCCGCCGACTCGCCCGCGAGCTCCACCCGGACGTGAACCCGGATCCGAAGACCCAGGAGCGGTTCAAGGAGATCAACGCCGCTTACGAGGTGCTGTCGGACCCGCAGAAGAAGCAGGTCTACGACCTCGGCGGCGACCCGCTGTCCGCCTCCGGCGGCGGCGCGGGGGCCGGTGGCTTCGGCGCGGGCGGCTTCGGGAACTTCTCGGACATCATGGACGCCTTCTTCGGTACGGCGTCCCAACGCGGCCCGCGCTCGCGCACCCGGCGCGGCCAGGACGCGATGATCCGCCTGGAGGTCACCCTCGACGAGGCGGCCTTCGGCACCACCAAGGACATCCAGGTCGACACGGCCGTCGTATGCGCCACCTGCTCCGGCGAGGGCGCCGCGCCCGGCACCTCCGCGCAGACCTGTGACATGTGCCGCGGCCGCGGCGAGGTCTCCCAGGTCACCCGGTCCTTCCTGGGCCAGGTCATGACCTCGCGCCCCTGCCCGCAGTGCCAGGGCTTCGGCACGGTCGTCCCGACCCCGTGCCCCGAGTGCGCGGGTGACGGGCGCGTCCGGTCCCGCCGCACCCTCACCGTCAAGATCCCGGCCGGTGTCGACAACGGCACCCGGATCCAGCTCGCGGGCGAGGGCGAGGTCGGCCCCGGCGGCGGCCCCGCCGGCGACCTGTACGTCGAGATCCACGAGATCCCGCACGAGACCTTCCAGCGCCGTGGCGACGACCTGCACTGCACGGTCACCCTGCCGATGACGGCGGCGGCCCTCGGCACGAAGGTGCAGCTCCAGACCCTCGACGGTCTGGAGGACGTCGACATCCGCCCGGGCACCCAGTCCGGCCAGTCGATCCCGCTGCACGGCCGCGGCGTCACCCACCTGCGCGGCAACGGCCGCGGCGACCTGATCGTGCACGTCGAGGTCCAGACCCCGACCAAGCTCGACCCGGAACAGGAGCGCCTGCTGCGCGAACTGTCGAAGCTGCGCGGCGAGGAACGCCCGCAGGGCCAGTTCCAGCCGGGGCAGCAGGGGCTGTTCTCGCGGTTGAAGGACGCCTTCAACGGGCGGTAGGCGCCGGACTGCCGGGGGTCCGGGGGTTGTCCCCCGGGCCGGCACAGGCAGCCGGGACAGCAGGGCCTGTTCTCGCGGTTGAAGGACGCCTTCAACGGGCGCTGAGCCCGGTTTCGTACGCGTACGTTCGTGAGGGGCGTCCCGCACTCTGTGTGGGGCGCCCCTCACGTTGCGGGGTCGTCGGGGCGGCATGACACGATGCCTGCATGTCCACCGCACTGAACGATCTCTCGCGTCTTCCGATCGTGCAGGCCCCCATGGCGGGTGGCGCCTCCTGTCCCGAGCTCGTCGGTGCCGTGTGCGAGGCCGGGGCGCTCGGCTTCCTGGCCGGCGGGTACAAGACCGCCGGCGGGCTCTATCAGGAGATCAAGCAGGTCCGCGCGCTCACCGCGCGCCCCTTCGGGGTGAACCTCTTCATGCCGCCGGGCGGCCAGGCCGCCGACCGGGCCGCCGTCGAGGTGTACCGGCACCAGCTGGCGGGCGAGGCGAGCTGGTACGAGACCCCGCTCGGCGACCCCGACCACGGCCGGGACGACGCGTACGACGCCAAGCTGGCGATCCTGCTCGACGACCCGGTCCCCGTCGTGTCCTTCACCTTCGGCTGCCCCGACCGCGACGCGCTCGACGCGTTCGCCCGCGTCGGTACGTACACGATCGTCACCGTCACCTCGGTCGCGGACGCCCGTACCGCCGAGCGCGCCGGTGCCGCCGCCATCTGTGTGCAGGGCATCGAGGCGGGCGGGCATCAGGGCACGTATCGTGACGACTCGGCCGACGCGCCCGGCACGGGCAGCGGGCGTGGGCGCGGGCTGCTCGCGCTGCTCACCGAGGTGCGCGAGAGCGTGCGCCTGCCGATCGTGGCGACCGGCGGGATCATGCGTGGCCGGCAGATCGCGGCCGTGCTCGCGGCCGGTGCCGATGCCGCGCAGCTCGGCACGGCGTTCCTGGTGTGTCCCGAGTCGGGTGCGCATCCGCTGCACAAGCGGGCCCTGACCGACCCGCTGTTCACGCACACCGAACTGACCAGAGCGTTCTCCGGGCGCCCGGCGCGCGGCCTGGTGAACCGTTTCCTGCGCGAGCACGGGCCGTACGCCCCCGCCGCGTACCCCGAGGTCCACCACCTCACCGCCCCGCTGCGCAGGGCGGCGGCGACGGCCGGGGACCCGCAGGGGATGGCCCTGTGGGCCGGTCAGGGGCACCGGCTGGCCCGCGAGCTGCCGGCCGGACGCCTCGTCGAGCTGCTCGCCGCAGAACTGGCCGAAGAACTCGGCACCGTACGCACCTTCGCCCTCCCCTCCGACACCAGCACCAGGAGCCACCCGTGACCGCACCCGTCTTCGTCGTCGACGCCGTGCCCGCCGTCGGCGGGTTCCTCCTCGACGGGCCCGAGGGCCGGCACGCCGTGTCCGTGAAGCGGCTGCGCGCGGGCGAGGAGCTGGTGCTCACCGACGGGCGGGGCGCCTGGGCCGCGTGCACGGTCGCCGCCGCCGAGGGCAAGGACCAGCTGACCGTCGAGGTCACCGCCGTCCACGAGGACCCCGAGCCCGCGCCCCGCATCACCGTCGTCCAGGCGCTCCCCAAGGGCGACCGGGGCGAACTCGCCGTCGAGACGATGACGGAGACCGGCGTCGACGCGATCGTGCCGTGGGCGGCGAACCGCTGCATCACCCAGTGGAAGGGCGACCGCGGTCTGAAGGCGCTCGCCAAGTGGCGGGCGACCGCCCGTGAGGCCGGGAAGCAGTCCCGGCGGACCCGGTTCCCCGAGGTCGCGGAGCTCATGTCGGGCAAGCAGGTCGCCGCGTTCCTGGCGGAGGCCGCCTTCGCGGCGGTCCTGCACGAGGACCGTGACCACCCGAGCGGTGCGCTGGCGACCGCCGAACTGCCCGCGACCGGCTCGGTCGTCCTGGTCGTCGGGCCGGAGGGCGGGGTGTCGCCGGAGGAGCTCGCGCTCTTCGAGGAGGCGGGCGCCAGGCCGTACCGCCTCGGGCACAGCGTGCTGCGCACGTCCACGGCGGGGACGGCGGCCGCGGCGCTGGTGCTCGGGCGGACCGGCCGCTGGTCGTGAGAGCCGTGGCCCGACATCGAGGCCCGGAGCCGCGGCCTGGCGCTGCGGCCTGTGGATAACTGCCGGGCCGCTCCGGCGGCCCGATAGCATGCGCATGTATCGATGATCGACAGAGGCGAGGAGGACCGGGCCATGGCCGGAGAGCCGCAGAGCGACTGCCTGTTCTGCAAGATCGCGGAGGGGGAGGTCCCGGCGACGATCGTGCGCGAGACGGAGACGACCCTCGCGTTCCGCGACATAAACCCCCAGGCGCCCACGCACGTCCTCGTGATCCCCCGGCTGCACTACCCGGACGCCGCCTCCCTCGCCGCCGCCGCGCCGACGGTCGCCGCGGACATACTGCGCGAGGCCGGTGAGGTCGCGGCGCAGGAGAAGATCGACGGCAGCGGCTTCCGTATCGTCTTCAACACCGGCGCGGGCGCAGGCCAGACCGTCTTCCACGCGCACGCGCACGTGCTGGGCGGCCGCGGTCTCAACTGGCCGCCCGGATAAGGCAGGTCGGTTCCCTTGTCCGTACGCGAACTGGTCGTCCTCGGCACGGCCAGCCAGGTCCCGACCCGGCACCGCAACCACAACGGGTATCTGCTGCGCTGGGACGGGCAGGGCATCCTCTTCGACCCCGGTGAGGGCACCCAGCGGCAGATGCTGCGGGCCGGGGTCGCGGCGCACGACCTGAACCGGATCTGCGTCACGCACTTCCACGGCGACCACTCGCTCGGCCTGGCCGGGGTGATCCAGCGGATCAACCTCGACCAGGTGCCGCACCCGGTCACCGCGCACTACCCGGCGAGCGGGCGGCACTTCTTCGAGCGGCTGCGGTACGCGACGGCCTACCGCGAGACGGTGAAGCTGACCGAGGCGCCGGTCGGCGCCGACGGGCCGCTCGCCGTCACCGACACGTTCACACTGGAGGCTCGGCGGCTCTCCCACCCGGTGGAGTCGTACGGGTACCGGCTCACCGAGCCGGACGGGCGCCGCATACTTCCCGAGCGGCTCGCCGCGCACGGCATAGCCGGCCCCGACGTCGGCCGGATCCAGCGCGAGGGCGTCCTGAACGGCGTCACGCTGGAGGACGTGAGCGAGGTCCGGCGCGGGCAGCGCTTCGCGTTCGTCATGGACACCCGGCTGTGCGACGGGGTGCACGCGCTCGCCGAGGGGGCGGACATGCTCGTCATCGAGTCGACCTTCCTCGACGAGGACGCCCGGCTCGCCGTCGACCACGGACACCTGACGGCCGGTCAGGCCGCGGCGGTGGCGCGGGACGCGGGCGTACGGCATCTGGTGCTCACGCACTTCTCGCAGCGGTACACCGAACCGGGGGAGTTCGAGCGGCAGGCGCGGGCGGCGGGGTTCGAGGGGGAGCTGAGTATTGCCCAGGACCTGATGAGGGTCTCCGTACCGAAGAGATAGAACGAGCGTTTCATGGCTGTCCCCAAGGCCGAACTGCACCTCCACATCGAAGGCACCCTCGAACCCGAGCTCGCCTTCGCCCTCGCCGAGCGCAACGGCGTCACCCTGTCGTACGCGGACACGGAGGCGCTGCGGGAGGCGTACCGCTTCAGCGACCTCCAGTCCTTCCTGGACCTCTACTACTCCCTGATGGCGGTGCTGCGCACCGCCGACGACTTCACCGAGCTCGCCGACGCGTATCTGGCGCGGGCCGCGACGCAGGGCGTGCGGCACGCAGAGATCTTCTTCGACCCGCAGGCGCATGCGGTGCGCGGTGTGCCGATGGGCGTGGTCGTGGAGGGGCTCGGCGCGGCCCTCGACCGCGCCGAGGAGCGCCACGGGATCTCGACCCGGCTCATCATGTGCTTCCTGCGCGACGAGTCGGCCGAGTCCGCGATGGCCACGCTGGAGGCCGCGAAGCCGTATCTGGACCGGATCACCGGGGTCGGTCTGGACTCGGCAGAGGTCGGGCACCCGCCGGCGAAGTTCCGCGAGGTGTACGAGGAGGCCGCGCGGCTCGGCCTGCGCCGGGTCGCCCACGCGGGCGAGGAGGGCCCGGCGGCGTACGTGCGCGAGGCGCTCGACGTCCTCGGTGTCGAGCGCATCGACCACGGCCTGCGCTGCCTTGAGGACCCGGAACTGGTGGAGCGCCTGGTCCGGGACCGGGTGCCGCTGACGCTGTGCCCGCTGTCGAACGTGCGGCTGCGGGCGGTCGACGTCCTGGAGGAGCACCCGCTGCGCGAGATGCTGGCGGTGGGGCTGATGGCGACGGTCAACTCGGATGACCCGGCGTACTTCGGGGGGTACGTCGGGGACAACTTCGACGCGGTGCGGGGTGCGCTGGGGCTGGAGCCCGAACAGTTGCGGACCCTCGCCCGGAACTCCTTCCTGGCGTCGTTCCTGGAGGACGAGGAGGAGCGGCGGGAGCGGTACCTGGCGGAGGTCGAGGCGTACGAGTTCGGCGTGGCGTAACGGGACGGCGGGGCGGGGCGCCTGCGGCGGGCCTTCCCCCACCCCGCCCCTTCCCTCAACCGGGGCTCCGCCCCGGACCCCGAAGCCCGGACCCGGCCCGGGGCGGGCGACCCACACGCGCCGCCCCTGGCAACGCCAGCGGG
>NZ_JBEZHV010000048.1:0-21883 GCF_040650755.1 Streptomyces sp. NPDC048623
AGGAGCCCGTCGCCCATCCGCGCCGCCGTGGCCACCGCGAGCCGCGCCGAGGCCTCCACGGCCCGGAAGCCCGCGGAGCGGGTAACGGGGCGCGCCGCGCCCCGCACCGCTGGGTCGGCGCTCTGCGCCTCCCTCCCGTGTCTGATGCATCGTCAACTGTTGGGGTCTGGGGGTGAGTTGCGCCGAGCGGAACCGCCGGCGCTTCGCGCCGTCGGCCGCCGGGGCGGGCGGGGATCCCGCCCGCCCCGGCGGCCAAGGGTCACTTCTTCTGCGCGTCCCGGATCTGCATCAGGAAGATCTGGAAGTCGGCTCCGTTGGGGTTCTTGTCCCGTAGGAGAGCGCCGTACAGGCGGACCATCTCTGGCAGGGTGAGGCGTCGGATGCCCTCCTTGGCGAGGTAGTCGTTGATCTCCTCGACGGCCTCGTCGGCGTACTGGTAGGGCTTGGTCAGTCCGTGGATCCCGGCGGGCTCGCCGTCCTTCCAGAGCTGGACGGCGAAGGTGCGCAGCACCGGGTCGAAGACCGGACGGAGCTTGACGCCGTCGACCTCGAAGGGGCCGTAGTAGGTGTCGGTGGCGGTCACGAAGTGCCTTCCGGTGAGGTGGTGTTCGGTGGTCCCGGGGGTGCGGGCGGGCACCCCTCCCCCGCGTCGTCTCGCGCTGTGGCGATTAGGTTTGCAAACTAGGAAGACCCGGCGCTGGGGCGTGGGGCGTGCCCCAGAGCCGGTGTGGGGGCTACAGGTCCCAGGTGTGGTCCAGGCGGACCGGCATCAGGAGGTGGCTGTAGCCCTCCCCGTGGATGTCCGGCCCGTCGGTGACCGTGATCGGCTTCCGCAGCCCCTGGCCCTCCTCGGCGCCGGGCAGGTGGAAGGTGACGGTGTCGCCGGTGAAGCAGGCGAGCGCGTCGGCGAGGTAGGCGTGGTTGAGGGACTGGAAGCTGCGGTGGAGCTCGGTGACGTCGCCCCCGACTGCGGTGAACGGGAGCGGGGCGCCCTTCAGACGGGCGCGGTCAGCCGCCTCGGAGAGCGCGGGGGCGAGGGTGAGATTGCCGTCACGGTCCCACAGCAGGCTGACCGGGGTGAGCTTGTCTTCGCGCTTGGCCTTGATGATGGCGCTGCACTTCTTGGTCGCGTTGACGAGTGCGGCGCGGCCGATCTGAAGGGAGGCGGCCGCCTGCTTCGGGAACAGCTTGTTGTAGCGGGGCAGGCGGCCGTCGAGCAGACGGGTGGTGAGCGTGACCTGGCCGAGGGTGAAGGTGGCGTAGTCGCCGCTCTCGCAGACGCCGATGCCGACCGGTCCGGGGTGGCTCTTGAGTGGGGTGGTGAGCCGTCGCAGGACGTGGCCGGGGACGTTCATGTCGTCCGGCAGGGCGGCGGTGTCCGGCACGGACTGGGTGGGGACGTCGGCGACGGCGAAGCGGTAGCGGTCGGTCGCTGCGAGGGCGAGGGAGTCGGCGGCGGCGGTGAACTGGACGCCGGTCAGGGTGGGCAGAGTGTCGTCGGTGCCTACGGCGGGCAGGACGCGGGTGATCTGGGCCAGGAGGGTGGGCCCGTCCACGGTGATCTGGGCCGGGGTGGGCGTGGCGGCCGGGGGGTACGAGCTGAGGTCGTACCGGGTGACCGGGACGGCCATGGCCCCGGCGGCGAGCACGTCTCCGGTCAGGGTGACCGGGGTGTGGGTGGCGGTGCTCTTGGGCTCGCCCGCGACCAGGGCGGCGAGGGTGCGACTGAGCTCCGCGTGGTCCAGGAGCGAGGTGCCGGCGGTCCGGCCGGTCGCGCACGGCACGGTGACGCGCACGGCGGTGTCGAAGTCGTGGGCAGTGAAGGTGACTTGACCGTCGGCGGTCTCGATGATGACGCCACGCTGCGCGAGGTGCGGCGCCTTCGGGTCGATGCCGAACTCCGCCGTCTTGAGCGCTGCGGTGATCTCTCCGTGGGTCGCGGAGAACTCCGCGTTCTGGGTCGCCGGAGTCGTCTTTTCCTGCACGGACATGGTTCTCCCTCAGATGGGGGTGGTTTGCTCGGATTTGTTGGCTGACTGCCACTGCCTGCCAATAAGAAAACTGTACCAGGATTCTGTCCATGTCGGGGGTCTTTTTGGAGCGTTTCCGCAGGTCAACACGCATGGGTGACTCTGGGGGCCGGGGCCCGTGGGGCGCCGCCGCCCGGACGCGCAAGCGTCCGGGGACGCCGACCGGCGGCGCTTGCGCCGAGACTCCGGAGCGCAGCGGCGGAGTCGGTCCGGTCGGCAGAGGGGAGGGTGCTCAGCACCCGACCGACGAGTCCGGCGGCGCACCGCGCCGAGGGCCGGAGCGCAAGCGGAGTGCCCGATCCGGACGACCAACGCAAGGGCCCGGAGCGCAGCGGAGTGCCCGACCCTGGCCCTGCGGGCGGTACCCCCACAGGGGCGGCGGCGGGCCGCGCAGCGGGCCGGCCCCGCCCCCCGGCGGCGCCCCACGGGCCCCGGCCCCCAGAAAGGGCTCTGAGGCGCGCCCACGCGGCGCCGCGGCTGCTCCCCCGCCCTTGCCGCAGCTGCGCCCCTGCTGTGCCGCGCTGCGCCTCCCTCCCGCCTTGGTGGCCGGACCGGTGCGCCCCCGCCCCGGGCGCACCCTTCCCCCGCGTGGGGGTTGCATCGCCAAAGTGCCGCAGTTTGCAAACTGGGAATGGGACGATGGGTACATGGACAAGTTGGGGAAGCACCCTGTGACGGCGAAGGTTTCGGACGGTACGCGCGAGCGGCTGACCGCTGAGGTCAAGGCGCAGAAGGAGTACCGCCTGGTGCTCGCGGAAGACGAGCGGTGGGACGTGTCGGGACTGCGCCGGGTGGAGGCGGCGCAGGTGCGGGCGGCGTGGCGCCAGGAGCTCGCGCGGCTGCGGCAGGCCGGCGAACTGCTCGACACGATCGACGTGCTCGCCATGCACGGCATCGAGCTGGAGTTGAGGGCCCGCGGTTGGTGGGACCGGCGCTGGCCGGCGGTGCCGGAGGAGGCGATGGACCCGGGGCGGTGGCCCGGGTCGCGGGATGGCGGGTACCCCAAGATGGTGCCGCTGCGGGTTCCTCAGCCGCTGGCCCGCAGGGTGTACGCGGCGTGCTGGCACACGTCGGCGCAGCCGATTGCGGCACTGCGGGACTGGCGGGACCGCCACCCGGGGATCGTCCCGCCGCGCTGGCTGGTGTCGGAGTACGGCGGGCGCGGGAAGCTGTCGGGGCCGCTGCGTGAGTACCTGGACTTGGCCTTCCAAGTGACCACGGTGGGTGATGTGTGGCGGGGCGGTCTGGAGCGAGGGATCAAAGCCGGAGCGACCTTGCGTCAGCAGGTTGCAAACCAGAAAAGCGCTGGTCAAAGCCCTGTGTGAGTTGCGCTCGGGGGGCGGACGGGTCTACCGTCCCCCTCGGAGGCGGCGTTGTCGAAGGCGCCGCCCAACCCTCTTGGAGGCGACGTAACGTGACGGAGCAGCAGGAGACGAAGCAGCCCGCGGCCGTGCCGGTGACCGCGCCGAAGGCGCGCCCCTGGTACAGCCGGTGGAGCGAGGTGCCATGGCATCTGGCGACGCGGACCCAGATGGCGCGCGCGGACCTCCCCCGGGAGCCGGCCGGACCGGTTCGCGGATACGTAGCGGGCCGGGACTTCCGGGACAAGAAGATGGACGTCGAGCTGTACGACGTCGCGGAGTCGCGGCCGACGAAGGCCTCCGGCGTGCAGCTGGCGTCCGCCGCGTCGCGCCGGTCGGCGACGGTGCGGGTGTGCACGGACTGCGGCGCGCACTGTCAGCTGCCGCTCCAGGAGCGGCAGGGCCGGTACCTGTGCGCGATGTGCTGGCGGATCGCGTCGGTGGTGGACACCCAGATCGAACTCAGGGAGCGGCGCGCCGAGAACGCCGCCTGGGCACGCCACCTGTTCGAGGCCGGGCCGCTGGCGGTGACGTGGGTGGAGCTGGTGGCCGCCGAGCCGACCCCGTCGGGCAGGAGGCGGCCCCCGCTCGCCGGCCGGGTGCACGTGGTCGACGAGAACGGCAAGCGGCTCCTGGACGTGCTCGTACGGCTGGCCGGCCCCCGTACCAAGGGCGTGCCCGAGGAGGCCGTCTCACCGGAGCTCGGCGCGGCCAAGCTGACGAAGTCCTTCGCCGGGCGGCGGTGGATTGTGTGGGGGCCGCTGGGTCAGGTCCGCGAGCGCCTGGCCGAGCTGGGGCATCGGGTCGAGATGGGCGCGCTCGCCGGCGTTGGAACCGGGTGGAGCGGGGGGATGCGGTGGCCGGACGACGTGGCGTCCCGGTACGCGCAGTGGCGTGGTGAACTTGACCCGACCACAGGTGAGTTGCGCACGCCGTGGCCGCCGGGAACGGCTGACCGGGTGTGGCTGACCCTGAAGCGCATGGCCGAGACACCGGACGCGGGGCGCCCCGGGCAGAGCCGGGGGCGGCGCCGCGAGACTCTGGGGCGGCCGTACGCGGCCTTCTGGAGGGCCTGCGACGTGCGAGTGGCGGTGACGGGCCCGGCTGATGCCGGGGAGCGTCTGGCGGCGATCCTGGCGGATCACGACGAGACGCTGCCAGCCTCCGTGGTCGGGCCGGTCCCGTCCCGGGAGGTGCCCGGCGCGATGGTGACCTACATGGTCGGGCGCGGTGAAGTCCTTGCCCCGGTGTCCGCCGAGGGCTGCTAGATCCGTCCCCACAGGTTCGCGGCATCCCAGTCCCGGCTCGCCCGATCGGCGAGGTCGGCCATGGCCTGCGGGGCGGGCAGCCAGTCTCGGGAGACGTGCGGGGCCTGGGCGGCGAGCCGGGTAAGCGCCCGCTGCCAGCGGAGGACGTCGTCGTCGGTGAGGAGCTGCTCGGCGCGCCGGCTCATGATGCGGCGCCGCAGGTGGTGGGCGAGGTCGGGCCGCACGTCCGGGTAGTCGCCGCTCTCCTCGCCCGGCCACGGCAGCCAGGTGCGCCGGTAGACCCAGCCTTCGCAGAACACGCAGTGGGCGAGCTGGATACCGTGGAGCGGCGCCCGCACGGCAACGGGCATCGGCAGCGGCCGGAACACCGCGAGGGTGCCGCGGTGTCGGCAGTCGGGGTTGCGCCAGTTGCTCGGGCCCGCGCCCATGCGCCACATGATCTCTTCCAGGGGCACAGTCGGACGCTCGGTCACTGCCAGCGGGTCCTCGCACCAGGGCAGGACATCGCGCAGCCACACCACGAACCGGCTCCACAGCCGCCGGTGCAGTCGCCCCACCGTCCGTCCCCCCTTCCGCACGTGGCTCCGCGTCCACGGTACCGGAGGCGCCCAACGATCAAGATCGTTGGCGGACCCCCTCCCCCGCGTCGTCAGATCACCGGCAGCGCGCCCCTACTGTCGTCGTGGTGTGCCACGGTCGGCGCATGACCGACAGCACGACGGGCCCCCGGCGGGCCCCCTCGCGAACAAAGCCGTTGAAGCCGGCGGACCTGCCGATCCGCGTCCCGCTCATCCACGGGGAGACGAACGCGTCCTTCCTTGCCCGCACGGCGTCCGCGAACGGCCTGGGCGCGCAGCGGCTCCTCAAAGCGCTCCACCACGGACGGCTGCCGGCCCGTACTCGAGCGCAGCTCCGGCCCGGCGTCCACGAGGTGCTGCTCAATGCCTCCGCCGTCGCCCGCCTGGCCGTGCTGACCGGCCGCGAGGAGGAGCAGCTGCACCGTGCCCTTCCTGGGCTGGCCGCAGCGCAGCAGTCCGGGGGCGAGGAGGCCGCGGTCGAGTTGACCGTGTGGCCGGAGGGAGTCGGCAACGGCCCGCTGAAGGCGTGTCCCCTCTGCCTGGAGGACGGTGCCTGGCTGGTCGCGGCAGGGCACAGGTGGCGACCCTGCTCGTGCGGACGGCGCTGGGAGTGCGGCGACGACGGCGGATATCTCATCGACACCACCCCGGTGCCGGAGATCGGCGCCGCGCTCCAGCACCATCGGCGCTTCGACCACCGGATGGGCCCTGCCGGTGACGCCCTCGTGGCCGACGCTCATCAGGTGATGCTGTGGTGGTGGGCCTCGAAACTGCGGGCGCTGCGGGACGTGTGGCGACGGCGGGAGGACACTCTCGGAGTCGGCGCCCGACTGCGCCGCCGGCAGGCAGCGCCCGCCGTCGTCTACCCGGAGACGATCCGCCTGGCCCGGCTGATGGCCGACTGGGAGGCACGCCGTACGACCGGCCGAGAGGCCTCGCCCCGGCAGTGGCTCGCCGACGTCGCGGAGGCCCTGAAGGTCCCCGGCCTGGCGGACGGCCGCGACGCCGACCCGCTGGAGTACTGGCTGGAGCTGCACGCGCCGGACGCGGCCGGCGAGGACGTCGAGGAGGCGACGGCCGCCGAGCGCCGGTGGGCCCGGCTTCCCGCGCTGCACCATCCCGCCACAGACCGCGGTCCGTTCCGGGCCAAGCCCTGTCTGCGCTGGGTCCACGGTCTGCCCGTGACCTCCACCACCAGGCCCTGCCCGTACTGCGGCGGCAGCGAACTGACCTGCCGCTGGGTCCCCTCGGACGACTGCCCCAGGAACCCCTCCCCCGCGTCTGGGCAGTAGAGGCACGTGGTCAGGTCCGGAGCCACCGGCCTGGCTCCGGACCCGCTATCGCGAACCCTCTCAACGAACGGCTACAACGGCTACAACGGTTACAGCCCAGGTCAGAGCCATGATCGGAACGATCGGGAAGGCCAGGGGCCGAAAGGACGGCTACAGCGCAGGTCAGAGGCCTGACCAAGGCCTGCAGCGCGCACGCCTCGGAACTGCCAAGCGGGCGCTGACCTGCACTGTCGCCGTTGTAGCCGTTGTCACCGATCACGGGGCACGAGATCGGTGACAACGGCGTAGGGCGCCCGCTCCTGGTGGAGTCGGACGCCCTACGTCTTGATTCCGGTTGTGGTCTCGTACGCTTCGGTTCGGCGGTGTCCGGAGCCAACTTTCCCTTGGCTCCGGACACCGCTTTCGTGCTGCGGAAGGCCTTACGTCAGGCGCGGGCGCGCAGCTGGCGGATCTGGGCGCAGGGGCCCTTGGTGGCGCAGCGCGATTCCCAGGTGACGGTGGGGTTGTTGCCGCCGTAGTGGGCGTTGGCGGCCTGCTGGGCTGCTTCGGCGAAACGGGGGTCGACGGGCCGGCACTTCGTGGTGTGCTGGTGGATGTGGGCGCGGGCCTGGCGTCCCATCCAGCGGCGACTCTGGGGGCCGGTGTTGGTCATGTGGGTCTCGTGGTCGAACTTCGAGTCGCGGTGGCAGCGCTCGCAGTGAAAGCCGACCATCGGTTCCGTGGTGCCGTCGTCCTTGGTGTCCAGCCACTCCCAGACGGTGATGCGTCCGCCGAGGGGGTGGTCGAAGGTGGTCACGATGCCCTCGCCGCCGGTGTTCCAGGTGTTGGCGGGGACGTAGTCTTCCCAGCCCTCGCCGCGGGGCCAGAAGGCGTACATGACGCCCTGGGAGGTGTCGAGGACGCCGCCGCTGGCGCGGTACTCCTCGATCTGCTGGACGGATCCGACGTAGAGGACGGAGTACTCCTCGGACTCCAGGAAGCCGAGCCCGTAGCCGTCGGGGCGGTGGTGCTCGGGCTTGAACGTCTCCTGCATGACCTCGAAGCGGGGGTTGTCGGGGGTGAGGAAGCCGGTGAACGGCATGCGGTAGTGGCTCGCGCCGGTCACGTACAGGGGGTTGGTGGGGCTGACGGTGTGCTCGGTCATGGTGCGGGGTCCCTTCGGTCCGGGGGTGGTCAGCGGGTGGCGGGCTCGGCGTGGAGGGTCTGGTCGGCCAGGCCGATGCGGTGCTCGTGGGTGCGGGTCAGCCGCTCGTGCAGCTGCTTGGCCTCGGAGTCGACGTCCAGCGTCAGCTGCTCCAGGGGCGGGAAGCCGGCGCCGAGAATCTCCTGCTCGTAGACCTGCTCGGCGCGCCGGACCGGGAACCAACCGAAGTCGACGGCGGCACGGGCGGCGGCGGCCCAGGTGTCGATCGCGGTGTGGGCGGCATCGACCGCGACGACATAGGCGTGGTGGGCGGCCTTCCACGCGGTGGCGGTGCTCAGGGCCTCCCAGCGGACCTCGACGAGGTGCAGGGCGCGGTCGCGGTCGCGGCGCGCGGTCTGCTCGGCGGCGAGGAGGGGACGGAGCCGGTTGTAGACGCCGACGACGAGCCGAAGCTCGTACAGATGGGCCACCGACTCGCTGACGCCGGCGCTGGTGTGGTGCTCGCTGAAGTAGCGGTCCTCGGCCGCTTCGATGACGAGGGCGTCGGTCTCGTCGTCCAGGCCGTTCATGCCCTCCATGGTGATGGGAATCATGGGGATCACAGGGTCCTCCTTGGGCCGGTCGTCGGGGTCGATGCCCTGGGACCGGAGGTCGGCGTAGATGGTGGTGCGGGTCGTGCGGGCGGCCTCGGCAAGTACGGACACGCGGGTCTCCCCCGCGCGCCACGCCGCCGCGACGAGTCGGGAGCGAAGGCCGGGAGTCGTCAACTCGGAGACCTGAGTCGACCATTCGCGCAGAGCCGCTATGGCGTCGTTCGTTGTTGTCACACCATCAGGATTGTGTCTAGCCCTGTACATGTACAGCGCTAGACACAACATCGGCCGATTCCGGCTGTACGGCGGCTGGAACGAGGTCTGCCGTGAGTTGTAGGGAGACCTTGCTCCAGAGAACGGCTACAACGGCTACAACGGCTACACCCCAGGTCAGAGCACTGATGGGAGTGGCTGGTAGCCGCTGCACCGGAGTAACGGCTACACCGCAGGTCAGAGCGTTGCGGGGCCAAGGGCGCAGGGAAGGGGGCCGGAGTCGCGGAACGGCTACAACGCTGTGACCTGCGGTGTAGCCGTTGTAGCCGTTCTGCTGTCACCTGTAGCCGTTGTAGCCGTTCTCCGACGGCTGTAGCCGTTCCGTGCGAGGAGAACGGCTACAGGCGGGTTGTAGCCGTTCCCTGGCGAGGTCCACACACACGTCCGCCCCGGACACCTACAAGGAGGGGAGGCATCCGGGGCGGTGCGGAGCGGCAGGCGGGCGTAGTGGTGGGGCTGCCGCCTGCCGCTCTTCCCGGTGCGCTCGCGGGGCGAGCGCGCGCACCGGGTGATGGAGGGTCAGACGACGCCCAGGCGGGCGGCGGCTTCCTTGAGGACGGAGGAACTGGCGGTGAGGTCGTGGCCCATCACGAGGCCCTGCTGGGGCAGGGAGGCGAGCTGCTCGCGCAGGGCGGTGTGTGTGCCGGGCTCGGGCAGGAGCCCGAAGGTGTCCGGGTACCGGTCCTCGGTCGCCTCGTCGAAGAAGTCGCCCGCGGTGACGCCGCGCGCGGTGTCGACGAGCCGGGGGGTGGTGCCGGCCGTGATCTGGGGGAAGAGGAGTCCGGCCACGTGGCCCTCGGTGGCGAGGGGGATGGACAGCCAGCTGGTGAGCTGGTCGGGGAAGAACTGCGGCTTCAGCTCCTTGCCGTTCGCCTTCCAGAGCGGTTCGCGCTGGTCGGCGAGGAGGGCAGTGGTCACGGTGGGATGCTGGGTGGGGTGCATCTGCTCCCCGGAGGCGAGGCGCGCGCGGACGGTGTCGAAGCAGTCCAGGGCGTCGAGGAGGCCGAGACCGATGGCGGCGGCCGACGGCCACGGCAGCACCCTGACCGTGCAGTCCTCGACGCGGACGAACACGCGGTCATTGGCGAGCATCCGCCACCCGGCACGGCCCAGGGCGAAGGCGGTGGTGGTCTTGCCCGCGCCCTTGTCGCCGAGGGTCAGGATCGTGGCGCCGTCCGGGCTGGTGACGGCGGAGGCGTGCAGGATCGCCCAGCCGTCGGCGAGGAGCTGGGCCCGGACGATCTCCCGGGCAAGGCGGGCGGCGGCGGTGGCCACGGCGGTCTCATCGGTGCCGACGATCCGCAGCACCTTCCACTCCGCATCCCACCGGTAGGCGAGGGATTCTGTGGGCTGGGCGGCCGTCACCATGGCGCCGTCGCGGACGCACAGCATCTCGGCGCCGGCGTACTCAACCGGCTCCGGGCTGGCGGCGGTGACCACGGCGGTCAGCTCGCGCAGCTCGTCCGGGTCGACGTCGCCGGAGACCACCGGTCCGGCAAGCTCGGTAACCGGCTCCGCGGTCCACCAGGCGCCGAAGTAGCGGGCGGCCCACGCCGGTACGGCCTCGCCGTGGCTCGTGACGGTGACGGCCTGGCCGTCGGCGGTGGCGATACGTACAGCACTCATAGGGGGGTCAGATCTCCTTGTCGAGCTGGGTGTAGGCGGTGTGCAACTTCTCCTCGGCCGCCGCGAGCTGGGCGGTCTCGGAGGGGTCGAGCGGCGGAGGGCACGGGGTCGGCGCTCCGGCGGTGTACGCCACCGGCATACCGAGCCACACGCCCCCCTGCTGACGGGTCGAGACCTCGGTGATCCCGTCGGTGACGCCGAGGGCGTGGGTCAGGGCGGTCAGGACGGCGCCGGCGGGCCCGCTCCGGGTGCGGCCGATACCGGCGTTGATGCGGCGGGGCCGGGCGGCGAGCTCGTCGCGCACGCGCTGGACGGGAACGCGCGCCGGCCGGCCGTGCACGGTGGTGGTGGAGGCGCAGATCACGGCGGCGTCGCCGTGCTCGCCGATCACGTGCCCGCGCACCGCGTCGGCGGGAACGCCGAGGATGCGGGCCAGGGTGAGGCGGTAGCGGGCGGTGTCCGTGGCGGCGCCGACGCCGAGGACGCGGGCGCAGCCGGATACCTCGGCGAACAGGCGCGTCAGGACGTCGACCGGATTGGTCACCATCACCACGGCGCCCGGGTATCCGGCGAGCTCGCGGGCGAGCGCGGCGACGATCGCTCCGTTCGCCGCGAGCCCGGCCATACGCACGTCCGTGGTGGCCGTGTTGGTGAACCTGGCGCGCGGGGCGAGCACGACCGCGTCACAGACCTCCATGGCCGCCACCTCGGCGACGGTCACCCGGACCGGGGACCCGGTGACCTGGGCCAGGTCCTCCAGGTCGGTGACGAGACCGCGGGCGCTGACCTCCGAGCCCGATGCCACGAGCACCTGCTCGCACCACCCCGCGTGGACGAGGAGGGCGCCGACGCTCTGCCCCACCGCTCCCGCCCCGACAACTCCCACCTTCATGGGTTCACCGCCTTTCGTACGCAGGTCAGATACAGGCGCCACAGGCTCGGGCCGTCCGCGTCGGAGGGGAGCGGGGCCGTGGCGCGGTCGAGGAACTGGGCCACGGTGTGGGCGTGGTCGCGCACACCGGCCGCGTGGGCGGACAGCGGCAGGTCCGCCGGCGCCGTCAGGTAGGTGGTGAGGATGTTGGTGGTGTCCATGAGGAGCAGGAGCACGAGCTTGCGCAGCCACGCGTCCCGCTCGGCAGCGGGCAGGCGCCGGGCCATGGCCCGTACGAACGAGTCGAGCCCGGACAGGACCGTGCGGGCGGTGTCGCCCTCCGGCGGGCTGCCGAGCAGCCCGAGGACCGTGCGGGAGGCGAGTTTCGCCGTATCCGCGACCGGGTGACCGCGCATCAGGCCCGGGTCCAGGTACACCGGCCGCCCGCCGTCCACGGGGAAGGTCGCGTGTTCGGGCTTGAGGTCGCCGAAGATCACGCCGCCACCGCCCGGGAGCGACGGCGTACGGCGGGCCTTGCGGAGCCGGATGACGACGACGTCGAGGAGGGCGCCGTATCCCGTCTCGCGCAGATACAGCAGCCCGGACAGCCCGTTGAACTTGCGGGCGAAGGTGTCGGCAATGCCCCTCTCGCGGATCTGCCCGGTGTCGACGGCGGCGGCCACGCCTTCGCGGGCGAGCCCGTCGGCGACGTCGCGCACGACCAGGGCGAGGAGTTCGCGGGTACGGCCGGGCTCGGCCGTCATCAGCTCCGCGAGCGTCCGGCCGGGCACCGGGGCGGTGAACAGGACTCCACGGGTATACGCGGCGAGCGGCACCGTGGCGAGGGCGGCCGGGCCGGCCAGGGTCCGCAGCTGCGCGGCCTCCCGCGCCATGAGCGAGCCGGGCGAGACGAGATAGGCGGCCTGGCGGGCGCGGACCGTGGGCAGATCGCCGCACTCCCCGCGCAGCACCGACACCAGCGACACCCCGCACACCGAGAGCTTCGCGTAGAGGCGGCGGCCGTCGACGTCGAGCTGCTGCACGTAGCTGGTGACGCTCGGCGTCACCGGACCCGCCACCACCTCGGCCCCCGGCCACGCGATCCGCGCCGCCGTGAGCACCTGCTCGCCCGCCATCGCGAACACGTCGCCAACCTTGGGAGGCATCACACCGACCACCCGCCCGCGACGGCGAGCGGCGCGGACGCCGCCCCGGCGTACGGCCCTTCGGGGCCGGGCCCCGGGGGCAGGCAGACGCACCCGGCGGCGGGCATCGCGGCGAGCGTGTAGACCGTGGTGTCCGCGCCGCTGACGCTGATGGCCGCCACGTACTCGCCAAGGGCGATCCGGTCGGTGATCTCCTCGTGGGCGAACTCGTCGGCCAGCCAGATCCGCAACGGCGCCGAGGGACACGTACGGCTGTCGTCGGGGTCGTCGTCGAGACCGTCGGCGAGCCAGCACGCAGCCCCGCGCAGTCGGCGTAAGACGAGACGCGGTGTCGCGGCGGCCTCACGCCGCAGCAGCCACGTATAGGGGCTGGCCGGGGGTCCGGCCCACACCTCGCAGTGGAACGCGATCACGCCAGCCTCACCCCCACCCGCACGTAGGCGGCCAGGCCGACCTCGAACAGGGCGACACCGGCCGTGTCGGTCTCGCGGACGTGGCGGAGCGAGCCGGGGTCCAGCGGCCGGCGGACGGTGCCGCCGAGCGCGATCACGTAGACGGTGGCGAACCCGGCGTCGTACTCGGCGACGACGAGGAGGCTGTCACTGAGGGTCCGTTCGGCGACGTGCGCGGCGAGCTCTTGGGCCAGGAGCGAGAGCCTGCCGACGTCGGACATGTGCACGCCCCACACGCCGTAGGCCACCCCCGTGCTGAACGCGACCTTGGACGGCGTGTGCGGCTCGGCTGCGGGATATCCCTTCACCTGGCGGCGCTCAGGCTCGGTGGCCTGGTCGGCGCCGAGGGCGAGGGGGACGGCGGAGCGGGGGAGGATCGAGCCCATCACGCGGTCCCCCGTCCGCTGCCGGTGGCGGTGGCGCCCAGGGCCTCGCGCAGGGCGGCCGGGTCCATCAGGTGCGGGAACAGCCCCGGCGGCGTGATCCACTGGCGTTCGGGCACCTGTGGGCCGCCGGGCCGGGGCACCGCCACCCACCACGGGCGGCCGAGCGCGGTCGTCCCGGGCACGTCCCACACCTGGGCGGTGCCGACGGGCGCCCACACGTACGCGAAGCCGGCGCCAAGGTCGGCGAGGACCGGCACGTCGGTCCAGGCCTGCCGCTGGTGGTCGGCCGCGCTGGTCAGCCGGTGCTGCGGCATGGCGATGACGTCCCACGCGTACCCGGCGGGAACGACGGCGTAGGGGCGGTGGTTCCACTCCTGCCACACGATCCATGACGACGGATTCCGGGACTCCGCGAGCCAGTGGGCCCCGAAGTCCGATGCGTCCTGTTTCACTTCAGTCAGCCCCCTGCGTTTGACGGGCAGTTGGCGCACACCCTCACGGGCCAGCCGAGCCGTCCCCCGTCGCGGGCCACGCTGAAGGCGTATCCGGCCGGGCGGTGGGGGTTGTGGACTCCGCAGCGGGCACATCGAAGGCCGTGCAGCCGCTCGCGCTGCTCTTGCGTTATCGATTGCGGGTCCACGTCACCGGCCCGGATGTCCTGCTGTGCGTGAGCCCGCATGGCCGTACTCCGATCCGTCGCGGGCGATCCGGTGAGCGACCGTCCCACTACATGCCGTGTCCAACTCCCCCTAGAGTGGCCCCGTGCGCACTCTCTGCGCAAGTGCGCAGAGAGTGCGGCGCAAGTTTGGTTGTTGCTCGCGGAATATGCGCCCAGGGAGGGCCTATGTGTGCAGCGCGTCAGGGCGGTGCGGCAGACTGTCTGAAGGCAAGTGCGCAACGCCGACGGAGGGAGGGCCGACGCGTGACCAGTCCGGAGCCAGAGACTCCGACGATGAGCCGACGCAGCGCTGGGGCCGAGATGCGGCGCCTGCGCAACGCCAAGGGCCTGAAGGTCGAGGACGTCGCCACGCACCTGGGCACGTCAACCACTCGCATCAGCCGGATGGAGACCGGCAAGGGCAGGGTCTCCATCAAGCCCGAGGAAGTCGCCGCCCTGTGCGACCTCTTCGACGTCCAGGACCAGCGGGCGCGCGCGATGCTCGCCGACATGTTCCGGGCCGCTCAGCAGCCGGGATGGTGGGACCCGTACCGCGATGTCCTGCCCTCGGGCCTGGAGGTCCTGCTCGATCTGGAGACGAACGCGGAGCGCGAGCTCGGATTCGAGGTGACGCTTGTGCACGGCCTCATGCAGACGCCCGCGTACACGCGCGTGCTCCTGGAGGCGAGCCCGAGCGTCCGCCGCGAGGACATCGCCGACAGCGTGGCGCTCCGGCAGCGCCGGCAAGAGCTCGTCACCCGCACCGACAAGCCGTTGAACGTCTGGATCATCCTGGACGAGTACGCGATCCGGCGGGACGTCGGCGGCGAAGAGGTCAACCGCGAGCAGCGCCAGCACCTCGCGGAGATGGCCGAGCTGCCGAACGTGACGCTCCAGGTGATCCCGGCGAACAAGGGTGCCCACCCCGGCCTCGCCGGGCAGTTCGCCCTCTTCGAGTTCGAGGCGAACCCCTCCGTCGTCTACGTCGACTCCCCCGCCGGGAACCTCTACCTGGAGAAGAGGACGGACGTGCGGAAGTTCGGCGTCACCTTCGATCTCCTGCGCGCCTCCGCGCTCGACCCCGCCGACACCATCGCTCTGCTTCGCACCACCCCAAGGGAGTCCTTCTCATGACCGGCACCACCCCCGTACGTCCCACTCCGGAGGAACTGGCGGGCCTCGACTGGGTCAAGTCCTCCGCGAGCTCCGCGCAGGGCGGCTGCCTCGAAGTCGCCTACCTGCCGGACGGGCGGGTCGCCCTCCGCGACAACGAAGACCTGACCAACCCGCCCTTCGTCGTGACGCGCCTCGTGTGGGACTGCTTCATCGACGGCGCGGAGAAGGGCGAGTTCACCCCGCTCGACTGAGGGCGGGGCACCGCAGGGAACACACGGGCGTCACCAATATCGGTGACGCCCGTCGTCTTGTCTGAACCAAGCCAGAGCACAGCCCACCATCTTCCGGCAGTTCAGCCGGAAGATGGTGGGCTGCACTCTGGTCCGTACGATGCGCAGGTGACAACACGCCGCACTCTGGGCGCCGGCCCACAGCACCTCGCGAACGTCCGTGCCGCTCAGGCCGACCTCCTCGACGAGCTTCCTGGTGTCTGCCTCCCCGACCTTGAGGAACTGCGAAGCCGCGGTGTCCTGGGGCCCCGTCGCCCGGAGGAGCAAGGTACGCGGCGCGCCCTCGGAGCTGGCGTCACACCGGCTGACGAAGCAGCCGGCCCCACCGCCTGACGTCACTGACGCGGTCCCTGCCGCCGCACATGGCGGGACCCCCGGCACGGGGGAGCCGGGGGTCCAGGAGCAGCATTCCGTATGGGGACGGCGCTACCCGGGCATCGTAGCCCTCGGTTGCACCCTGGCGCCGGAGTGTGACCGGATCCGTCCGTACAGTCGGCCGAGTTCAGTTCGCCGTCAGCGGCTTGAGCACGGCGCCGTCGAGCTGCTGGGTGGCCTCGGCGGAGTGCACCGTGCAGGCGGTGACGGAACGGCCTTCACGGTCAGTGATCCTGTGGGTGGCCAGCTCGGCGCACGGCTGGTCGAGCCGGTCGTATGGCCATCGACGGCCGCACTCCGGGAAGTGGCACCATGACCGGCCGGCACTTGAGGTCAGCGTGGGCCCGTGATCGGGGCAGATCCCCCACGGGACCTCACACAGAGGCGCTGTGTCCGGGGCGGCATCGACGTGGGCTTCCATGCCGCCACAGTAGAACGTCACCTACCCCCGGCTGACGGCGGTGCGCAGCTCGTGGACGCCCGGGGTGCGGGGGTGCCGCCGGGCGAGGTCGGTGATGATGCTGCGGATGGCGGGGCGGTCGCGGACTTCTCCGGGGCTGGTGCGGTGTGCGTCGAGCAGGGCGCGGGCGGTCTGTTCGGGCCGTCCCCAGGCCCACCATGCGCGTGCCATGTCCGTGCCGAGCCGGGCTCGGCGTTCGGCGGTCGCAAAGTGTGCGGGCCGCAGGTGCCGGCCTGTTTCGAGGGCGGCGCCGGCGTCGCCGAGGGCCCAGTGAACACCGACACGGTAGAGGTCGACGGCGGCCGGGCTGATGGGGAAGAGGCGGCCGGGCGGCGCGGTTGGCGGCAGCCGGCGGGCGGCCCGGCGGGCTTCCTCGGCCATCGCGAGCGCGTCGCCTCGTCGTCCGGCGCGGGCGGCGGTGTAGGCGAGGGTGCACAGCATCTGCGCGTACGCGGAGGCCGCCGCGTCGGTCCGCAGTCCCGTCGCCTCGACGCGGGCCGCCGCCGTCTCCATGAGCCGCTGGGCGTCGTCCGCGCGGTCCTGGTGGCGGAGCACGATCGCGAGCTCGCGGGAGGCTGCCGCCCTGGCGAGCGGGGAGCCGGAGACCTCCGCCCAGGTGCGGGCGCGGTCGGCTGTGAGACGGGCCTGCTCGTACGAACCGAGTTTGATCAGCAGGGCGGTGCTCAGGCTGTAGACCGAGGAGAGCCGCGCCTGGTCGAGCTCGCGGCGCGAGGCTGCGGCAGCGTGGCCGTCGGCGATCAGGCCCGGCAGCAGGCCGAGAAGCTGGCGGTGGGCGCCGGTGTCGTACAGCTCGCGGGCGGCGGCCGTACGGGTGTCGAGCGCGCCCCTGCCGGTAGGGGCGGGAGTATCAGCAAGGGCACGGTCGACGCCGAGCAGCAGGGCCGCGGGCGCGGTCGCCGTGGCGGTGAGCAGCAGACGGCGGCGCATCGGGTCCTCCTCGGCGTACGGACTGGCCGCCACTCTAGTGGCGGGCGGCCCCATGGCCCCGGGGGGCGCCAGGGATCTCACCAGGACGTGTAGAGGGATGCCCACGTGGGCGGCAGCGCGGTGAATCAGCGTCAGGTCCGTGACGGCGGTACGCCGCTCCAGGCGCGAGACGGTCGCGGCCGAGCAGCCGAGGTGTCCGCCGAGGTCAGCGAGCGTCCACCCTCGATGCTCGCGCCCGAGCCGGATCAGGGCGCCAGGATGTCGCCGGGCAACTAACTCGACGGCTTGCGGGCTGCTCCACAGCGGGTCAGCGGGCACGGGTCCCTCCCACACTGCACGACCGGGGGCCACCACGGTACGAGCGACCGGAGGTGAGTGTCGAGACCGCTTGCACACCGTGCAAACCCCTTGCAGAACACGTCAGTTGATCACCACGCGGCCGCGCGGCGCGGTGTCCTCGGTACATCGCCCCGCACCCCCTGCGGGGCAGCGTCCACCGGAGGCACCCATGACAACCGCAGCCGTCACCCCCTCCGCCGCCCCGGCGACCGGACCGGCCCGATCCGTCCGCGACATCGTGCCAGCCGACCTGTGGGACAAGCAGGTCGGACTCCTGATGCGCGACTACCCCTACGACTCGGTCATGGCCACGCGCGTCCTCGGCCAGGGCTACGCCTACCTCCTGACGGCGATGGCCCACCGCGGCCAGGCCCTCGGGCTCGCCCCGAGCACGCTCGTCGACATCGGCGTCCACACGATCATCCTCGACACCGTCGCCTACGCCGAGCTGTGCGACCGGCACAACGCCGGCCACTTCCTGCACCACGTGCCCGACGTCGAGATGAAGAACGACGGCTCCGTCATGAAGACCGCGCACCTCGTCGCCCGCGAGGGCTGGGAGGTCGACCTCCCCCTGTGGGAGGACGCCGCCCAGTGCGGCCCGTGCCGCCCCGGCAACGACTCGCACTAACCGACCGCCCGGAGGGGCCCGGACACGCCGTCCGGGCCCCTCCCCCGCGTCCGGGTGACGCTGTCCGAAACGGCCCCGCCGCCGCCCCCGCTCGGGCCAGGATGGGGCGGGTGACGACGACACCGGACCTCTGGCACCACTACGGCCGCACCCGCTCAACGACCGACCGCACCATCCCCGGCGCCTTCCGCTGGACCTGGGACCCCGAGGATGACGGCCCCGGCGCGGACCTTCTCGGTGACCTCACGGACCAGACCGTCTGCGAGCTCGGCGCCGGCGCCGCCCGCCAGGCCGCCTACCTGGCCACCCACCACACCCTCACGCGGGTCGACGCCGTCGATTCCTCGCCCGCACAGCACGCCATCGCCACCACCCTCTACAGCGCGCTCGCGCCACGGCTGCGGCTGGTCCACCGCGACGTCGTCACCCACCTGCACGCCGAGCCCGACGGGTATGACGTGCTCTACAGCGTCTTCGGCGCGGTGGACTTCACCGACCCCACCGTGCTGCTGCCCGCGGCGGCGCGGGCGCTGCGGCCCGGCGGGCGCCTCGTGTTCGCCACCCTCGCGCACTACGTCACCGGCGCCCCCGCGCAGCCCGACGTCACGGCCGTCGACATCCCGGCGAAGACCCCGGACGGCGAAAGCGCCACCATGACCCGCTGGGTGCTGCAAGAGCACGTGTGGACGAAGGTCCTGGACCAGGCCGGATTCACCCGGATCAGCGCCGTCGAACTGCCCGCCGGCCCCGGCCCCAAGGCCGCCGCCACCCTGATCATGACCGCCGCCACACCGACCGGGTGAGCGGGCGTCAGCCGGCCTCGCGGTAGGCGCCGGCCCCGCACCGCAGGAGCCCCGCCACTGGCGGGGCTCCTGCGCGACGGCTGCCTCGGCGATGACCAGATCGACGAACTTCTCGACCAGGCCGACGAGATCGAGGCCGCATCCGGACCCCGACGACCAGATGGTGGTGGTACCCCCAGGGCGCGCGACGGCGAGCAGGTCGTCGTCCTCGGCGCCGGACGTCCGGCTAGGTCCGGGCGGCGGAGTCGAGGAGCCGGCACAGCGTGATCAACTCCCCGCCCTCGATCACGGTGCCCGGGTCGTTGGCGAGAAGCCTGGGGATGTGGCGGGCACAGTGGACGATCGCGAGGAGCGCGATCTGCTGCGACGCCGAGAGCGCGGGCGGCATCTGGGGCATGTCGAAGATCAGGCCGTCGAGCGTGTTCTCGGCATCTTCGGGGAGGCCTCCGCGGCCTTCCACGGCGAGGCCGTCCTCGTCGATGTCGTCGTGGTCGCCGGGGTCGAGGTGGGCAATGGCGTCCTCGACGGCGTCGGCGAGCGCCCCGCGGACCCAGGAGTCCACGGGTAGGGGCAGGGCGCGGATCCAGTCGGCCGCGCGGCGGCCGGCATCCTTCGCCTCGGCCATAACGGTCTCCTCGCCGTCCCACAGCTCGCGGGCCGGCGGTGGGACGGGTTCGAGGGGCAGGTGATGAACGGACATGACCGGCTAACGCGCTCGCACACCCGCCGGTCACCCCGGCCCGATCCGCCTGAAGGGTCGTCAGCCGGGGATGCCGAGCGCGGTCTCGGGCCGGCAGATGTCGCAGCTGCGGACGGAGCCGTCGGCGAGCGCCCGGCGGGCCTCCTCGCGGCCGACGGGGGCCTTGTTCGGGCCGGCGAGGGAGCAGTCGCCGATGTGGACGGCGTCGGGGACGCGGCGGCCGTGCTCGCGGAGGTAGGAGACGACCCAGCCGGGCCCGTCGGGCAGCACGCGCACGGGCCGCATCGCCTTCTGCCGCTGCTCGACCTCGTCGATCCGCAGGCGGATGTCACGCAGGATGATCAGCGCCAGCCGCTCCAGGGTCCGCAGCTGGGAAAGATCGTCGGGTAGGTCGAGCACCGCGGGCTCACGCGAGGGCGAGCGGCGGCGCCCCGGCGGCGCCGGGCTTCTTCTGCAGGGCAGGCGCCTTGGCCTGGCACTTCTGGCACAGAGGGTTCCCTCCGAGCCCGTACCTGTGGCAGTCGCCCTGGCAAACCGCACATCTGCCGAGGTACTCCGGCGGGCACATCTGGGGCGGCAGGTTTCTGGAGGCGGGACTGGTCATGGCGGTCGACTTTCTCGGGCACGGCGAAGCGACAGCGCCAGGGTAGAACCCCTGTTCCCATCCGGTGGCGCGGCGCACGTGACAAACTAATTCGAACAGTGTTTCTATTCTTGCATGGCGCGCACGACCTTCCCACCCGACCTCCTCGCCGCACAGGCCCGCTGGATCACGGTCTACGCGGCGCTCGCCCAGGCCCGCCCGGACCGTACGACCGCGCTCCGCCACCGCCTGATCGGCCTGTCGACGCAGGTCTGCTACCACCCGTACTGGAACCGGCCGACGGCGGCCGGTGGCCGCCCCGAGCTGCTGCTCACTGCCCGCGCCGCTCACCAGGAGGTGACCGCGGCATGAGCCACCACGCCCACGAGGGCCGTGACCGCGTGATCTGGCATGTGCGGTGCCGCCCCGATACCGCCCCGGACGGCCACCGCCGCGTCCTGGACCTGCTCGGCGAGTACACCCCGCTGGTCCAGCCCCTGCCGCCCCTCGCGGGCCTGGCCCAGCTCACCGGCGCCCGCCGCCTGTTCGGCGTCGACCCGGGCGAGCTCGCGCAGCGTGCCCGCGTGCAGGCCCTCGCCCGGTGCGGGATCGACGTGCACATCGGCGTCGCCGACACCTGGTCCACCGCCGCCACCGCCTCCGCGCGCGTCGGCCGCTCCGGCGTGCTGTTCCTGCCCGACCACCGCGCCGTCGAGGAGTTCCTGGCCCCGCTGCCGGTCCAGGCCGTCCACGGCATCGGGCCCGCCCAGGCCGGCGCCCTCCAGCGCTACGGCCTGCACACCGTCGGCGCGCTCGCAGCAATGGACGAGACAGTGGTGTGCCGGATCCTCGGCGGCAAGGCCGGCCGCGTCCTGCGCGACCGGGCCCGCGGCATCGACCCGCGAGGTGTGACCGCGGCGCGGATGCCCGAGTCGACCAGCACCTCCCATGCCTTCGGCGTCGATACCTACGACCCGGTCCGCGTCCGCGCCGCTCTCCTGGACCTGGTCGTCACGCTTGCCACCCGCGTCCGCAGCCGCGAGCAGGTCACCCGCCGCCTGACCCTCGACGTCCGGTTCGCCGACAGCACCACCCTGGAGCGCACCAAGACGCTCCCGGCGCCCTCGGCACACACCGAGGACCTCCGCGCCGGCGCCTTCCGGCTCCTGGACTCCATGGGCTTCCAGCGGGCCAGGATCCGCGGCCTCACCCTCATCGCCGAAGACCTCCGGGCCGTCGACGAAGGCCCCGGCACGCAGATCTCGCTCGACCGCGAGCGGGAGAACCGCCTCCTGCTGGAGCCGGTCCTGGACCGCATCAACTCCCGGTACGGGCACCCCGGACGGCGCCTCGCCGGGCCCGCCGGCGCCTACCTGAAAGCCAGCTGACAAACCGGAAGCACCGACCTGGCCACATCTGGCATATGCCCGATACGGTCACCGCATCGGCGCGCACCAGCGCCGCAGCACCACCAGGAGGGGACGATGCGACGCGACATCGGATGGGGCATGCAGGAGGACACCGGCTGGGGCGTCGACCCGGGCCGGGGCGTTCAGGACAGCGGCTGGGGCGTGGTCGGCGACCCGAACTGGGACTGACGCGAGCGCTGGACTGCACCCGCCCCCAGCCGCTCGGCAGGGGGCGGGATTTTGGTCTAGTCCAATTGCATGCAGGTGGCCGGCTTGATGTACTTCGCGGAGGCCCACCCGACGGTGCCCCGCTTGATGCCTGCCTTCGACCGCTCGTCGACCGTGATCCGGTACCAGTCGCCCTGCTTCCTGTCGACGCTGATCGAGTCCCCGCGCTGCAAGTGCCCGAGCGAGGCGTACCGGGCGCCGGGGCCTGAGCTTGTTCTTTATCTACCAAGATCTTCCGGGCTTGCCGATGGCCTTGAGGGTCTCGGGGCGTTTGACGGTCTTGCCGACGTCGTAGCGGGGTGC
>NZ_JBEZHV010000049.1:0-18608 GCF_040650755.1 Streptomyces sp. NPDC048623
CGGCTGAACCGGATGGAGAAGAACGGGCTCAGGTACGCGCCCGGCGAGACCTCCTCTGGGCACCGCGTGATGCTCCGCTCCGTCCACGACCCGGATGCTTTCCAGCACCTCCGGCCCTTCCGGTATACGTCACGGCCTCCGCAGAGGCTCCTGCGGGCTCCTAGAACCCTCGCACCGCCACCAGCAGCGCCATCGCCGCCATCAGCGCGATCACCAGGGTCAGCAGCATCGCCGGGGTCAGGCCCGTCGGCTGCGGCAGTCGCTCGCGGTTCGCGCGGCAGACGGGGCAGCGGCCCTCCGCGACGGGGGCCGCGCAGTTGGCGCACACCAGCCGGTCGTAGGTCATGCGCTCTCCTCCTCCCGCACCAGGGTCCCTGTCAGGGCAACGCCCGGCACGTTCCGTGCGTTCCCCTTACCACTGTGCCAGTTCCGGAGCTTTTCGGCGCGCCCCGTGAGCGGGCAGCCGCAAGGACGAAAAGGATAAAGCACACAAGCCAGGACCGCGACTGCGCGGGCGTTCCCGGTTCGCGTATGGTCACGCACACCTACCCCCGGCCGACCGTGGTGCATCCGTGATCCGATTCGACAACGTCTCCAAGTCCTATCCGAAGCAGAACCGCCCCGCGCTCCGGGATGTCTCCCTGGAGATCGAGAAGGGGGAGTTCGTCTTCCTCGTCGGTTCCTCCGGCTCCGGAAAGTCGACCTTCCTGCGGCTGATCCTCCGCGAGGAGCGCGCCAGCCAAGGGCAGGTGCATGTCCTGGGCAAGGACCTCGCCCGGCTGTCCAACTGGAAGGTGCCGCACATGCGCCGCCAGCTCGGGACGGTCTTCCAGGACTTCCGGCTGCTGCCCAACAAGACCGTGGCCGAGAACGTGGCCTTCGCCCAGGAGGTCATCGGCAAGCCGCGCGGCGAGATCCGCAAGGCGGTGCCGCAGGTGCTCGACCTGGTCGGCCTCGGCGGCAAGGAGGACCGCATGCCGGGCGAGCTCTCCGGCGGTGAGCAGCAGCGCGTCGCCATCGCCCGGGCCTTCGTCAACCGCCCGATGCTGCTGATCGCGGACGAGCCCACCGGCAACCTCGACCCGCAGACCTCGGTCGGCATCATGAAGCTGCTCGACCGCATCAACAGGACAGGGACCACCGTCGTCATGGCGACCCACGACCAGAACATCGTCGACCAGATGCGCAAGCGCGTCATCGAGCTCGAGAAGGGCCGCCTCGTCCGCGACCAGGCGCGCGGCGTCTACGGCTACCAGCACTGAGCGGACAGGGAACAGGGAGAAGTCACACCATGCGCGCTCAGTTCGTGCTCTCGGAGATCGGGGTCGGTCTCCGGCGCAATCTGACGATGACCTTCGCCGTCATCGTGTCCGTGGCCCTGTCGCTGGCTCTTTTCGGCGGTGCCCTGCTCATGCGCGAGCAGGTCAGCACGATGAAGGACTACTGGTACGACAAGGTCAACGTCTCCATCTTCCTCTGCAACAAGAGTGACGGGGCCACCACGGCCAAGTGCGCCAAGGGCGCCGTCACCGGCCAGCAGAAGGAGCAGATCGAGGCCGATCTGAAGAAGATGGACATCGTCGAGTCGGTCCACACGGAGACCGCCGACGAGGCCTTCAAGCACTACAAGGACCAGTACGGCGACACGGCCATCGCCTCCGTCGTCACCCCGGACCAGATGCAGGAGTCGTTCCGGGTCAAGCTCAAGGACCCGGAGAAGTACAAGGTGGTCGCGACCGCCTTCGCCGGGCGCGACGGCGTCGAGTCCGTCCAGGACCAGCGGAACATCCTGCAGAACCTGTTCGACCTGATGAACGGCATGAACATCGCCGCCCTCGGCGTCATGTTCCTGATGCTGATCATCGCGCTGATGCTGATCGTGAACACGGTCCGCGTCTCGGCCTTCAGCCGGCGCCGCGAGACCGGCATCATGCGGCTGGTCGGCGCGACCAACTTCTACATCCAGATGCCGTTCATCATGGAGGCCGCCTTCGCCGGTCTGCTCGGCGGCGGCGTCGCCTGTGTGATGCTCCTGGTCGGCCGGTACTTCCTGATCGACCACGGCATCGCGCTCGCCGAGAAGATGCAGCTGGTGAACTTCATCGGCTGGGAGGCCGTGCTGGCCAAGCTGCCGCTGGTCCTCGCGATCGGCCTGCTGATGCCGGCCGTGGCCGCGTTCATCGCACTGCGCAAGTACCTGAAGGTGTGACAGTTCACTCGCGCTGAGTCATGGCGTCGTACGGCCAACCCCCGTACGGCGCCATTCGCTTGTCCTAGAGTGGGCGCCATGCGTGCCGGTGCCGGCCCAGAGTTCTGTCGCAGGCCCCGCGGAGTTCTCCGTGGGGCCGCTCTGACGTTGGTCTTCACCGGGGTGCTCGGCACCGCCGCCGCCACGGGCTCCCTGCCCCGGGGCGAGCGGGCGCACGAGCCCGCACCCGCCGCCGCCACCGCCCGCGCGGGCGGGGGTACGGGTGCCGGCCGGGCCACCGTCGACCGCGCCGCGCTCGCCCGGGCCGCCGCCGAGGCCATGGCCGACGGCAAGTCCGGCAAGAAGGCCGCCGAGGAGTTCGTCAGCCGCAGCGGCGACCGCTGGGGCGCGGTGTACGACAAACGGGAGTACGCCGAGTTCGAGCAGGCCCTCGACGGCTCCTACACCGGCGTCGGCCTGTCCGCCCGCCGGGCCGGGCGGGACGGGGCCGACGGGGTGGAGATCAGCCGCGTCCAGGCCGGCGGGCCGGCCGAGCGGGCCGGACTGCGGCCCGGCGACCGGCTCACCACCGTCGACGGGCGCCCGGTCGACGGGCTCTCGGTCTCCGAGGTCGTCTCCCTCCTGCGCGGCGACGGCGTCCCCGGCTCCGCCGTCGTGCTCGGCGTCCGGCGCGGGCAGGCCGCCTGGACCCGGACCCTGGAGCGCGCCCGGCTCGCCGTCGACCCGGTCACCGTCCGCCGGCTCGACGACGGCACGCTGCTGATCCGGGTGACCGCCTTCACCAAGGGCACGGGCGAGAAGGTACGGCGGGCCGTGCGCTCCGCACCCGCCCGCGCCGGCGTCCTGCTCGACCTGCGCGGCAACTCTGGTGGACTGCTCACCGAGGCCCGGTCCGCCGCCTCCGCGTTCCTGGACGGCGGTCTGGTCGCCACGTACGACATCGACGGGCGTCAGCACGCGGTGTACGCGGAGGGTGGCGGCGACACCGTCCGCCCCCTGGTGGCACTGGTCGACGGCGGCACCATGAGCGCGGCCGAGCTGCTGACCGGCGCCCTGAAGGACCGCGGGCGGGCCGTCACGGTCGGCTCGCGCACCTTCGGCAAGGGCTCGGTCCAGATGCCCAGCACCCTGCCCGACGGCTCCGTCGCCGAGGTCACCGTCGGCCACTACCGCACCCCCGCGGGGCACACGGTGGACGGCCACGGCATCACCCCGGACGTCACCGTGGACGAGGGAGCCGGGGAGGACGCCGAGGAGGGCGCCGAGGAGCGGGCCCGTACGGTATTGAGTGGCCTCGGAGGGGCCTCGTAGTGCGAAAATGACTGCACTATGGCAAAGGGACTCGTCAACGTGCAGGGCAAGCCTGCGAAGAAGAAGGCCCAGGACAAGGGGCCTGAGCGCAAGCTCATCGCGCAGAACAAGAAGGCGCGGCACGACTACCTCATCCTCGACACCTACGAGTGCGGTGTCGTGCTCATGGGCACCGAGGTGAAGTCGCTGCGGATGGGCCGGGCGTCGCTGGTCGACGGCTTCGTCCAGATCGACGGCGGCGAGGCGTGGCTGCACAACATCCACGTGCCCGAGTACACCCAGGGCAGCTGGACCAACCACTCGGCGAAGCGGAAGCGGAAGCTGCTGCTGCACCGGGAGGAGATCGACAAGCTGGAGCAGAAGTCCTCCGAGACGGGCCACACGATCGTGCCCCTCGCGCTGTACTTCCTGAACGGCCGGGTGAAGTGCGAGATCGCGCTGGCCAAGGGCAAGAAGGAGTACGACAAGCGCCAGACGCTCCGCGAGAAGCAGGACACGCGCGAGACCGCGCGGGCCATCGCGGCGGCGAAGCGGCGCCAGCGCGCCCAGGAGCGCTGAGCCCGGGGCCGTTGAGCCCGGGGGCGTTAATCTGCTGGCAACCGTGCCCGCTGGTCACGTACCATGGGCGCAGCACCTCACAGAGGGTGCACCTTGAAAAATCAACATGGGGATGATCGGTTTCGACAGCGGATGTCGAAGCAGGGGAAGCGTGTCGAGGAAGCGGCAATGATCTCGTAAACCACGCGCCGAAACCAATAATCGCCAACACCAAGCGCGATTCCTTCGCCCTCGCTGCCTAAGTAGCGACTTGCGAAGTGTCAGCCCGGGGCTGTTCCCGACCCGGATCCTGGCATCAGCTAGGGGACTAAACCTTGATCCCGGTCACGGGGTGAAGAGGGAAATCAAACAGTGACTGAGCCCGTTCCGGACTTGTCTGGGTGATCCGGAGGGCTGAGAAACTCGCACCAGACTGCACACGGAGAAGCCCTGGTTCCGCACCGTTGGACGCGGGTTCGATTCCCGCCATCTCCACTCATCCCATGTGGGCACAGGCCCGGCAGCTGCTGCTGCCGGGCCTTTGTCGTGCCCTCTTGTCGACTTGGTCTGGACCTGTCACTCTTCGGTCGCCGCCCCCCACGCCACGGCATCCCCGGAGGTACGTATGCGCCACAAGGGACTCCTCGCGGTCCTGCCCATGCTCCTCGCCCTCGTCGCCCTCCTCGTCCCCGCCGCCGCGGCACCGGCGGCCGCCGCGCCCGCGCCCGTGCAGGTGTACGGCGCCTGGCACTGTGGCGACGACTACTGCACCTGGTCGCGGGTGCGTGACGTCGCCGAGTTCGACGCCAAGAACCACTGGCTGATCGACCGCGGCGACGGGCGGCCGTCCGTGAACGTGGTGGTGCTGAGCTTCGTCGACCCGCTGGAGCTGCTGCACCGCACCACCGACGCCACGACCGCCAACGGCGTGCCCGTCGGCATGAGTCGCGAGATCGTGCAGTACTTCACCTCGCACGGGATCCGCGTGATGCTCTCCGTCGGCGGCATCACCTACACCGACGCGTGGGACGCGGCCCTCGCCGAGGACCCGGCCGGTCTCGGCCGCGCCGCGGCCGCCGTCGCCGCCGACCTCGGCGTCGGCATGGAGATCGACTACGAGCAGAACACGGACCCGGACCTCGCCGGGCTCCAGGCCTTCATCGACGCCTACCGGGCCGTCCACCCGTACGACGCCACCGGCGCCGACCCGGCCGCCCGGCTCACCCTCGACACCGCCGCAGGCGACCGCTGGCTGATCGACATCAACCGCAAGGCCACCGCCGACTGGCTCCGCACGGACGTGCCCGTGCTCGACTACGCCAACGCCATGGTCACCGCCCGCCCCACCTCGGCGAGCTCCCACATCGCCAACTGGCAGGAGCACCTCGACGGCAAGTCGCAGTACTCCCCGCCGGTCGCCCCACTGGCCCCCGCCAAGTTCACCGCCGGCCTCTACATCGCGTACGGCCGCAGCCCGCTGCCCGAGTGCACCGACTACGCGAACTCGCTCCAGAAGGCGACCGGCGACTGGGTCCGCAACGCCGCCCCGAACGGCGCCGGGACCACGGCCGGCCTGCTCGGCTTCATGTTTTGGGCGGCCGAGAAGCCCTCGACGCGGGGCCTCGGCACCCAGGAGCCCGACGGCTGCGCGGGCGGCGTCGGCGCGGGTGCCACGGCCTTGGGGGTGCAGGTGCCGATGGGTCCGCTGCGGCAGAGCTGACCGGCGCGCCGGGAAGAGGTCAGGGACGTGCGCGGCGGCCCGTGCCGGTCGTCGCGCACAGCAGCAGGGCCAGGGCCGCCGCCGTGGGCGGGGCCAGATAGGTGTAGAGCGGGGTCGGGGCGTGGTCGGCGAGGAGGCCGCCGGTGGCCGAGCCCGCCGCGATGCCGCCGAGCAGGGCGGTCACCGCGAGGGTCATGCCCTCGTTGAGGCGGTCCGGTGGGGTCAGGTGCTGGACCAGGCCCATGGCCGTGACCATGGTCGGGGCGGTCGCCGCGCCCGCGAGCAGGAGCGCGCCCGCGAGGGCGAGCACCGACCCCGTGAGGGCGGCGGCGAGGAGGGGGAGGGCCATCAGGGCGGTCATCGCCGCGAGGCAGACCGCGAGCCGGGCCTGGCGGCGGGCCCTCCCGTACATGAGCCCGGCCAGGCACGAGCCCGCCGCCTGGAGGGCGAGGACCGGGCCGGCGGCCGGGCCGTCCACGTACGCCAGGGTGCCGATCTCCATCGAGCCGAAGACCGCGCCCGTGGCGAGGAAGACCGCGAGCAGCGCCGGCATGCCGGGCGCGCGCAGCGGCGAGCCCGCGGAGCCGCGCGGGGCGACCGGCGGCTCGGTGGACCGCTGGGCCGCGAAGATCAGCACCCCGGTGAGGAGGAGCGCGGCGGTGACGAGGGCGCCCGCCTCCGGGAAGAACGCCGAGCAGAGGAACGCGGCCAGCACCGGGCCGAGCATGAAGCACAGTTCGTCGGCGGCCTGTTCGAAGGCGTTGGCGGTGTGCCGGGCGCGCGGTTCGTCCTTCAGCAGGTGCGCCCAGCGGGCCCGGGCCATGCCGCCCAGGTTGGGCATGGTGGAGCCGAGCACGGTGGCGGCGAACAGCGTCCAGGCCGGTGCCCGCAGATGCGTGCACAGCACGAGCGCCAGCAGACCGAGGACCGCCCACACGGTGGCCGGGACCGCGACCCGCGCCTGCCCGTGCCGGTCGACGAGCCGGGCCACCCACGGCGCGGCGACGGCGCCCGAGACGAGACCGGCCGCGCCGACCGCGCCGGCGAGGGCGTAGGAGTCGTACGTCCCGGCGATCAGGACGACCGTGCTGACGCCGAACATGCCCACGGGCAGCCGGGCGATCAGATTGCCGGCGGTGAAGGCGCGGGCGCCGGGGAGCGCGAACAGGCGGCGGTACGGGCCGGGGCGGCGGGCCCGGCGCCCGGCAGGGACCCCGGCAGGGACCCCGGCCGCCGTGCCGTAGCGAGGGGCCGGGGCGGGGCCGGCGGGGGTCAGCATCAGGGCGTGCGGCTCGTGGTGAGACAGGGAAGGGGACAGGGGCGGGTACGGGGACCGGGACGGGTACGGCTCGTGCGGCTGGTACGGCATGGCTCCAGGCTCCGGTGGCACGCCCCGCCCGGTCCAACACCTATTCGGTGGCCACTCACGCACTCCTGTTGTTAAAAAGGCGGGCGTGGCCACCCCGAACGACCTCGACCCCCGCCTCCTTCGCGCCTTCGTCGCCGTCGCCGAGGAACTGCACTTCACCCGCGCCGCCGGCCGGCTCTTCGTCGCCCAGCAGGCCCTCAGCCGCGACATCCGGCGGCTCGAACGGGACCTCGGCGCCGAACTGTTCGTGCGCACCACCCGCCAGGTCGCGCTCACCCCGGACGGCGAACGGCTCCTGCCGTACGCCCGGCGCGTCCTCGCCGCCCACGACGAGCTCGCCGAGGCCTTCCGCGGCGAGCCCCGCCCCTTCCTCGTCGACCTCAACAGCGCCGGCCTCTGCCATGACCGGGTGCTCCACCGGGCCCGCGAACTCGCCCCGGAACTGGAGCTGATGGCCCGCTACGAGAGCGGCCTGACCGGCGCCGCGCGGGACATCCTCGCCGGGCGGCTCGACGCGTCCTTCGGGCGGTACGGCGGGCTCGCGCCCGGGCTGCGGGCCGGTCTGTCGGCGCAGCTCGTACGGTACGAGCCGATGGCCGTGCTGCTGCCCGAGGGCGACCCGCTGGCGGAGCTGCCCCACGTCCCGCTGGCCGCGCTCGCGGGCCGTACCGTCTACGCGGGCGCCGGCAACGACCGTACGCCCGAGTGGACCGACCTCGCCGCCCGGCTCTTCGCCGGCCGGGACATCCGGGTCGCGGCGCCCGCGCCGCTCGTCGTCGGCAAGGAGGAGTTCCGCCGGGTGATGGCCAAGGCCCCGACCCCGGTGCTCGCCGTCGTCGACTTCCCGCCGATGCCGGGCAGCGTGCTGCGGCCGCTCACCGACCCCGTACCGCTGTCACCCGTGAGCCTGGTGTGGCGCAAGGGGCTGCGGCACCCCGGTCTGGACGCCCTGCGCCGGGCCGCGGCCGAGCTCACCGCCGGGGAGGGCTGGCTCGCCCGGCCGCCCGGCTCGTGGCTGCCCGAGCACGAGGAGCCGGGGGCGCTCACAGCACCCCCGCGCTCCGGGTGAGAGCAAGGTTCCGTACCCGTCACTTTCCGCCACCGGCCCCGAAACGCACCCTCCCTAGCTTCGGTCGCACAAGGAGAACCGACAGCGCGGAGGTGCGGGATGAGCGGCCGGTGGATCGAACGCTGGGAGCCGGAGGACGAGACCTTCTGGCGTGAGACGGGCGAGCGGATCGCCAAGCGGAACCTGCTCTGGTCCGTGGTCTCCGAACACATCGGCTTCTCCGTCTGGAGCCTGTGGTCGGTCATGGTCCTCTTCATGGGACCGGCGTACGGCGTCGACCCGGCCGGCAAGTTCTTCCTCATCGCGACCGCCACCGTCGTCGGCTCGCTCATCCGCGTCCCGTACACCTTCGCCGTCGCCCGCTTCGGCGGCCGGAACTGGACCGTCTTCAGCGCCCTGCTGCTCCTCCTGCCGACGGGCTTCGCGTACGCCGTGATGGAGCCGGGCACCTCGTACGGCACGTTCGTCCTGGTCGCGGCGCTCACCGGGGTCGGCGGCGGCAACTTCGCCTCCTCCATGACCAACATCAACGCCTTCTTCCCGCTGCGGAAGAAGGGCTGGGCGCTCGGCCTCAACGCGGGCGGCGGCAACATCGGCGTCCCCGTCGTCCAGCTCGCCGGCCTGCTGGTCATCGGCACCGCCGGTGCCATGCACCCGCGGATCGTCCTCGGTGTCTACATCCCGCTCATCGTGCTCGCCGCCCTCGGCGCCGCGCTGTTCATGGACAACCTCGCCCCGGTGAAGAACGACACCGGGGCCGCCAAGGAGGCCGTGAAGGCCCGCCACACCTGGATCATGGCGTTCCTCTACATCGGCACCTTCGGCTCCTTCATCGGCTACAGCTTCGCCTTCGGGCTCGTGCTCCAGACCCAGTTCGGGCGCACCCCGCTCCAGGCCGCCTCGCTCACCTTCATCGGCCCGCTGCTCGGCTCGCTCATCCGGCCGGTCGGTGGCTCCCTCGCCGACCGGCACGGCGGCGCCCGCATCACGCTGTGGACCTTCGCCGCGATGTCCGTCGCCACCGGCGTCGTCATCTACGCCTCGGCCGTCGCGTCCCTGACCGTCTTCCTGGTCGGCTTCGTCGGGCTCTTCGTCCTCACCGGCCTCGGCAACGGCTCCACGTACAAGATGATCCCGGCGATCTTCCTCACCCAGGGGCACCGCAAGGGCCTGGTGGGCGAGGCCGCCGAGGCGTACGGGCGCCGCCTCTCCGGCGCCTCGATGGGACTCATCGGCGCCGTCGGCGCGCTGGGCGGCCTCGGCATCAACCTCGCCTTCCGCCAGTCCTTCCTCACCGTCGGCTCCGGCACCGGCGCCTTCGTCGCCTTCCTCGCCTTCTACGCGGCGTGCATGCTGGTCACCTGGGCGGTATACCTTCGCCGGCCGGCCGCGGTGGCTCCCGTGCCCGACACGGCGGCGGGCGCGGAGGGCGTGGAGCCCCAGCCCGCACCCGCGAAGGTGTGACCCCGGCGCGTGAGCCCGGGCTGGGCCCGAGGTATGGGTCACAGCGGCCCCGCACGGCCGTAACGACCAGGAAATACGCGTGAACCGAGACCGACACGCGGTCCCGGCAGTCTCGGCCGACAGGGACGAGTGAGTACGACAGGGGCGAGCGCGACATGGCCGAGCACGACGTGAACGAGCAGGACATGGCCGGGCCCGACACGGGCGAGCAGCGGGAACAGGGCCCCCTCGCGGGCTTCACCGTCGGAGTCACGGCGGCCCGGCGCGCGGACGAGCTCATCGCGCTGCTGCGCCGGCGCGGCGCGGAGGTGGTGCACGGTCCGGCCCTGCGGATCGTGCCCCTCGCCGACGACACCGAGCTGCTCGCCGCCACCAAGGACCTCATCGACCACGCCCCGGACGTCGTCGTCGCCACCACGGCGATCGGTTTCCGCGGCTGGGTCGAGGCGGCGGACGGCTGGGGGTACGGCGAGCAGCTGCTCGACCGGCTGCGCGGGGTCGAACTCCTCGCCCGCGGGCCCAAGGTGAAGGGGGCCGTCCGGGCGGCCGGGCTCACCGAGTCCTGGTCGCCGTCCTCCGAGTCGCTCGCCGAAGTCCTCGACCGGCTGCTCGGCGAGGGCGTCGAGGGCCGGCGGATCGCCGTACAGCTGCACGGGGAGCCGCTGCCCGGGTTCGTGGAGGCGCTGGTGGCCGGCGGGGCGGAGGTCGTGCCGGTCCCCGTCTACCGCTGGATGCCGCCGGCGGACCTCGGCCCGCTGGACCGGCTGCTCGACGCGGCCGTCGCCCGCACCCTCGACGCGGTGACCTTCACCAGCGCCCCGGCCGCCGCCTCGCTGCTCGACCGGGCACGTGAACGCGGGCTGCTCGACGAACTTCTGACGGTCCTTCGGCACGAGGTGCTCGCGGTGTGCGTGGGCCCGGTGACGGCCCTTCCGCTGCAGGCCCGCGGCATCGACACCCACCAGCCCGAACGCTTCCGGCTCGGCCCGCTGGTGCAGCTGCTCTGCCGCGAACTGCCCGCCCGCGCCCGGGTCCTGCCGGTCGCCGGCCACCGCGTGGAGATCCGCGGCCACGCGGTCCTGGTGGACGGCGAGCTGCGCCCCGTACCGCCCGCCGGCATGGCCCTCCTCGCGCTCCTCGCCCGCCGCCCCGGCTGGGTCGTCGCCCGCCCCGACCTGCTGCGCGCGCTGCCCGGCTCGGGCCGCGACGAGCACGCCGTGGAGACGGCGATGGCCCGGCTGCGGACGGCGCTCGGCACGCCGAAGCTGATCCAGACGGTGGTGAAGCGGGGGTACCGGCTGGCGCTCGATCCGGCGGCGGACACGAAGTACGGGGCGACGGAGGGGGATTGACGGGGGTTGAGGGGGGTTGAGGGGGATGAGGGCCTGAGGGGGCGGGCCGAGGGCAGGGGGCTCTCGGTCCGGGTGCGCGAGCGGTTACGGTACGCGGATGGCCACCGTCGCGATCAGACCCGCCGCACCCGAGTCCCCCGCCGAAGCCGCCGCGCTCGCCGCCGCGTTGCTGCGCAACCGGGCGTACATGCAGCCCTGGGAGCCGCGCCGGGAGGAGGCGTACTACACGCCCGAGGCGCAGGCGGAGCGGCTGGTGGACGGCGCGCGGCGCTGGTTCGCCGTCGACGGGGAGAACCTGGTGGGGGCCATCACGCTGACCGGGATCGTCCTCGGTCCGTTCCGCAGCGGCTCGCTCGGCTACTGGGTGGACGAGGGCTACGCGGGCCACGGCCTGGCCACCGCGCTGGTGGAGGAGGCGTGCCGGGCGGCCGTCGAGGAGATCGGCCTGCACCGGGTCGAGGCCAGCACGCTGCTCCACAACCACGCCTCGCAACGCGTCCTCGCCAAGTGCGGCTTCGAGCGCGTCGGCACCGCGCCCCGCTATCTGCACATCGACGGGGACTGGCGCGACCACCACCTCTTCCAGCGGATCCTCCACGACGACCCGCCGGCCGGTTACGGGGTGGCCTCCTAAGGGGTTGCGCGCAGCATCGGGGTGCGGGCGGGGGACTGCGTCAGGCCCGGCCGGAACAGCATGATGATCAGGCGCGAGCCCGGCGCGGTCAGCGGCTGGGCGGCGCAGATCGTGACGTGTCCCGGGCCCAGGAGGGCGTGGCGCAGCGGGCGTTCGACCCCGTCGGGGTGGAGGTGCGCGCCGCCCGCCTCCCACAGCGGGCCGAGGAAGGCGTCGGCGCGGACCTCCCGCTCGATCTGCCGCAGCGTCGCGTCCTCGGGGCGCGCGGCGAGCGCGGCGCCCAGCTGGGGGAGGACCGGCGGCGCCCACACGGTGTGCCAGTCGATCAGGCTCTGCTCGCGGGCGCTCTCGTCGAAGAGCATCCAGCGCATGGTGTTCGCGGGGGCCCTGCCGCCCGGGTACATCTCGGCGAAGTGCCGGTTGTGGGCGAGGACGTTCCAGGAGGCGTCGCTGACGTACGCCATGTGCCCGATGCCGTCGACGGCCTCCTGCCACGCCCCGGGGACCTCCAGGCCGGAGGAGGGGGTGAGCGGGCCGGGCGGGTCGCCGATGCCCGCGTACCGGCAGAGCATCACCCACTCCCGCTCGTCGAGACCGAAGAGCCGCCCTATCTGGCGCAGGTAGTCGGCGGGCGGGTTGGGGTAGCGCCCGGTCTCCAGGCGGTTGTACGTGTCGACCGCGCGGCAGGTGAGCTCGTCGACCTGCTGCTGCGCGAGGCCGCGGGCCCGGCGTCCCCGCCCGGTGGGCCGGGAGAGGCCGTGTGCCTCGGGGACGATCAGTTCACGGCGCTCCTTGAGCAGGGCGCGCAGTGCCGTCTTGTTCACGTCTCTTTCACCAGCCCTCCGAATTGTCCGTACGCGAAATGTTAAGAAAAACGGTCCGTAGATAATAGACGGTTCAACATTCATGCTGTGGGTGCCCCGTGCTGATCGCCCGCTTTGCGGCGCTGACCTGCGGGGACACCACCGAACCACCGGACGGCCCTCCCCCGAGCCGCTCCGGTCCGGTCGGCCCGGGCGGCTCCCCCGTACGCCCGGGCCGACCGCCTTTCGGACGCGTGCCGCGTGGCCGGTCGCCGGCCACCGCCGCCCCCACCCTCTTCTCAGCCGCGCGCTCCCGGAGCACTCTGGTCGGGCCTATGTCGGGCCTATGTCGGCCTATGAGGATGCGGGCCGATGCGGATGCTTCCGAGGGTGGAGGTGGCAGGGGCATGTCAGGGGCGCGTTTCGACGCCGGGCGGGTGTGTCTCGAACTCGTCGACGAGACGCTCGACCGGCCCGCGGGACTCGCCGGGTTCCTGCGGCTCAGCGGGGTCGTGCCCGCCGGGGCACGGCTCGGCGGGGTGGACCGGCGGTGGCTCGGGGCGTTCCGGGAGCTGCGGGACTGTGTCGCCGAGCTGGTCACGGCGCAGGTGGGCGGACACCCCGCCCGGCCCGCCGCCCTGGAGCTGCTCAACGCGCTCGCCGCCGCCGCGCCGCCCGCGCCCCGCGCCGTACGCAACCGCTCCGGGCTGCTCGTACGGACCCTCGGCGGCGAACCCGACTGCCGCGCCCTGCTCGCCGCCGTGGCCCGCGACGCCGTCGAGCTGCTCACCGATCCCGCCGCCCGCGCGCTGCTCCGCCGCTGCGAGGGACCCGGTTGCCGGCGCTGCTATCTGGACACCTCCCGGGGCCGCCGCAGGCGCTGGTGCTCCAGCGAGGAGTGCGGCAACCGGGCCCGCGTCGCCCGGCACCGCGCCGCCCATCCCCGGACCGGCCGCCACCAGGAGTGACGTCCGGACCGACACCTGGACGGACGCCTGGACCGACGCCTGGGTCGGCTTCCGGACCGACATCCACCGGGCCGACAACCACCAGGCCTGACATATCGCCCCCCGGTGGCGTACGCTCGACGGCTGCCCAGTGCACGTCAGAAGGGGGCCCGGTGGCCGCGCAGGAAGCCGTCGACACGGTCAGAGACCGTGAGATCGGTGTCGAACAGGAACATCTGGATCAGGTCTACCGACGCCTTGAGGAGAAGATCCACGAGGCGGAGTTCCTGATGCAGGACGCCGCCCAGCGGGGCCAGGTCGGCACGCCCGGCGCCCTCGCCGAGCGCGACGCCCAGGTCTTCCGGGCCGGCATCCACCTCAACCGGCTCAACAACGAGTTCGAGGACTTCCTCTTCGGCCGCATCGACCTGCTGTACGGCAAGGACGGCAAGAAGGGCCCCGACGGCGCGTACACCTCCGTCGAACCCGCCGAGGACGCCATCCGCACCGACGGCACCCGGCAGTACGCCGACATCGGCGAGACCCTGCACATCGGCCGCATCGGCGTCCTCGACGCCGACTACGCGCCCCTCGTCATCGACTGGCGCGCCCCCGCGGCCGCCCCCTTCTACCGCTCGACCCCCGTCGACCCCGGCCGGGTCGTGCGCCGCCGCGTCATCCGCTCCAAGGGCCGCAAGGTCCTCGGCGTCGAGGACGACCTGATGCGCCCCGAGCTCAAGGCCACGCTCGACGGCCACGAACTGCCCGTGATCGGCGACGGCGCCCTCATGGCCGCCCTCGGCCAGGCCCGCAGCCACACCATGCGCGACATCGTCGCCTCCATCCAGGCCGAGCAGGACCTGGTCATCCGCGCCCCCGCCGCCTCCGTCACGTACGTCGAGGGCGGGCCCGGCACCGGCAAGACCGCCGTGGCCCTGCACCGCGCCGCGTACCTGCTCTACCAGGACCGGCGCCGCTACTCCGGCGGCATCCTGATCGTCTCGCCGACCCCGCTGCTCGTCTCGTACACCGAGGGCGTGCTGCCCTCCCTCGGCGAGGAGGGCCAGGTCGCCATCCGTGCCCTGGGCTCGCTCGTCGACGGGGTCGAGGCCGACGCGTACGACGAGCCCGCCGTCGCCCGGGTCAAGGGCTCCTCCCGCATGCTCGCCGTGCTCCGCAAGGCCGCCCGCGGCGCCCTGGAGACCCCCGCGCCCAAGGCCCCCGCCGGAGATCAGCTCGCCCTGGGCGACGAGGACGGCGACGACGAGACCCCTGCCGTGCCGACCGGCACCCCCACCCTCCTCCGCGTCGTCGCCTTCGGCCGCCGCCTCGAACTCGGCGCCGACGAGCTCCGGCGGATCCGCCAGAACGTGCTCTCCGGCACCGCCCCCGTCAACCTGCTCCGCCCCCGCGCCCGCCGGCTGCTCCTCGACGCCCTGTACGCCAAGTCCGGCGCCGCCGGCCGGCACAGCGACCCCGAGCTCGCCGCCGAGCTGCGCTCCTCCTTCGACGAGGACGTCTCCACCGAGGACTCCTTCCTCGGCTTCCTCGACGCCTGGTGGCCCGAGCTCACCCCGCGCCGGGTCCTCGACGCCATGGGCGACGAGAGGCGGCTCGGCCGCTGGGCCCGCCGCGTCCTCAACCCCGGCGAGGTCCGCCGGCTCGCCCGCTCGCTGCGCCGCCCCGGCCTCTCGGTGCACGACGTGGCCCTGCTCGACGAGCTCGCCACCCTCCTCGGCACCCCGGTCAAGCCGCGCAAGAAGCGCGAGTACGACCCGCTGGACCAGCTCACCGGCCTCGACGAGCTGATGCCGGTACGGGAGGAGACCCAGCGCGAGCGGGCCGAGCGGCTCGCCGCCGAGCGCACCGAGTACGCCCACGTCATCGTCGACGAGGCCCAGGACCTCACGCCCATGCAGTGGCGGATGGTCGGCCGGCGCGGCCGGCACGCCACCTGGACGGTCGTCGGCGACCCGGCCCAGTCCTCCTGGTCCGACCCGGACGAGGCCGCCGCGGCCCGCGACGAGGCTCTCGGCACCCGCCCCCGGCGCCGCTTCGAGCTCACCGTCAACTACCGCAACCCGGCCGAGATCGCCGAGCTCGCCGCCAAGGTGCTCGCGCTCGCCATGCCCGGCAGCGTCTCGCCCCGGGCGGTGCGCTCCACGGGCGTCGTGCCGCGCTTCGTCCCCGTGGGGGAGAAGGGCGCGGGGGAGAGGGGTGCCGGGGAGAAGGGCGCGGGGGAGCGGACTGGTCTGGCTGAAACCGTACGTTTGGAAGCCGAGCGGCTCCTGAGCGAGGTGGACGGCACCGTCGGCGTCGTCGTCTCCATGAACCGGCGCGGCGAGGCCGCCCGCTGGCTCGACGGGCTCGGCGACCGGGTGGTGGCCCTCGGCTCCCTGGAGGCGAAGGGCCTGGAGTACGACGCCACGGTGGTCGTCTCACCCGCGGAGATCGCCGACGAGTCCCCGGCCGGTCTGCGCGTCCTGTACGTGGCGCTGACCCGCTCCACGCAGGCGCTCACCGTCGTGTCGGGCGAGCGCGACCTGCCGGACGCGGACGGCGTACCGGACCTGCTGAGGGACTGAGGCCGGCGCCGGGGGACTGATTTCGAGTCAACTCGCGCCGGGGGAATCGCTTACCGGGAGCGTTTGTTAGCCTGGTCGTGACACCGGCTCGATCCAAGCCCCCGGGCCCAACCTTCGTCCCTCAGAGGGACCACTTGCCGCGAGGCGAGCATGGCGGGTCGGTGTCATCAGCTTGCAGAGGCCCTCGTCACCTTCGGGTGACGAGGGCCTCTACTCTTTGAGCGCCCTCTCTCGTATGGTGGAAACTGCTTTCCGAAAACGAAAAGACCGTATTACCTGCTACCGGCAGGTAGGTGCGACGATCGGAGGGCGCCGCCCGGCGACCAGTCGGGCAGGCGTAGCAAAGAAGCTATGGAAAGCAGAGGGAACACGGTCATGGCAACGGCGCCCAGCGTCTCGTACTCGATGACGGTCAGGCTGGAGGTGCCCGCGAGCGGCACCGCGGTCTCCCAGCTCACCACGGCCGTCGAGACCCACGGCGGCTCCGTCACCGGCCTCGACGTGACCGCTTCCGGCCACGAGAAGCTCCGCATCGACGTGACCATCGCCGCGACCTCGACCGCGCACGCCGACGAGATCGTCGAGCAGCTGCGCGGCATCGAGGGCGTCGTGCTCGGCAAGGTCTCCGACCGTACGTTCCTGATGCACCTCGGCGGCAAGATCGAGATGGCGTCCAAGCACCCCATCCGCAACCGTGACGACCTGTCCATGATCTACACCCCGGGTGTGGCCCGGGTGTGCATGGCGATCGCCGAGAACCCCGAGGACGCCCGCCGCCTCACCATCAAGCGCAACTCCGTCGCAGTCGTGACGGACGGCTCCGCCGTCCTCGGCCTCGGCAACATCGGCCCCAAGGCCGCGCTGCCCGTCATGGAGGGCAAGGCGGCCCTCTTCAAGCGCTTCGCCGGCATCGACGCCTGGCCGATCTGCCTGGACACCCAGGACACCGACGCCATCGTCGAGATCGTCAAGGCCATCGCCCCCGGCTTCGCGGGCATCAACCTGGAGGACATCTCCGCGCCGCGCTGCTTCGAGATCGAGGCCCGGCTGCGCGAGGCCCTCGACATCCCGGTCTTCCACGACGACCAGCACGGCACCGCCATCGTCGTGCTCGCCTCGCTGACGAACGCCCTGCGTGTGGTCGGCAAGGCCATCGGCGACGTACGGGTCGTCATGTCCGGCGCCGGCGCCGCCGGTACGGCCATCCTGAAGCTGCTGATCGCGGCCGGCGTCAAGCACGCCGTGGTCGCCGACATCCACGGCGTCGTGCACGCGGGCCGCGAGGACCTGGTCGACGCGAAGCCGGGCACCCCGCTGCGCTGGATCGCCGACAACACCAACCCGGAGGGCATCACCGGCACCCTCAAGGAGGCCGTCGTCGGCGCCGACGTCTTCATCGGCGTCTCCGCCCCGAACGTGCTCGGCGGCGAGGACGTGGCCGCGATGGCCGAGGGCGCGATCGTGTTCGCGCTCGCGAACCCGGACCCCGAGGTGGACCCGGCGATCGCCCGCCAGACGGCCGCCGTCGTGGCCACCGGCCGCTCCGACTTCCCGAACCAGATCAACAACGTGCTGGTCTTCCCGGGCGTCTTCCGCGGTCTGCTCGACGCGCAGTCCCGCACGGTGAACACGGACATGATGCTGGCCGCCGCCAGCGCCCTGGCCGACGTCGTCACCGAGGACGAGCTGAACCCGAACTACATCATTCCCTCGGTCTTCAACGACAAGGTCGCGGGAGCGGTCGCCGGCGCCGTGCGCAACGCGGCGAAGGCGGCCGGCGCGGGCGTCGGCAACAACGACGTCTGAGCCGATGCCTGAGCCGGCGTCCGGCATCCGGCGTCAAGCCTGGCAGGGCCGGACGGGGTGGGGGGGGCGCGTGTCGCGAGTCGCCGCGCCCCGGCCCCGCCTTTAGGGTGGTGGTCCGGCTCCGCACGGTCCGCGCGGAGTCGACGCTACGTCACCACCGAGGGGCACTGGCGCTTTTCGTGTGACCCCAGGGGGTGCCGGATTGGCGTTCCCGCCGCTGGTGGGGGCAGGATGCGGTCTGGGCGCGAGGGTCTGTCACCAGACCCGGGTCCGGGCACTGTCCGAGGGCCCTGGCAGCATCGGCTTCGCAGTGCCCTACACGCGGCTCTCCGCCGCGTGGCCCGCCTCACAGGCAACCCGCCTCACAGGCAAGAAGAAATACGGGAGTAACGAAATGAACCGCAGTGAGCTGGTGGCCGCCCTGGCCGACCGCGCCGAGGTGACCCGCAAGGACGCCGACGCCGTGCTGGCCGCCTTCGCCGAGATCACCGGTGAGATCGTCGCCAAGGGCGACGAGAAGGTCACCATCCCCGGCTTCCTGACCTTCGAGCGCACCCACCGTGCCGCTCGCACCGCGCGCAACCCGCAGACCGGCGACCCGATCAACATCCCCGCCGGCTACAGCGTGAAGGTCTCCGCGGGCTCCAAGCTCAAGGAAGCCGCCAAGGGCAAGTAAGCAGCCTGCAGGCAGCGCGCCAGGAGGCCGTCCGGCGGCCTGAGGCAAGCGCGGAGGGCGGTCACCCTGTCAGGGGGTGACCGCCCTCTCGTATGCCCTCTGGGGCCCGCCAGGGGCCCGTACGGG
>NZ_JBEZHV010000050.1:0-15387 GCF_040650755.1 Streptomyces sp. NPDC048623
GCACCATGTACCTTTGGCAAAACCCCCACCACACCCCCTGAACCACCGCCACAAACACGCGGAAAACAAAGTACTCCTACCCGGTAACTCTGCGCACTCAACTGGCCGCATAGAGCGGGCTTGCGGTCTCGTTGGGCAGGAGTAGCGTATATCAGAAAGAGCGCATTTTCGGGCCGCCCGTGGAGAGAGCGCGGGCGGCCCTCGCGCTTGTCAAGATTCTCTCGCAGTCTCACGTAACGCCCATCATGGAAATCTAGATGTGAGCCTCACGATAGACGAGCGCACGGCAAAAGGGTGGCGGCAACGATGCTCTCATTCGAGCGTAGAAAGATCCCTCTTAGCTGAAAGCTAAATCCTCTTGGTCAGTCTTCCGGAGTATTCGGTACTTGCAACTTGATCGCTGCGGAATTGAGGCGCGCCTATCTCGCTGATAGGTGGTCGTTTTCGACGGGAGAGCTTGTCTCAGGACTGCGGGAGTTGCGCTCTCGTCCGTAGCTGCCTCTCTCTGGTCTCAGGGGTGGGTGCAGGGGTGTGAAAGGCGGCCCCAGAGGGCTCGTGGTGAGTCCGGCGGTAAGCGCGGTGGTGAGCCTGGCCGGCTCCGCACGCGCGCTAGGGAGCTAGCTAGCTCCCTAGCGCGCGTGCTCGCAAGCGTGCGGCTACGATCCCGTTATGACTGAGATCCCCACAGTGGGTAGCTACTCGGAGACTGGCGGCGCCACGAAGACCACGACGGCCGTGTCCGTGGCTGTGACGTACGCGGAGGAGCATCCGGACGAGCTGGTGGTGTTCGGTGACCTAGACCCCCGCGGCGCGGCAACCAAGTGGTTCGAGGCGAAGCCGGCGGAGCCGGGGCTGGACATGTCCGCGATCCTCGGCCAGAACGACGTGAGGGGGTGGGCCGCTGAGCTGGCGGTCCCTCTCAATCAGGCGAAGGGATGGCCAGAGAATCTGCGGGTGATCCCCTCAGGATTCAGGCCGCAGGCAACTCAGGAGAGTCTTCGCGAGGATCACGCAGAGCTGCGTCTGAGGAAAAGTCTCGAAGGCCTGAAGGCTGGTCTGGTGGTCTTCGACTTTCCCAATCGTCAGGGAGGGGTGATCACTCAGAACGGGTTGAGCGCGTGCAACCGTATCGTGTACGCGGCAAAGCCGGATGAGGATGGTCTCGATGGTGTGGACGGCGCGCATGAGACCGTTCAGCGTTTTCATGAATACCGGCGAGATCTGGGAATTTCCGAGCTTCCGCGTGAGATCGGAATTGTTCTCGGCTCTGCATACCGAGGCGCGGTCATGACCCGAGATGAAAGGCGCGCGATTGACGTGCTGCGGGAAAACTATCCCGATCTCCTGATGACGCCTTTTGTGCCGTGGCTCGGAGTTGTTAAAGAGGCACGCTCCGCTGGTGAATGGTACGGAAAGTACGCCAAGGGGCGGGCGGCATCGGCTGCTTACGCTGAAATCTCGGAAGGGATTGTTAACCGATGAGTGGCACTGTTGATGGTCGCCCGTCGCCGCGTCCTCGGCCGCGTCCGGCTCCTGTCGGGGGCGATCCTGTGACGCCGTCTGGGCCGGTCGTGGCCGCGCCGGCGCTGCCGCCTGTGGCTCCGCGTGGGCGGAGGGCTCAGGCAGTCGTGCAGCTCAATACGCGTGTGTCGCCGCTGCTTGACGAGTTGGTGGCCCTGGTGGGGGAGCAGCGGGGGTTGAGCAAGCGGGAAGTGGTCGAGCTGGCTCTCAGGGAGGCGTTCCCGGCGGAGTACCAGGCGCTTGTGGCCCGTGACGCGCGAGGGAGCTAGCTAGCTCCCTCGCGCGCTCGCTTGCTAGTCGATGCTCGTACAGACGGACGGACGGATGTACTGCTTCGACACCCAGCCCGCGGTGCCGTTCTTGATGCCGGAGTGTGAGCGGTCGGCCAGGGTCACCCGGTACCAGCCTCCCTTCTCGCCTGTGAGGTCGACGTCGTCGCCCTGGCGGAGGAGCCCGAGTGAGGCGTAGCGGGAGCCGGGGCCGCTGCGCAGATGCACTGTCGTGGTGATGTCGAAGCCGCAGGGGTTGGTGGGCACGGCGGCCGGCGTGGCCGTGGGCGGCTGCGCGAGGGCGGGAGCCGCGACGCCAACGGCGAGGAGCGCGGCAACCGCCGCGCTGGAGGTCATGATCTTCAGTCGCATGGTCGTCCAACCGGCTTCGGGTGGCGGGACGTCACGGCCGTACGAGGAGCGCCACCCCGACGGGGGACGGGCCGGCGGCGGGTGTGGGTGAGCCCCTGCCGGGCCGATCCGGCAGGGGCTCTGTCGCCTTGTGCCCCACGGGGGAAGGGCACGAGGCGGGTCTACTGGGGGCGCTCGACGTCGAGTTCGACGCCGGCGCCGACGCGGAGGACGCCGCCGTCCGTGAAGCGGAGCACGAGGGTAAGGCCCCCCATGGCGGCGTCCGTCACGATGGTGGTGTGCACGGTGTGCGCGGTGCCGTCGTCCAGGTGGACGACGTCGCCGATCTGTACGGTCGCGGCGACGCGCGGCGCGCTGGGCACGGTTCCGGCGCTCACTGCTTGGCCCGGAGCTCGGGCAACGCGTCGGCGGCGGCGGTGAGGACTTCCGCCAGGCGCACGGCGGTGCCCGCGTTGCAGCCGCCGAGGCGTACGAAGCCGTTGCCGTTGACGGGCAGGTCGGCGGCGAGCGAGGGAATGACGATTCCGACCCTCGCGAGTGCTTCTCTGAGGCCTGCGGCGGCGACGTCGCCGGCTCTCAGGGCGTCCAGTTCCCGCGCGGTGCGCTCGGCGCGTTTTGATGTGGTCGTCATCGTTCTACCTCCGCCGTCTCGTACAGCCCGGTCAACGGGATCTCCCACTCGCGGCCGCCGGAGTCGACCCGCCGCAGGAACGCGGTCCGGTTCCTCTCCTTGCCCGACTCCGGATCGTGGTGGATCACCAGTGCCACCACGTGCCAGCGCTGCCCGTCCCGGTCGCGGAAGATCTTTTTCCGCAGGTCAGCGGGCATTTCGTCGGCGTCGCGGTATGCCAGTTGCGCCATGGGTCGACGGTAGGGCGTTCTGACACAACGTCAGGGGACAGGCTGTCCCCCCTTGTCGAGGGGGACGGCTTGTCCCCGTTGGTGTCCCTCGCCCGGGTGGGCGGGTCAGGCCGCGACTCCGATGTCGTCGGCGAGCTGGCGGGCGGTGTAGGACAGGGCGCCGGTCGCGGTGCGGGCGAGGTCGGCGGCGAGCGCGCGGCCCGAGGGGACGTAGCGGACGGCCTCGGGCGAGGTCTCGTACGCGAGACGCAGGTACTGCAACGCGCTCGCCTTCTCGCGGCGGACGTGCTCGGCCTTGGCCGCGTCCAGGAACAGCCGGCTGCGCCGCTCGACGGAGGGGATCGCGGCGGGGTCGGCGTCGGTGAGCTGTTGGAGCGCGATGCCCGGGGTGTGCAGGTCGGCGCCGATCGTCACGGCGTGGACCAGGACGTTGCCCGTGCTGAACATCGTCCAGGGGTGCGCGTACGCCGCACCGAGCTTGGTCGCGGTGCGGTCGGCCTCGGTGTGCCAGCGCCAGGCGTCGCCGTCGCGGCCGTCCTGCGCGGCTGTGACGGCCGCGTGCAGGCACAGGGACCCGAAGGTGCCGCGCAGCCGGTTGGAGCCGCCTTCCAGGGACGGGCGCAGGGTGTCGGCCGCGTCCGCGACCATCCGTAGGGCCTCCTCGGTGTGGCCGGCGACCCGCAGCCCGTTGCCGACGATCCACGCGGCGGAGGCGAGGGCGAGCGGGTCGTCCGCCTGCTCGGCCGCCATCCGGGCCCGGTCCACGATCACCCAGTACAGCTCGGGCTCCACGATGTGCGCGGCGTACTGCTGCGCGAGCGCGTACGTCTCGGACAGGATCACCGAGGCGCGGCGCTTCTCCGGGCCTTCGGCCGCGCGCACCGTGGCGTGCGCGGTGTTGATGAGGCCGGGCAGCACCGAGGCGATGGCCGTGCGCTGATCGCGGGCCTGATGCCAGATATCCCATGCTTGGGCGACCCGCCCGGCGAGCACGCCGACGTCCTCCGGGGTGCCGGCCGCCGCGAACAGCGGCGCGTGCATCGCTGCCCGGAGCGCGGTGACGCCGGGGTGGGTCACCTTCCCGCCGTCGGTGATCGGCACCGAGACGGCCGCGCGGGTCAGTTCACTGACGTCCCGGCAGCCGAGGACCTGCGCGAGGCGCACGACCATGGCCAGGGACCGTACGGTGCGGTCGCCCCGCTCGATCTTCTTCACCCAGTCCTCGCTGCGGCCGACGAGACCGCCGAGGACCGCGCGGGTCATCCCCGCGTGCTCACGGCGAGCCCGCAGCAACTCGCCGTCGATCGTCATCTGTTCAGGCATTCGAGCCCCCTCACCAGGGATGTACCCGCCAGAGTAGGGCGTTCACCAGGAGCGCGGTGCGGTCTTGCCCGCTGCGGGCGACGGGGCGTGAGCGGCCCGGTGGTACTGCCCCCAGAGCGCTCTGGGCACCGGGCCTTGCCCGCGCACTCCATACCGGCGTAGGCCGGGCACGACCCTAGCCGCTGCGGCCGATCACCCAGCGGGGCCGGGCGGCGGACCGCCCCCGCCGAGCACCACCAAGACCACGGGCACGGTGCCCGTGGTAAGTCCCTCACAGCTCACAGCAAAACCCGTCCACCAGGGAAAACGCCCTGCGAGCTCACAGGTTTCACAGGGCGAGAGGGGGCAGGCCGGCCCACTCACCACAAGGGCGGCGGCCTACGCTCCGCCGTCTGCGGCACCGGCGCCGAGGGTGCGGCGCACGGGCTGGACCGGGGGGCGGTACCCGCCGAGGACACCCCGGCCGCGCAGCTCGTCAAGGTCGGGCAGACGGACACCAGGAAGGTCGGCGATCAGGTCGGCCTGGGCGGCATGGATGGGCGCGGTCTGCGGGCCGGGGCCGAGGGTGCGTCGTGCGGTCACGCGGCGCATCCTACGGTTCGTGGGCGCGGGGGGTCAGTAGTCGAGGTCGAGGTAGTCGATGTCGGAGAGCTGGACGTCGGACAGGCCGAGGGCGCGGTGGCCGCCGTCTTGGAAGTACACGTCGCGGAAGCCGTCGGCGATGACCTGGCGCAGTTCGCGGTCGGGGGCGCCGGCGGCTTGGGCGTCGAAGAGGCGCTGGGCGTAGGTCGGGGGGAGGTGGACGGTGAGGCGGCGGAAGCGTCCGTCATCAGTGGTGCCGATGGGGGCGGTGTAGCCGAAGCGGGCGCGGGTCTCGACGGTGATGCCGCCGGTGGTGGCGGCCTGCTTCTGCCGGCGGCGGCGGACCTGGGGCTGCCAGCGGGCGCGTACGGCCTCGTCGATCCGGGCGGCAACGTCCTTCGGCGGGTGCTTGCGGGCGCCGCGGCGGTAGCGGTTAACGGAGTCGGCGGTCACGCCGATCTGTGCGGCAACGGCCCGCGCGCTGCCGAACTGGCGGATCAGGTAGCCGATCTGGCCCTTGAGCGTCTCGGGCGGCGCCTTCGTGAAGTGTTCCTGGCCGGCCCGGTCGAGGGCGTCTTCGATCTCTCCCACAGGGGTGCTCCTGTCGTGTCAGGCGAAGTGGTGTGCGGCGATCTGAGGCACGATCAAGCCCCGCTCCGCCCAGGAAGACCCGGGCGGAGCGAAAGGGCGTCAGAACGGCGCTGAGGCGGCTTCCTGGGCTTGCGCGGCTGCGACTGCCGCGTCCCGGGCGGCTTCCCACTGGGCGTCAGCGGCGGCGCGGGCCTTTTCGGCGGCGATCCGGCAGCGCCCGCACAGGCCCTCGGTCTGCACGGGCCGGCCGCACGGGGTGCCGCCGTGCCCGGGGCAGACGCCCAGTTCCTCCGGGGCGTCGCAGACGAGGCAGCGCATGCCCCGGGCGAGCACACCGCGCCCGCAGCCATCGGCGCACTCGGGCCGGTCCGCGCCGGAGCAGACCAGACACAGGTCCTCGCCCGGGACGGCGAGGTTCTGGCACAGGCCGTCGTCCCCTGCACACGAACGGTGCAGCCCGCGGCCGGAGGCCTCCGCCTCCAGCTGCGCGCGCCGGTCCGCCCAGGAGACCGGAACCGGCGTCTGGTCCTCGGGCTCGGGCCGCACCAGGTCGTAGTCACCGGCCTGCTGCGCGGGGATCGGCCGGACACCGGCGGCGGGGCCAACCGCGAGGAGATCGCGCAGACGGCGGGAGACGACCGCGCCCACCGTGGTGAGCAGCGGCTGTGGCAGTTTCCGGGACAGCAGCGCGTGCCGGATCTCCTGCGGGGTGAACCCGGACTCCAGCAGGCCGGTGGCCATCAGGCCCTGATCCCGCAGCGACCCGGGTTGCGTGATCGTCCACTCGGGCGCCTCCGCCGCGATCGCCCGCAGCACCCGCACCCCCGGCGTCGAATCAACCGGCCGCACGTCGGACACCGGGCCCGTCGTGCCCCCGGCCTGCCCGCTGCTGCCGCTGTCCGGCGCGGCGCCAGCCGCCGCCGGCACCTCACCGGCCGCCACCGGCCCGTGCTCCTGGTCCTCCTCGACGCCGCCGCCCCCGTCCGTCCCTCCGTCCGTGGCTTTCGCGTGCGCGTCTTCTACCTGTACGGACGGAGGGACGGACGGACTCTGGGGTTCTCGATTGGGGCTCTGGACCTCAGGGCTATTGACATGAGCGTCACCGGTGACGCCCGGGGGGGCATCACCCATGACGCCCGGGGGGGCATCACCCATGACGCCCCCCCCCTCTGTCTGGGGGGCATCACCGGTGACGCCCCCCCCCTCCGTAGCGGTCGCGGCGCGCTTACGCCCACCCTTCGGAAGAATCCCGGCCGCACGCTTCGCAGCCCGACGCACGGCAAGCTGGGTCTTGGCCACCTCCGCCGCCGACTGTCCGGGCAGGAGCGGGTCCGTCCACTCCCCCCGCCAGAACTGGGCGTCATGCAGGTGGTAGATGTTCGCGTCGTTCGTCTTCGTCCCGGCGGGGGCGTCCACGATCACTTCCTCGATGTGCCAGAGGCCAGCACACTCGCCCTCGAAGAGGGTGCGGTCGAGTGTGCTCAGGGAACAGCCGAGCTGTGCCGCCAGTTCGCCGCGCCACGGCTTGCCCCGGCTGGTGTCGCGGGCGCCGATGTCCGCGTACGTCACGAGGATTCCGTAGAGGGTTCGAACGTTGGTCGAATAGCGGGGGTCGCACATCCACTGTGAGACGAACTGCCCGAACGGCAGACCGCCGCCTCGGCGGACCTGCGGGCCGTACCGGTCCGGGTTGAATCCAGCCGTCACCGGCTGTCCTTTCCGGTCTCCGCGCGGACGCTCCGCGTGCCGAGCGCGCCCATGGGTACACTCGTCGGAGACCTGACTTGGTCAACCCGCCGCCCGGGAGGTCAGAGCCCCGGGGTTCATCGGCGGGTTTTTTTCTTACGTGCGGTGTAGGTGAGGTTACGCCTCGTGCGGGGCGCGGCTGCTACTTGGTGCCCTTGTGGCGCCTCGGCGTACTGGGGCGCTTGGGGCGGACGGGGATGCCCGCCTGTTCGAGCCATCTGTAGAGCATCGCCGGGCCCACGCCAGCGAGTTCACGGATTCGGGTGCGGCCGGCGCCGAGACGGGCGGCGTTCACGGCGGCGGGTTGGATCTCCTCATTCAAGATCCTTTCCGCCTCCGCGAGGAGCGCCGCGCGCTGCGCGCCAGCGTCGGCGACCGCGCGCAGCGCGGCTGCCTGCTGCTCTTCTTTGATCTTCTCCACGCTGCCGAGCATAGCGAAAAGAACCGCTGGTGTCGTGGTTGCACCGCCGGTGCTTTCCGTGTCATGGTGGTGCTGCTTCGGAAACGAGGCGGCCCCCGGCGGGTGCTACCAACACCTGTGCCGAGGGCCTTGACCACCCCTACCTGACTTCACCAGGGAGGCGATCCGCCATGGATCGTATCGGCACGCCCACGGGCGTGATGACCATGGTCCGGCTCAGCGCCGGACTCGTCGGAGAGATCGAGCGCCAGGAGCAGCGCGACGACGCCCGCGGATTCGAGCGCGAGCCCGAGCCCGAGCCCGAGCCCGTCTACATCCCGCGCCCCCGGCCGGCCGAGCCCACGCCGGTGCGCGTTCCGCGTCCCCGCCCCGCCACCGGGGGTGCGTCGTGGCGCTGAAGAAGACCATGCCGATGGCGCCGGGGACCCGCCCCGACCCGAAGCACGAGACCGTCTACCAGCCGTCGCGCGGCGGGCACTTCCCCGCCCCGAGCAAGCCGGTCCCCGGCACCCCCAAGGGCAGCAAGGGGGGTCGGTGATGGTGATGCAGGACCCCGCCGCCTCTGAGGCTATGGCCCGCGCTGCCGAGGCCGCTCGTGCGGCTGCCGAGGCCGCCGCACGAATCCGGGAGGCTCAGGCTGCCGCCGCCGCCAGCGCTGCTGCCGCTGCCGCCCACGTCGCCAGCAAGTAGCGCCGCCCGTCGCGGAAGAGCACCGCCCCCGGCGACAGGCCACCGTGACGCAGCCCCGGACCATGCGTGATGCTGCGGGATCGAATCCCGCCCGGGGCACCACCCCGACCGCCCCGCTTGAGAGGACAGCACGTGACCACGATGACCACGCTCCCCGCCGCCCGGGCCGGTGAGCCGGATGCTCTCGACCCGGACGAGTGGACCGACGATCCGGCCACGGAGGAGGATGACGACCAGTCCACCCCGCCCACGGAGGAGACGACGGGCGCCGGCCACCGGGGGCTCATGATCCCCATCGCGATCGTCGCCGTGCTCGCCGGACTTGCTGCCGCCGCAACCGGATTCGCCCTCTCGTACGGGGCGCTACGCGCCGCCGCCGAGAGCTGGGGATTCGGGTCCGGCTGGCAGTCGCACGTCTTCCCCGTCGGCGTGGACGGACTGATCATCGCCCTCTACAGCGCCGATCTCGTGCTCGCGTGGCTCCGCATGGCGCGCCCGTGGGTGCGGATGACCGCCCACGCCCTCACCGGCGTGACGATCGTCCTGAACGCGGCTGCCGCCGCCGGGTCCGCCCCGGGATCGCCGGGACTGTGGGATGCCATCCATGAGCACCCGGGACGGTTGCTCGGGCACGCGATGATGCCGATCGCCTACCTGATCCTCACGGAGGTGGCGCGATGGGCGATCGTACGGACGGCGCGTCTGGAGGCCGGATTCGTCGATGACGAACGGCTGACGCTCGCTGAGTGGCTGCTCAAGTTCCCGACCACATGGGCGATCTTCCGGCACGCCAAGACCTGGCCGGCCACCTACGCCGAGTCCCGCACCCACGTTCGCGAACTCGCGATCTACCGCGTCTGGCTGAAGCACCGCGCCGAGATCGAGCGCGGTCTCGATGAGGGGCGCGTGGGTGTGCTCGATCGGATGCCCGCGCTCCTGGAGCGCTTCGGCGTGAGCGTCCAGGAGGCGCGAGCCATCCCGGACCAGATGCTGAAGCGGGAGCGGACACAGAAGGAGAACCGGGAGCGCGAAGACCGGGACCGCAAGCGCCGTGAGGATGAGGCGGAGCGCCGGGAGCGAATCGAGCGCGAGCGCCAGAAGCGCGAGGACGAGCACCGCACCCGCATGGAGGGCCTGGCCATGCAGGCGGCGGAGACGAAGCAGTCGGGCGAACTCGCCGCGTTGCAGGCCAAGGTCGACGGTGAGACGCGCGCCGCAGCGCACCGCGCCGAGGCCGCCGCCACCACCGCCGGCATCGAGGCCGCCGCCGCGACCGAGGCCGCCCAGAGGACCGCCGCCGAGGACGCCCGCCGCGCCGCCGCCGAGAAGGAAGCCGAGGAGGACGCCACCACCGCCGCGCTGCGGCGTCAGGCAGCCGAGGACGCCGCCGCCACCGCCCACGCCGCCGCCGCCACCGCGAAGCACGAACAGACGATCGCCGAGGCCGACGCCAAGCGCGCCGAGGCCCGACGCGACGAGAAGCGCGCCGAGGCCGACGCCCGCGTTGCCGACGCCAAGCGCGCGGAGGCCGACGCCCGCGAAGCCGCCGCCCTCGCCGCCCTCCGCGCCACCGAGCTGCGCGCCGTCGCCCTGGAAGATGCGCTGATGCTCAGCGACCGCGACCGCCGGGTTCGCCGGGTCGCATGGATGATCGGCACCCGCGCCGGCGGTGACCCGCTGCGCCTGCCCCTGGCGGACGTCGAGCGAGAGCTGGGAGTGCAGAACGGCGCCGCGAGCACGTACAGGAAGGACGCGGGCGAACTGATCGCCACCGGCTACGACCACAACCTGGACCCCCTGCACGAGATCTACCAGCAGATCTACCAGCAGAGTTGACGGACTTTGGGCCAGGAAACCAGCGGCCCCCTACGCTCACGGGACGTGATCGCCCGTGACGGGACCGGCGGGGATGAGCCCCCCGCCGGGTCCCTACTCCACCAGACCGCAGCACGCGTCAGGAGGCGTGACCCAGTATGACCCGACGACCGACCCACACCGGCAGCACCCGCACCTTCCTCCCGCCCCGCGCGCCCGCGTGGCCGCCGGCATCGACACCGGCCCCCGGGCAGATCGAGGGCGACGAGCTGCGCGTCCGCGCGTACCTGTGGCGGACCTTCGGCATCGGATGCGCCGCAAGGAGGCACCCTTGAGCAGCACCAACCCGGACTGGTGGTCCCAGGAATCCGACCGCCACGACGACGGCGAATCCCTCGCGGAGGCCGCCGCCTCCATGCGCGACGCGGCCGAGTACCTGCGCGACGCCGCCACACCGCCCGCCCCGCCCAAGGAACGCAACTGGGACTTCTCCTGGTTCACCAACTGGCTGCGCTACACCGACCAGGGACAGGCCTTCCGCCGCGCGGCATGGCTCATTGCCCCGCCCTGGACGTTCTTTCTGGTGTCGCAGAAGTTCGAGTTCTGGGAGGCGGCCGGAATGAGCTTCATTGCATTCGCCGTCTGCGGAGGGCTTCACCTTCGCGCCGAGCGCAAGACAACTCGACTTCTCACGTGGGGAATTCCCATCGGCCTCGGATACTACGCACCCGTGGCCATCGTGTTCGGACTCGCTAAAGTTCTCGTAGGGGGTAACTGAAAATGAAGACCGTCACTCTCGGAATGTTTACCGTCGGATTCCTTATCCTGCTCGGCCGATTCACCCACTTCTGGCTCAAGAGCCGGTCCCGGAATTGGTCCGCCCTGATCCCGTTCGGAATTTCCGCAACCGCGTTTGCGGCGGCGGGTGCCTGCGCGGGCGGAGTGATCGGAACCATCATGGGGTGGGCCCGTACCGGAGTCGGTAAGGCCGGAGACGTCGCCCTGGAGAAGGGCACCGGCGCATCGCACGTCGAAATTTCCCGCTCGGCGGAGTTCGGCACACTCACTCCGTTCGGTGCCGTCATCATGCTCGGCCTGATCGTCGTATTCGTGATCGCCGTCAAGTCCGCAAAGCGCAAGCCCAAGCAGGAACTTGCCTGGGGAGCCCCGGCCGGTCTCACCATGGGCCCCTTCCTCGGCGCTATCACCCTCACTCCCCTGATCAACGGCGCCGGATCGCTCCTGATTGAGCAGCCGTTCTTCAAGTAAGCCCCGGCGGCCCGGACGGATACCGTCCGGGCCGCGTCCCTTCCCGGCCCGGAGAACACGTGATGACCGACCACGAGCCCGCCGGCCTCGCCCCCGAGGCCGAGACTGCCCCCGACGAACAGACCACCCCCGAGACCGCCCCGGCCCCCGAGAAGCATCAGGGCCTTGCCCGACGGACGACGTCCCGCATCGCCCAGGGCAGCCGGCACCTGGCCGCGAGCCTCCGCCACACCCTGACCACCAGCCACCAGAGCGACGACGAGATCCGCCGCATCCTCGTTCAGCGTCAGCTCGACGCGTACGAGGCCGTACGCGACTCCGCGCGCGAGGAGCTGGGCGACGTCCGCCGCCGCATCACGAAACTGGAGCTGATCGGCGCCGAGGAGGGCTGGACCCCCGAGCAGCGCCAGGAAGTCAAGGTGCTGCGCGAGGAGCGCAAGCGCCGTGAGAACGCCGCCCGCAGCATGGCCAAGGCGCCGTTCGTCCCCGCGCAGCCCACCGCCGAACAGATCCGGACCGCCCGTCAGAAGGGCAGTGTCCGCCGGGTGCTCGGGCTCCTGGTGCTCCTCGGCGCCAGCGTCGCGCTGTTCACGTACCGGCCGGTCTTCCTCATCCTCGCCGTCCCGGCCGCCGTCGTTCTGCTGTGGTGGGCCGGCCGCCAGCCCCCGGCTCTGACCCACCGCCCGGTGCCCGAGCGGCTCTTGTCCCGCCCGGAACTCGCGCCCGACATCGCAGCCATCGTGCCGGGCACGGTCACTCTCATGGAGGACCAGGAGGAGCAGCGCGAGACCGACATGCGGGAGGTCACCACCGCGGACGACGCCACGGACCGGATCTCCGCCGCCCTGGCCAAGCGCAAGCTGAAGGTGGAGTCGGTAGATCCCGCCGTCCGCACGGCCTACGGCTGGCAGGCCGATGTCACCTTGTCGGACGGCACGGTCGCGGACGTCTCGTCGGTCCTCCGGAAGTTGGACACCGACTTCCGGGTCGGTACCGGCCGGACCCTGGTCGAGGGCAGCACCGAGGACAGCGCCATCGTCACGTTGCGCGTGCTCACCAGCGATCCGTTCGCCAATCCGCCGGCCATCCCTGCGCGCCCGCCGCTGTCGTGCTCGATCCTCGATCCCGTCTCGGACATCGTGTCCATCGACGGCGACCCCCTGCCGCTCCATCTCACCGGCTCGTCCATGATCGTGGTTGCCGCCATGGGCGGCGGCAAGTCCAGCCTTGTCCGCAACCTGGCCGACTACGTCACGGCCTGCCGCGATGCCGTCGCGGTCGACGTCGACCCGTCCGGCCGAGGCCTTGGCCCGCAGCGTCGCGCCGCGCTCCGCACCGCCTACACCCCGAAGGACGCCGAGGACGCGCTCCGCTGGCTCCTGGAAGAGGGGGAGCGCCGCACCGCCGTCCTCGGTGAAACCGAGGACGTGTGGACCGTGACCCCCGAGGCGCCCGCGATCGTCGTGTTCCTGGACGAATACCACCGGCTCACCCCGGGGGGAAAGCGGATGGCAGTCGATCTTCTGCGGCTCGCCCGCAAGACTGCACTCTCGCTCGTGGTGTGCACCCAGGACGCCACCAGCGGCGTGTTGGGCGACGCGGTGGCGGACGTCTTCCCGATCCGCGTGCTCTTGCCGTGCCGCAAGGCTGATGTGGGCGTCACGCTCTGGCAGTCCGCCGTCTCGGAGGGCTGGACCCCGCACCACCTGACCCCGGGCGACCGCAACGCCCCGCACGACGCGGGCCGGTGCTTCATCTGGGCACCCGGACACAAGCGCGCGATCCTCCACTACGTCCCCCACATCAAGGCCGAGGAAGCCCTCAAGCGGGCCCAGGAGCGCGTAGAAGCCGGGTTGCCCACCCTGACGCTCATCCAGGGTGGGAAGGCGGCTCAGGCAGCCACACAGCCCGTTGTGGCCGTGATGCTCGACGCTTTCACTGCCGCCGGCACTGACGTACTAACCGTGGCGGAGCTCCTGGACGCGCTTGCCGCCGTCGACCCCGACCACTGGAACCAGTGGAACGACCGACCCGACCGACTCGCCATGGCTGGCCGCGCGATCAAGAAGGCGCTCAAGGACGCGGGACTCACCGTGCCCACGGTCCGGGCCGACCTCCCCAAGCGCCCCACCGCCTACCGCCTCGAAGACCTCAAGACCGCACTTGCCGCCGCTGCCTGACGGCCTGTCCCCGGCCTGTCCCCGGCCTGTCCGCGACCCGTTCCGCGGGCAGGCCGCACCCCCTGAATGACAGGCCAAAGAACAGGTTCTGACCTGCAATGACGGGCCCGACAGGCCAAATCAGCACCCCCCGGGTCACACCGCCTGAGACCATCTCCACACACCCATCAAGGAGGGACTCCGGATGCCATCGCCCACCCCCGGCCCATGCGACGCCATCGCCGGACCCGCGCGGCAGTACTGCCTCAACGGCACTCCTGGGGGCGGCGGCGCGACCGCCCGTCTGGACGACCCCACTACCACCATCGACCCGCTCACCGAGTTCGCTCACTCCGTCGCCAGCGCAGCCGCCTGGACCGTGGAACAGCTCGCCGCCAACATCGACGGCATCGCGACGTTCGACGTCACCCACGCGGGGTTCCTCGCTCAGTACGCGATCGTGTTCGCGGCCTCCGCGTTCCTCACGATCGTGCTGTGGCTGTTCGCCGTCGCCAAGCGCGCGCTGCGCGGCGTCCCCCTCACGACCGCCTTCGGGGAAGCCATCGGACTGCTGTGGTTCACCGTCGGCGCCTCCGCCTTCACGCCCCTCGTGCTCCACGTCGTCGTGGGCGCAGTTGACGCCGTCACCGACGCGCTTGCCGGCACCAACGACGGATCGTCCGCCACCCTCTTCAAGAGCATGGCCGCCGCCCTGCGCCAGGGAGGCGAGAACATCGGCGGCGGCCCGATCATGCTCCTCATCGTGTCGGGCGTGACCATCCTGGCCGCCGGCGCCCTCTGGCTGGAGCTGGCCCTACGCGCCGTCGCCCTCTACGTCGGCGCCGTCCTGGCCACCATCGTCTACGCCGGTCTTGTCGACCGCGCTCTGTGGTCCAAGGTCCGCCGCTGGGCCGGATTCATGATCGCCCTGATCCTCGTCAAGCCGGTCATCGTCATTGCTCTCAGCATCGCCTCGGTGTTCACCGGAGCCAAGGGCCCCGATTCAACTCCAGTGATTGTCGCGGGAATCGCGGTCATCATTCTTGCCCTTGCCGCAGGGGTTCAGATCTTCCGATTCGTTCCCGGATACGGTGACGAAATCGCCCTCGGTCTTGCCCACCGCGCCACCGCAGGCGCAGCACGCGGAGCGGTCCGTATCGCCGGAGGCGCCGCCGGAGTCGTCGCCCAGGGAATCCGCACACACGCCACCCGCGACACCGCACAGCCCACGAAGAACCAGGGCAGCGGAAACAAGAACAAGGCTCAAGGTGTAAGTGACGGAATCTCTACCCATGGCTCCCGACGAGAGGGAGACAGCAAGAAGAAGTAGCAGTATTAAAAAGCGGCGCTCCCTTATCGGGGAGCGCCGCTTTCTGTATCCCGGTTGATAATTGCCGCGTGCGCTTTGGCTTCGACAGTCGTTATCCAGACATGGAAACGATGCGAAGGACCGGCCTTGAAGTGGCCTGGCTGCAATGTGCCGAGTGCACAGGAGTTGGGCGGGTCATTCTGGTGACCGAGCCCACTAATCCGATGCTGACCGCCGCGACTCGGAATCTCGAAAATGACCACCCCGACAAGAGCCCTCTCGGACTGCTCCGGCTTCACACGTATGACGCGGCAATCTTTGATTGCCCCGAAGACCTAGGCAACCCCGCTGAGTGGATTCTCCGACTTAACCGAGACTTTTCGCCGGACTTCTGACCTCACACCCACCACACCCCCGTAGGCGGGGGTGTGGTGGGGTTTTGCCAAAGGTACATGGTGT
>NZ_JBEZHV010000051.1:0-13799 GCF_040650755.1 Streptomyces sp. NPDC048623
CCGGGCGTCGGCGTTCGTCGGCCGTGAGCTGGACGTGGCGGCTCCGGTGTTCGCCCCGTTCGCGGCCCGCTGGGACGCGGAGGCGGACCGCCGCCGCCAGCTCCGCACGCCGGAGCACCTGAAGGCCCTGATCGCCGCGCAGCGCGAGCACAACGCCGCGCGGTCGGTCGAGCGGCAGGCTCAGGCTCAGCGCCGGATCGCCCGCAACGAGAGCAAGAACCCGCTGTCGTCCGCGCGCCGCGCGGCCCGGACCGCCGACAAGGCGGCGCGCACGCACCGGCAGGGAGCCAAGGCGGACCTGAAGGCGGCCCGCCGCAACTACCCGGACACGCTGACGCGGGTCGCGGCCAAGGCGCACGCCGTGCACGCGGTCCCGGCCGCCGTGACGACCTACGCCATGTCGACCCCGGCGGACTGGACGATGTGGCCGGCGCTCACGTCGGCCGCGCTCATCGCGGCGAACGCGGGCGCGCTGTGGCTCGGCCGCCGGAAGGTGACCGTGGTCGTCGACGACGGCGCGAGCGCGGAGGAGCGCCAGCTCCTGGAGCGCCTGCACCCGACGTTCTGGGTCGAGCACGCCCACGAGCGCGGCCTGGGCGGCACGGTCACGACTCCCCCGGCCCTGGAGGCGGGCGGCATCCGGTGTGAGATCCGGCTCGACGGCACGTGGACGGTCAAGACGCTGGCCGACAAGGCCGACTCGATCCGGGCCCTGCTCGGCGCCCGCACGGCACTGCGGATGCGGATCACGTCCGCCTCGCGCGGCGGCTGGGCGGTCCTGACGCTGGCCACCCGCTCGGCGGCGGCCGACGTGTCGTCGCTCTGGACGCCGGACCGCATCCCCGCCGACCGCGAGCTGATGAGCCTCGGCGTCGACATCGAGACCGGCGAGGAGGTGCTGATCCCGTACGCGGAGCGCCTGCTCGTGTCCGGCGCGTCCGGCACCGGCAAGAGCTGGTCGACGCGCCCGCTCATGGCCACCGCCCACATGCGCGGCGACATGGTTCTGATCGACGGCAAGGGCGAGGAGTCGATCCCCTGGGAGGGCATCTGCCGGACCGCGAACGAGCCGACCGAGATCGACGCCGTGGTCGACGAGTCGTGGGCCGAGATGATCCGGCGCAAGGCCGAGATGAAGAAGCGCGGCATCTCCGTCTGGGACGGCCGACAGCTCACGGTCTTCATCGACGAGGGCCAGGTCGTGCTCGCCCGCATCATGGGCGACAAGCCCCGCCTCCAGCGGCTCGTGGAGCTGTCCAGCCTGGGCCGCTCCCGTGGCGTGGTCCTGTGGTGGGCCACCCAGTACCCGGTGGTCGACGGCTCCGCGCCCGGCCTGCACAAAATGATCGCCCCGAACCTGCTCACCCGCTTCAGCCTCCGGGTGGCCACGACCACCCAGTCCGGCGTCGCCCTCGACGACTGCGCCGACTACGCCCCGCACCAGATCCCGCAGGGCAAGGAGTGGCGCGGGCACGGCTACCTCAAGGGCTACGGCCCGCGCCTGATCCGCACGTGGACGCTCGACGACAACGGCGTGCGACGGCTCCCCAAGTCGGTCTGGAGCGGCTCCGCGCCGACGCCGGAGATGCTCAACGGCGGTGCTGCGCCGGCCACCACGCAGGGCCTGCGCCTGGTGAAGGCCGAGGCGGCGCCCGCGGCTTCGGTCCCGGCCCCCCGCACCGAGGCGGAGACCGCCGTCCTCGACGCCGTACGCGCGGCGGGCGGCCCGGTCCGCCAGAAGGACCTCGTGGACAAGTCCGGCCTGGCCAAGGGCACGGTCTCCAAGACCGTGACGCGCCTGGTCGAGTCCGGCGAGCTGGTCAAGGCGGCGGACGGCACGATCACCGCCGCCCCGTCCGCCGGGGAGGTGTCGGCATGAGCTTCACGCTCCTGATCCGGTCCGACCGGCTCCGCTCGCTCCTGACCCGCCTCGCGCACAACACGCTGCTCGCCTTCCTGCCGCTGATCGCCCTCGGCCTGGCCGTCTCGGTCGGCTGGTCGGTCCCGGCCTGGGCGGCCACCGCCGCCGCCCCGGTCACGCTCCTGCTGTTCGTCGGCTGGGCGATCGGGGACCGGCTGCACGCCGAACTCGACCGCGCCGGACTCCCCTGCACCGCCTGCGACCTGACCACCGAGGAGGACGCCGTATGAGCACCGACCTTGCCCGCGCCGTGGCCGACGCCCGCCAGGCCGAGGCCCAGGCCGCGCAGATCGCGCAGATCCTCGCCGTCGTCCAGGCCGCCCAGGCCGCCGTTCCCGCCCCGGCCGGACACGGCGCGTGCAGCTGCTCGCACGACAAGCCCCGCCGGTCCGCCGGCACCACCGCCGCGTGGGTCGCGGGTGGCGCCGCCTGCGCCTGCGTGCTGACCGGCCTGTTCCTCGCCGTCGCCCTGACCGCCGTCGCCGTCACCGTGGGCGGCTGCGTCGCCTACCTGCTCGTCCGCCAGATCCGCAACGACCGGAAGGGGAAGTGACCATGACCAAGACCACCCGGTTCCGCACCGTGGGACCCGCCGTCGCCATGACGGTCGTGTCCATGGTCCTGACCCTCGCCGTCGTCGTGATGTGGCTCGGCGCCTCGATGCCCTGGCCCGTCGCCCTGGTCGTCGGCCTCGGCCTCGACGGCGGGTGGCTCGCCACCCTCGCCTACGAGCGGCGCCTGGCCGCGCAGGGCGACCACTCCACCCCGGTCACCGTGACCGGCTGGGGCTTCGGCCTCGTCGCCACCGGCGTCCTCGTCGCCCACGCGCTCGGCGAGGAGCACGCCAGCGCCTGGCTCGCCGTCGCCTGGCTGCCGCTCGCGGCCAAGGCGCTCTGGCTCGTGCACGGTCTGTGGGAACGGACCGCGCTCACCCCGAAGGCGCTCGACAACATCCGGGAGATCCAGCAGGAGGCCCGCGACGAAGCCGCCGTCGCCCGCGCCCGGCTCCGGGCGGCGGCGGGCACGGAGGAGACCCGCCTCCTGGCCGTGACGCAGGCCGGGGCACGCGTCGCACGCGTCCAGGCCAAGACCGCCGAAGACCTCGCCGGAGCCTGGTCGGTCCTGGAAGCGGCCCGCCAGTCCGACGGGGCCGCACGTGCCCTGACCTGCGTGACCGAGCGCGTCACACCCGCGTCACAGCCCTCGTGGGACCTCCCCGTGTGGGGCCCGGCCGAGGCCCGCGCGCTCCTGGAGTCGGCGGCACCGGCGCTCACGGACGCGGAGCTGGACCGGATCGTCTACGAGTTGATCAACAGCCAGACCCCGCCCCTGTCCTACCGCGAGGTCGCGGCCCGCTTCCGCGCCGCCGGACACTCCGCCTCCGAGACCCGGCTCCGGGCCTCCTGGCGGCGGGTCACCACCCCGGCCGTGGAGGCATGATGACGCTCGCCCTCGCCTACCTCCTGGCGGTCGCGGTCTCGCTCGTTGTCCTGGCGGTGGCCCTCCGCCACCGCCCCGCCCCGGCCCCGACCCCGCCGCCCGCCCCAGTGCCGGCACCCGCCGCCGCCCTCGACCCCAGCGCCCTGGCGGAGGTCCGCGTCATCCTCACCGCCGCCGCCCAGCTCGCCGCCCGACTCACCACCGCCGCCTAGGAGGCACACCCATGCTGAACCCCGACCGCATCGAGGAAATCCGGGACGAGTCCCAGGACGAGCTGCGCACCCACTCGTGGGCGGACCGCGTGATCGACGAGCTGCTGACCGACGCCGAGACCCGCATCGCAGTCGCCAAGGCGGTCGCGGCGGTCACCGACAGCAAGGGCCGCAACCTCGCCCAGCGCGTCGCCTCCGTCCAGCGGGCCAGCCAGCCCACCGCCGAGCAGGTGGAGAAGGCGACCGGCCTGCTCCAGGCGCTGTTGGAGGCGTCCGCCAAGTACGGCGTCACGATCGACGACTGGGACTGGGTGGCCGACCTGCCCGGAGCCTGCCGCGATGTGATGCACCACAAGATGCGCTGACCTGACTGGCCGAACGAACGCCCCGCCGGCCCTCCGGCGGGGCACGCGACGCACCAACCCAGAGAGGAACCACCGATGACCGACACCACGATCCCCACCGCCGAGGACACCTGGGTCGAGCAGGGCCAGGAGGTCAGCAGCCCGGAGGAGCTGCGCGAGTACGTTGCCCAGCTCCGAGCCGCGGTCTCCCACATGCACACCGGCCTCGGCCGCGCCGCGTACGGAGCGCTCAAGGGCCACCCCTGGCTGGAGACGCCCCCCGGCGAACTCCTGAACGTCCCCGAGATCCTTCGCCAGCACCTGGAGATGACCATCACCCCGGCCGGGACGACCGCCAAGGACGCCACCTTCCGCCAGTCGCTCGCGGCCCTGCTCGTCGCCCTGGACGCGGTCGACCGGGCCACCCTGACCGTGTGGCTCGCCCAGACCGCCGCCCAGGACCCCGACCGCACCGCGTAACCGCACGACGAAGCCCGCCGGCCTTTCGGTCGGCGGGCTTCTCTCGGCCCTCCAAACCACACCAGCCCCAAGCGGCTGCGGGCGTCCACACCCTGATCGGGCGTCACGTGTGGCAGGCTCGACCCTCAACAACTCCAGAAACGCGGAGAGGCCCGGCTGTAGGAAGCCGGACCTCGTTCCGCGAACACCAACACCCCAAAAGACTTCTCACGGACTTCAGGATTGGTGCTCACGCAGTGCTCTCCCATGATGCAGGACGACCCGCCCCTGTGGCGACCGTGTCCCCGGACACGTCGCCCGACAGGGGCGTTCGCGTACCCGGACCCCGCTGCCACTGCGGGACGAAGATCGCTCACGTCCCGGGCAAGGTCCCGCGCGTGTACTGCTCGGACCGGTGCCGAAAGGCCGCAAAGCGGGCCATCGACCGCGTGCTGAAGACGTCCGGCGGCAACCCCGGACACCTCGGTACTGAAACAACAGAGTTTCGGACCCCCTCTGACCTGCGGCGCAACGGCCGTGGCGGGGGAGAGCGCGAGAGGGGGCAGCGCCCCCTCTCGCAAGAAGACCCGCAGACGGACGACGGCGGCACCCCGGCGGAGCTCGCCCGCAAGGCGGTCGCCAAGGCGCGGAAGGCCCGCCGGTACCAGGGACGGCGGACGCTGTGGTCGATCACCGGCGACCCGGCGTGCAAGGGCTGCGGCCGCGACCTGATGGACCCGGACACCGGCCTGCTGTTCGCGCAGACCGCCACCGGCGCGTCCGTGGTCCTGGGCCTCATGCGCTGCGCGCGGATCTGGTTCTGCCCGGTCTGCTCGGCCACGATCCGGCACGCCCGCGCCGAGGAGATCACCCGCGCGGTGATCGAGTGGATCCAGCGGGGCGGCATCTGCTACTTCGTCACCCTCACCGCCCGCCACGACTACGAGGACGAACTGGCGGACCTCATGGACGCGCTCCAGGGCACCCGCTCGGCGTCCAAGGCGGAGATCGAGGCGGTCCGCGCCGAGATCGCCGCCGCCCAAGCCCTGCTCGCCGCCACCCAGGCCGACACCCGCGAGGCGGTCAACGCCGCACGGCTGGCCGCGCCGAAGGGCCAGAAGAAGGCGGCGATGCTCCGCGCCCGCGCCGAAAAGGCCGGCGGGGTGACGGCCGCGCACAAGCGGCTGACGGCGGCGAAGCAGGCCCGCGCCACGACCGCCCGCCGCGCGGGCGCCTACCAGCGGCTCATCACCGGCGGCGTGTGGGCGGGCGACAAGCGCGAGAAGGCGTCAGAAGCCGCTGCGGAGGGCATCCGGGGCCGGATCGGCTACGTCGGCATGATCCGGTCCACGGAGGTCACGGTCGGCCTGGTCAACCTCTGGCACCCGCACATCCACGCGATCGTGTTCGTCGGCGGCGTCACCGAGGGCGAGCGCTCCGAGAAGCGGATCGTGGACACGTTCACGCCGACCGACTCCGACCTGGAGGCGTGGGAGAACCACTGGCGGGCCACCTGGACCAGCCACCTGCAGAAGGTCAACCCGAAGTACCGCCCGAGCGACACCTGCTCCATCCCGGACTGCAAGTGCGACGGCAAGGGACACGGCGTCGACTTCGAGCTGATCAAGACCGTGGCCGACGCCAAGAAGAAGGGCGAGTACATCGCCAAGACCCAGGACGGGAAGTCGCCCGCGCTCGAACTCGCCCGCGGCGACCTCAAGCAGGGCGGCAAGGGCAACATGACCCCCTTCGAGGTCCTGTACCGGATCGGGGACCTGCTCGGCGGCGTGCCCGAGGACGAGGCACCCGGACACGGCTCCCTGGGCTGGTGCCTCGACCGCTGGCACGAGTACGAGCGCGCCATGACCGGCCGCCGCGCGATCGAGTGGACCCGCTACCTGCGGCAGATGCTCGGCATCACCGGCGGCGACACCGACGACGACGACAAGGACTTGCTCCTGGGCGCCGACGCCGACGCGGGCGAGTTCCGGGGCGGCGCCGCCGTCACCGAGGACGGCTGGACCGCCGTGGTCGGGCGGTCCCTCGACCTCGCGGCCACGGAGGCCGCCGAGGGCACCGACGCCAACACCGACCCCGAAGCCGTCGCCCGCCGACTGTCCGCCGTGCTCGACATGGCCGGCGCCCCGGCCGGATCGGTCCGCGCGCTCAGCACCGCCGAGCTGGCCGACGCGTCCGCCGCGCAGAAGGAGAACCTGGCCCGCCGACGCGAGGAAGCCGCCGCCCGCCGCCGACGCGAGAACGAACGCGACCGCACGCCCGACCCCAACGCGGTCAGCCTCCGCCACACCACCCGCGACCGCCGCACCACCGAAACCCGCGCCCGCCGACACCTCGACCGCCGCACCAAACCCACCGCCGAACTCCCCCGCCCCGCCACCACCCAGGACTAACCCGAACTCGAACCGAAACTCCCCGACCACCCCGACCCGACCCACCACAAACCCCGCTCCCCCGCCCCGACCTGCACCCCTGGAAACTCCAAGACCACCCACACGGAACACGTGGAGAGTGGGTGGTCTCGGAGGCGGAAGGGCGCCCGTGCAGGTCGGGGCGGGGGAGCGGGGTTTGTGGTGGGTCGGGTCGGGGTGGTCGGGGAGTTTCGGTTCGAGTTCGGGTTAGTCCTGGGTGGTGGCGGGGCGGGGGAGTTCGGCGGTGGGTTTGGTGCGGCGGTCGAGGTGTCGGCGGGCGCGGGTTTCGGTGGTGCGGCGGTCGCGGGTGGTGTGGCGGAGGCTGACCGCGTTGGGGTCGGGCGTGCGGTCGCGTTCGTTCTCGCGTCGGCGGCGGGCGGCGGCTTCCTCGCGTCGGCGGGCCAGGTTCTCCTTCTGCGCGGCGGACGCGTCGGCCAGCTCGGCGGTGCTGAGCGCGCGGACCGATCCGGCCGGGGCGCCGGCCATGTCGAGCACGGCGGACAGTCGGCGGGCGACGGCTTCGGGGTCGGTGTTGGCGTCGGTGCCCTCGGCGGCCTCCGTGGCCGCGAGGTCGAGGGACCGCCCGACCACGGCGGTCCAGCCGTCCTCGGTGACGGCGGCGCCGCCCCGGAACTCGCCCGCGTCGGCGTCGGCGCCCAGGAGCAAGTCCTTGTCGTCGTCGTCGGTGTCGCCGCCGGTGATGCCGAGCATCTGCCGCAGGTAGCGGGTCCACTCGATCGCGCGGCGGCCGGTCATGGCGCGCTCGTACTCGTGCCAGCGGTCGAGGCACCAGCCCAGGGAGCCGTGTCCGGGTGCCTCGTCCTCGGGCACGCCGCCGAGCAGGTCCCCGATCCGGTACAGGACCTCGAAGGGGGTCATGTTGCCCTTGCCGCCCTGCTTGAGGTCGCCGCGGGCGAGTTCGAGCGCGGGCGACTTCCCGTCCTGGGTCTTGGCGATGTACTCGCCCTTCTTCTTGGCGTCGGCCACGGTCTTGATCAGCTCGAAGTCGACGCCGTGTCCCTTGCCGTCGCACTTGCAGTCCGGGATGGAGCAGGTGTCGCTCGGGCGGTACTTCGGGTTGACCTTCTGCAGGTGGCTGGTCCAGGTGGCCCGCCAGTGGTTCTCCCACGCCTCCAGGTCGGAGTCGGTCGGCGTGAACGTGTCCACGATCCGCTTCTCGGAGCGCTCGCCCTCGGTGACGCCGCCGACGAACACGATCGCGTGGATGTGCGGGTGCCAGAGGTTGACCAGGCCGACCGTGACCTCCGTGGACCGGATCATGCCGACGTAGCCGATCCGGCCCCGGATGCCCTCCGCAGCGGCTTCTGACGCCTTCTCGCGCTTGTCGCCCGCCCACACGCCGCCGGTGATGAGCCGCTGGTAGGCGCCCGCGCGGCGGGCGGTCGTGGCGCGGGCCTGCTTCGCCGCCGTCAGCCGCTTGTGCGCGGCCGTCACCCCGCCGGCCTTTTCGGCGCGGGCGCGGAGCATCGCCGCCTTCTTCTGGCCCTTCGGCGCGGCCAGCCGTGCGGCGTTGACCGCCTCGCGGGTGTCGGCCTGGGTGGCGGCGAGCAGGGCTTGGGCGGCGGCGATCTCGGCGCGGACCGCCTCGATCTCCGCCTTGGACGCCGAGCGGGTGCCCTGGAGCGCGTCCATGAGGTCCGCCAGTTCGTCCTCGTAGTCGTGGCGGGCGGTGAGGGTGACGAAGTAGCAGATGCCGCCCCGCTGGATCCACTCGATCACCGCGCGGGTGATCTCCTCGGCGCGGGCGTGCCGGATCGTGGCCGAGCAGACCGGGCAGAACCAGATCCGCGCGCAGCGCATGAGGCCCAGGACCACGGACGCGCCGGTGGCGGTCTGCGCGAACAGCAGGCCGGTGTCCGGGTCCATCAGGTCGCGGCCGCAGCCCTTGCACGCCGGGTCGCCGGTGATCGACCACAGCGTCCGCCGTCCCTGGTACCGGCGGGCCTTCCGCGCCTTGGCGACCGCCTTGCGGGCGAGCTCCGCCGGGGTGCCGCCGTCGTCCGTCTGCGGGTCTTCTTGCGAGAGGGGGCGCTGCCCCCTCTCGCGCTCTCCCCCGCCACGGCCGTTGCGCCGCAGGTCAGAGGGGGTCCGAAACTCTGTTGTTTCAGTACCGAGGTGTCCGGGGTTGCCGCCGGACGTCTTCAGCACGCGGTCGATGGCCCGCTTTGCGGCCTTTCGGCACCGGTCCGAGCAGTACACGCGCGGGACCTTGCCCGGGACGTGAGCGATCTTCGTCCCGCAGTGGCAGCGGGGTCCGGGTACGCGAACGCCCCTGTCGGGCGACGTGTCCGGGGACACGGTCGCCACAGGGGCGGGTCGTCCTGCATCATGGGAGAGCACTGCGTGAGCACCAATCCTGAAGTCCGTGAGAAGTCTTTTGGGGTGTTGGTGTTCGCGGAACGAGGTCCGGCTTCCTACAGCCGGGCCTCTCCGCGTTTCTGGAGTTGTTGAGGGTCGAGCCTGCCACACGTGACGCCCGATCAGGGTGTGGACGCCCGCAGCCGCTTGGGGCTGGTGTGGTTTGGAGGGCCGAGAGAAGCCCGCCGACCGAAAGGCCGGCGGGCTTCGTCGTGCGGTTACGCGGTGCGGTCGGGGTCCTGGGCGGCGGTCTGGGCGAGCCACACGGTCAGGGTGGCCCGGTCGACCGCGTCCAGGGCGACGAGCAGGGCCGCGAGCGACTGGCGGAAGGTGGCGTCCTTGGCGGTCGTCCCGGCCGGGGTGATGGTCATCTCCAGGTGCTGGCGAAGGATCTCGGGGACGTTCAGGAGTTCGCCGGGGGGCGTCTCCAGCCAGGGGTGGCCCTTGAGCGCTCCGTACGCGGCGCGGCCGAGGCCGGTGTGCATGTGGGAGACCGCGGCTCGGAGCTGGGCAACGTACTCGCGCAGCTCCTCCGGGCTGCTGACCTCCTGGCCCTGCTCGACCCAGGTGTCCTCGGCGGTGGGGATCGTGGTGTCGGTCATCGGTGGTTCCTCTCTGGGTTGGTGCGTCGCGTGCCCCGCCGGAGGGCCGGCGGGGCGTTCGTTCGGCCAGTCAGGTCAGCGCATCTTGTGGTGCATCACATCGCGGCAGGCTCCGGGCAGGTCGGCCACCCAGTCCCAGTCGTCGATCGTGACGCCGTACTTGGCGGACGCCTCCAACAGCGCCTGGAGCAGGCCGGTCGCCTTCTCCACCTGCTCGGCGGTGGGCTGGCTGGCCCGCTGGACGGAGGCGACGCGCTGGGCGAGGTTGCGGCCCTTGCTGTCGGTGACCGCCGCGACCGCCTTGGCGACTGCGATGCGGGTCTCGGCGTCGGTCAGCAGCTCGTCGATCACGCGGTCCGCCCACGAGTGGGTGCGCAGCTCGTCCTGGGACTCGTCCCGGATTTCCTCGATGCGGTCGGGGTTCAGCATGGGTGTGCCTCCTAGGCGGCGGTGGTGAGTCGGGCGGCGAGCTGGGCGGCGGCGGTGAGGATGACGCGGACCTCCGCCAGGGCGCTGGGGTCGAGGGCGGCGGCGGGTGCCGGCACTGGGGCGGGCGGCGGGGTCGGGGCCGGGGCGGGGCGGTGGCGGAGGGCCACCGCCAGGACAACGAGCGAGACCGCGACCGCCAGGAGGTAGGCGAGGGCGAGCGTCATCATGCCTCCACGGCCGGGGTGGTGACCCGCCGCCAGGAGGCCCGGAGCCGGGTCTCGGAGGCGGAGTGTCCGGCGGCGCGGAAGCGGGCCGCGACCTCGCGGTAGGACAGGGGCGGGGTCTGGCTGTTGATCAACTCGTAGACGATCCGGTCCAGCTCCGCGTCCGTGAGCGCCGGTGCCGCCGACTCCAGGAGCGCGCGGGCCTCGGCCGGGCCCCACACGGGGAGGTCCCACGAGGGCTGTGACGCGGGTGTGACGCGCTCGGTCACGCAGGTCAGGGCACGTGCGGCCCCGTCGGACTGGCGGGCCGCTTCCAGGACCGACCAGGCTCCGGCGAGGTCTTCGGCGGTCTTGGCCTGGACGCGTGCGACGCGTGCCCCGGCCTGCGTCACGGCCAGGAGGCGGGTCTCCTCCGTGCCCGCCGCCGCCCGGAGCCGGGCGCGGGCGACGGCGGCTTCGTCGCGGGCCTCCTGCTGGATCTCCCGGATGTTGTCGAGCGCCTTCGGGGTGAGCGCGGTCCGTTCCCACAGACCGTGCACGAGCCAGAGCGCCTTGGCCGCGAGCGGCAGCCAGGCGACGGCGAGCCAGGCGCTGGCGTGCTCCTCGCCGAGCGCGTGGGCGACGAGGACGCCGGTGGCGACGAGGCCGAAGCCCCAGCCGGTCACGGTGACCGGGGTGGAGTGGTCGCCCTGCGCGGCCAGGCGCCGCTCGTAGGCGAGGGTGGCGAGCCACCCGCCGTCGAGGCCGAGGCCGACGACCAGGGCGACGGGCCAGGGCATCGAGGCGCCGAGCCACATCACGACGACGGCGAGGGTCAGGACCATGGACACGACCGTCATGGCGACGGCGGGTCCCACGGTGCGGAACCGGGTGGTCTTGGTCATGGTCACTTCCCCTTCCGGTCGTTGCGGATCTGGCGGACGAGCAGGTAGGCGACGCAGCCGCCCACGGTGACGGCGACGGCGGTCAGGGCGACGGCGAGGAACAGGCCGGTCAGCACGCAGGCGCAGGCGGCGCCACCCGCGACCCACGCGGCGGTGGTGCCGGCGGACCGGCGGGGCTTGTCGTGCGAGCAGCTGCACGCGCCGTGTCCGGCCGGGGCGGGAACGGCGGCCTGGGCGGCCTGGACGACGGCGAGGATCTGCGCGATCTGCGCGGCCTGGGCCTCGGCCTGGCGGGCGTCGGCCACGGCGCGGGCAAGGTCGGTGCTCATACGGCGTCCTCCTCGGTGGTCAGGTCGCAGGCGGTGCAGGGGAGTCCGGCGCGGTCGAGTTCGGCGTGCAGCCGGTCCCCGATCGCCCAGCCGACGAACAGCAGGAGCGTGACCGGGGCGGCGGCGGTGGCCGCCCAGGCCGGGACCGACCAGCCGACCGAGACGGCCAGGCCGAGGGCGATCAGCGGCAGGAAGGCGAGCAGCGTGTTGTGCGCGAGGCGGGTCAGGAGCGAGCGGAGCCGGTCGGACCGGATCAGGAGCGTGAAGCTCATGCCGACACCTCCCCGGCGGACGGGGCGGCGGTGATCGTGCCGTCCGCCGCCTTGACCAGCTCGCCGGACTCGACCAGGCGCGTCACGGTCTTGGAGACCGTGCCCTTGGCCAGGCCGGACTTGTCCACGAGGTCCTTCTGGCGGACCGGGCCGCCCGCCGCGCGTACGGCGTCGAGGACGGCGGTCTCCGCCTCGGTGCGGGGGGCCGGGACCGAAGCCGCGGGCGCCGCCTCGGCCTTCACCAGGCGCAGGCCCTGCGTGGTGGCCGGCGCAGCACCGCCGTTGAGCATCTCCGGCGTCGGCGCGGAGCCGCTCCAGACCGACTTGGGGAGCCGTCGCACGCCGTTGTCGTCGAGCGTCCACGTGCGGATCAGGCGCGGGCCGTAGCCCTTGAGGTAGCCGTGCCCGCGCCACTCCTTGCCCTGCGGGATCTGGTGCGGGGCGTAGTCGGCGCAGTCGTCGAGGGCGACGCCGGACTGGGTGGTCGTGGCCACCCGGAGGCTGAAGCGGGTGAGCAGGTTCGGGGCGATCATTTTGTGCAGGCCGGGCGCGGAGCCGTCGACCACCGGGTACTGGGTGGCCCACCACAGGACCACGCCACGGGAGCGGCCCAGGCTGGACAGCTCCACGAGCCGCTGGAGGCGGGGCTTGTCGCCCATGATGCGGGCGAGCACGACCTGGCCCTCGTCGATGAAGACCGTGAGCTGTCGGCCGTCCCAGACGGAGATGCCGCGCTTCTTCATCTCGGCCTTGCGCCGGATCATCTCGGCCCACGACTCGTCGACCACGGCGTCGATCTCGGTCGGCTCGTTCGCGGTCCGGCAGATGCCCTCCCAGGGGATCGACTCCTCGCCCTTGCCGTCGATCAGAACCATGTCGCCGCGCATGTGGGCGGTGGCCATGAGCGGGCGCGTCGACCAGCTCTTGCCGGTGCCGGACGCGCCGGACACGAGCAGGCGCTCCGCGTACGGGATCAGCACCTCCTCGCCGGTCTCGATGTCGACGCCGAGGCTCATCAGCTCGCGGTCGGCGGGGATGCGGTCCGGCGTCCAGAGCGACGACACGTCGGCCGCCGCCGAGCGGGTGGCCAGCGTCAGGACCGCCCAGCCGCCGCGCGAGGCGGACGTGATCCGCATCCGCAGTGCCGTGCGGGCGCCGAGCAGGGCCCGGATCGAGTCGGCCTTGTCGGCCAGCGTCTTGACCGTCCACGTGCCGTCGAGCCGGATCTCACACCGGATGCCGCCCGCCTCCAGGGCCGGGGGAGTCGTGACCGTGCCGCCCAGGCCGCGCTCGTGGGCGTGCTCGACCCAGAACGTCGGGTGCAGGCGCTCCAGGAGCTGGCGCTCCTCCGCGCTCGCGCCGTCGTCGACGACCACGGTCACCTTCCGGCGGCCGAGCCACAGCGCGCCCGCGTTCGCCGCGATGAGCGCGGCCGACGTGAGCGCCGGCCACATCGTCCAGTCCGCCGGGGTCGACATGGCGTAGGTCGTCACGGCGGCCGGGACCGCGTGCACGGCGTGCGCCTTGGCCGCGACCCGCGTCAGCGTGTCCGGGTAGTTGCGGCGGGCCGCCTTCAGGTCCGCCTTGGCTCCCTGCCGGTGCGTGCGCGCCGCCTTGTCGGCGGTCCGGGCCGCGCGGCGCGCGGACGACAGCGGGTTCTTGCTCTCGTTGCGGGCGATCCGGCGCTGAGCCTGAGCCTGCCGCTCGACCGACCGCGCGGCGTTGTGCTCGCGCTGCGCGGCGATCAGGGCCTTCAGGTGCTCCGGCGTGCGGAGCTGGCGGCGGCGGTCCGCCTCCGCGTCCCAGCGGGCCGCGAACGGGGCGAACACCGGAGCCGCCACGTCCAGCTCACGGCCGACGAACGCCGACGCCCGG
>NZ_JBEZHV010000052.1:0-12772 GCF_040650755.1 Streptomyces sp. NPDC048623
TCCGCTCGCCCCTTCGGGGCCGTGGTCCTGGTCCTCCTCGCCGTGCCGCTCGCCCCGGCTCTGAGCTGGGCAGACGCCCGCATACGGGCGCAGCGCGGCCCGCTCGGGGGCGCGGCCGGGGCGAGGGCGGGTCCACCGGCCGGAGCGGGCACGGGCCCCGATCCGGGCCCACCTGACAGCCTGTCAGGTCCCTCGCGGTTTATCCATCGGTCGCCCGAACGCTCCGCCGAACCAATCCACGGTCACCCGAGAAACAACCGCTCGCCCCCGAGCGAAAAGCAGCGGCCCCGAATCCACGGGGAGGGATTCGGGGCCGCTGCTTTCCTTTTCACTTTTCGGCGTCGAGCGCCTTCATGTGCTTATGGACGGTAGAGGGCGAGCGTCCGGCGAATGTGGCCACCCGGCGCTGAGCCCATCCGTTGGCGTGGCCGTAGCGGATCCGGGCGTGGGCCTGGGAGTCGGTGAGCAGCTCGGGCGCGCGGCCGGGGGCGCAGTCGGCCGGGAGGCCGGGGAGATCCCAGTCCTTCACGGGGCCGGCGGGCGGCTTGGGCTGCTCCTGCTCCTGGTGCTCGTCGACGCGGGCGGTGACCCGGGCCGGGGAGGTCTGGGCGGCGGCCACGGACGCCGTGGCGTCCTTGCGGGGCGCTGCGGGGGCCGGTTCGGCCGGGCGTGCAAATGCTGCGCTGTCCGTCGTGCGGGGCGCGGCCGGGGCCTGCGGGGCGGTGTGGAGCGCCTGTGCGGCCTTGTCGGCTGCTGTCGTGTCCGGGTCGGCCTTGGGCGCGACAGGGTGGCCGTTGTCGGCTCCAGTGCGGGCCTGCGGGGCCGGAACCCCCGTGCGGGGCGCGGACGCGACAGGCGCGACAGGTACACGTACCGGTGCGGCAGGAACGGGCGCGGCGACCGCCGGGCGGGGCTGCGGAGCCGGGGCGGTCTGTGCCGTCGTGCCGTCGTAACGGCGTGCCGTCATGCCGTTAACGCCGCTGTGGGCTGTGGGAACGGTGGTGTCGAGGCGCTTGGCTTCGAGGTCCAGGCGCCGGGCCTGGAGCTCCCGGGCGGCGCGGGCGGCCTCGCGCTTCTCCTCCAGGTCGAGGGCGAACTGCTGGTCGTCCCGGCGCTGCTGCCGGGCGCGGTCGGCTTCGGCGCGGTCGCGCTCGGCCTGGCGGTCGGCTTCCTCCTGGGCGAGGCGGCGCCGGCGTTCCTCCTCCTGCTGCTGCCGCACGCGCTCGGCCTCGGCCTTGTCGGCCTCTTCCTGCTCCGCATCGTCCAGCCGTCCCGCGAGGCGGCGCCGGTAGACGGGCCCGGACTCCGCGAGCAGCACGAGGATGCCCGGGGTGATCAGGTGCTGGAACACCCCGGTCCAGTCGCCCTTCTCCCAGGCGCTGCCCACGTTCAGGAACACGCTCCCGGCGCCGGTGAACATGCGCAGCAGCGCCGCCCATGCCCCGCCGGACACGTTGTAGCGGGAGGCGATTTCGTCGGCCCGCAGGCTGCCGAGGAACGCGAGATCGACCACCAGGGGCAGCACGAACGCCGTCTGGCGCCAATCCGGGTCGAGGTGAGCGGCCACGTACGGGGTGGCGTTCAGGATCGACCACACGATCATCAGCGCCGCCACGCCCCACGTGACGAACGAGATGAACCGGTCCGCCGCCCCCAGCTCCACCCGCAGCCGCGCCGACGACCCCGGCGGCCCGGCCTCCTCCAACTTCTTCCTGCCCATCTGGTCTTTCCTCCTTGGTAGTGGTGCACTGACAGGCGCGGGGCCGGGCGGACTACTCCTCCGCCCGGCCCCGCGTGCGATCACTTCTTCTTGGCGCGGAACCCGATCCGCTTCACCGGCTGGTCCGCCGGGGCGGGCTTCGAGCGGGTGGTGCGCGGCGGCTGCCCCACCGGACGGGGCTCGCCGGCCTTGCGGGGGACCGTGACGTACGGCGGGTACTCGACGCCGGGCTTCTTCTTGGCGAACACGGGGTGCTCCTTCCTGGGCCGGGCCGTGTGCCCGGCTCCCCGCCCGTCCCCGGCCGCCTGGTGGTGGCGGGCGGGGGCGGACAGGCAGCCGTCACGCGGCCGTTCAGTCCTCGTCGGGGACGATCTCGGCGTCGATCACGGGGGTGCCGGCGGGCACCTCGGACTCGGGAACGACCACGACCGTCGCCTCTTCCAGGTCCGCGTCCTTGAACCAACCCATCGGGTCCTCCTTGCTGGTCACAGGCCGGGCGGGGTGCCCGGCTCCCCGCCCACTCCCGGCCGTGGGCCGGGGGTGGACAGGCAGCCGTCACACCGCGCGGGCGGGGACCAGGCCGGGGCCGAACTGGCCGGGTGCCGGGCGCAGCAGGGCCTGCGGGAGGGCGTCGGCCTTGGCCTCGTTGCAGGGGTGGCAGGCGAGCACCAGGGCGGCCTGCGCCCACGTGTGGACCAGGGAGCGCGGGATCAGGTGATCGACCGTGGCGCCCTCCAGGCCGGGGCCGAACGGCGTGGCGCAGTAAAAGCACTGCGCGCCGTCCCGCGCGGCGAGGCGCGCCTTCAGCAACCGCCGGCGCTTCGAGCACGGCTTGCGGTCGGGGTTGTTGCTCATGCCGCCGCTCCCGTCCGGGCGGTGCGCAGGTAGCAGCCGGACGCACACTGCCGGGCGCAGGACTTCGGGGACGGGGCCGCCTTCGGCTTGTGCCTGGCGGGCGCGGCGGGCTCCGGGTCCAGGCGGTGGTCCACGACCATCTCGCGCAGCGAGCGCAGCGCGCGGGTGTACAGCTCGTGCGAGTAGCCGCGGTGGATGCCGAGCTGCTCGCTCAGCTCCTTGAAGGAAGCGCCGGCCGCGCGCAGCCGGACCACGTCGCGCTGTGTCTGGTTCGGCAGCCGGTCCAGCACCCGCTCCCAGCCCTCCGGCAGCGGCTCACCCGCGCCGCGCGTCCGGGCACCAGGCATCCGGCCCGATCCGCCGAGCGCGGTCAGCGCCTTGCGCAGCGCGCTCTCCACGGACTGCCGCGAGATACCCAGCCGGGCCGCCATCGCCGGAGTGGTCATCCCGTCCACGCACCGCAGCTCCAGCACCTCACGCTGCCGCGCGGGCAGAGCCGCGATCCGGGCCGCGTAGCAGGCCGGAGCCCACCCCGCGCCCGCCCCGGCTTCCGCCTCCAGGACGTCCAGCACCGCGCACACCGTGCCGTCCGGCCCCGGGCCCGCCAGCGCCTCCAGCACCTCGTCGGCCGACCGGTCGTCGCCCTCCGGCACCCGCACCAGCCACTCCCGGCGCCGCTTCGTCGTCGTGTTCTCCAGCAGCGACCACTTCGCCGTCGCCGCCAGACGCGGCCACGGCAGATCCGGCGACTCCTTCAGCAGCTCCGGCACCCGGCCGCGCGCCACGTGCAGCCACACGTCCTGCGCCACGTCCTCCGCCCGCACCCAGTGCGCCCACTCCATGTCCCGCAGCCGGGCCGCCACGTAGCGCACCAGGTGGTCGTGGTGCTCCTCCACCAGCAGCGCCACCCGCTGCGCCTGCACCGCCGACAGCGGCCGGTCCTCACCCGTCCGCAGGTCCACCCGCTCCGGCGCCGTGTACGACGGCGTCACCCGCCGCGCCGGCACCACCGGCACCCGGCTCTCCGGCTCCCGCTCGTAACCGCGGGCGTTGTCCTCCCGCTCCTGGCGCTCGATCTCCTCCGCCAGTCCCGCGCTGACCGCTACGTCAGCCCGGCCCCCTCCAGGCCGGTCCGCCACCTGCGCAGACACCGGCCGCTCAGCGACAATCGACACGTCGAACCCCTTCACCCAAGGCATGTGGATCGGTCCGACAGCGGTCGGGGCGCGTCAACGCCCTGACCACCGCCCAAATGGCCCGGGGTGCGTCAACACCCCTCGGCCACCCGCCCGGCCGGTGCGTCAACACCGGCCGGGCGTCCTGCGTTTACGCAGGTCTTTGCTGTTCCGGCCCCGAAGCTCGACCGGCACGATCTATAGAACAGTACCGGTACTGTTTCGTCAACAGTACCGGTACTGTTGGCTATGCCGAACCGGATCAGTACCGGTACTGTGGAGTCGTGGCCGGAAGATCAGCACCGGTCCCAAGGAAGGAGACAAGGCGTGGCCCGATATGAGGAAGTCGCCGCTGACCTGCGGACTCGCATCAGGGGCGGCGAGTATGAGGTGGGCGGCACCTTGCCGAGGTACGAAGATCTGACGGCCATGTACGGCGTCGGACGCGGCGTCATCTCAGCAGCGCTGGCGATCCTGGAGCGCGAGGGACTCGTGCGGCCGATCAAGCGGCGCGGGATCGTCGTCCTGGACTGGCGCATTGAAAGGCGCCGCATCGCCCGAGGCCAGCTTGTGACACGTAACCCGCGCTCGGGTTACGTGTTCCCTGCGGCCTCCCGCCCGGACGAACGATGGGTAGTCCACGGCCGCCCCTTCCGTGAGCGCCTGCCTGCCCCTGAGCGTGTGGCGGAGCTGATGGGCATCGAGGCCGGCGCAGAGACCCTGCGGCGCCGTCGCGTGACCAGCCCGGCCGGGGAGCCCCCCTTCCAGGTGGTGGACACCTGGCTTAGCGAAGAGGCGATTCGCGATGCCCCGCAAATCGCCGAAGCGTCTACCGGGCCGGGCGGTTATCTCGACCGCCTAGAAGAAGCGGGACACGGCCCGATTTCATGGTTGGAGTACATCCGGACGCGAATGCCCAGCAGGGAAGAAGCGCAACTGCTGGAAATCTCCGAAGAAATGCCGGTGATCGAAACGGCAATTGTTGGAAAGTCGGCACGGAACGGAGAAACGATAGAGGTGACAATTCGCGCAATTCCAGCGGATCGCGTGGAACTTGTTTCCGAGCTACGGCGTGACAAAACTGCCAGTTGGCCTACGGACCCTGTTTCACCGGCTCCATAGCCATTTCTGTTAACCCCGGCCGTCCCCCGAAACGAAGGATCCAACTATGCCCAAGACCACCCGGCGCATCGGCACCTGCACCCGGCCCGCAGCCACCCTGATCGAAGGCCGTGCACCGGTCGACGGCCTCGCCTACGGCCCCATCCGCACCGAGGTCTACGCGTGCGACGAGCACGCCCACGCTGCGCGTACCGAGTGGATCGAGCAGCCGCTGACCCCCTTCACCGCGCTCGCCGAACCGACCACCGGACACAGCTGCGGCGAAGCAGTCGATCACGACTGACCTCCGACTCTCCGTCGTCTGTCCACAGGCAGACACCGGCAGGATGGTCCGCGCAACGCAACAGGCCCCGCCAGATGGCGGGGCCCGCAGGTCCCCCGGGTTCGCGGCCCGGGCGAAAAGCACTCTCACCTGATCAATGAGGAGGTGCGCTCCCTTGAGCGTACGACGCACGACCGGCACAACACCACATGGACAGGCCCCGGCCCTGGTCAGGGCGGAGGTATCCGCATGAGCGGGCCGACCCGTAAGGGCTTCAGTGGTCAGATCCGGCGAGGGCCGATGGCGGCCGACGTGCTCGGCCGGGACTTCGTCACGATCTACAACCGCGCGCTGCGAGACCGGCGGCTGTCGCGGCGGGCGAAGGGACTCCTGGCGGAGATCCTGACCCACCGGGACGGCTTTGGAGTCTCGGAGGCATCGCTGGTCGCGGCCGGGCCGGAGGGCCGGGACGCAATCCGCACAGCGCTCACCGAGCTGGAACGGTACGGCTACCTGCACCGCTACCAGGAGCGGGACGAGCTGGGCCGTCTGGGTGAGGCGGTCTTCGAGGTGACGGACATGCCGGAGGGGCTGCTGATCGGGGCGGAGGCGCCGTGGGAGGAACCGGAATCGCCCTCTAAGCAAAGTCGCAGGTCAGAGCCGTCGCCTGAAAATCCGTCCACGGTGGACACGGAAGAAAACCGCAGGTCAGAGCCGTCGCCTGAAAAACCGTCGACGGCTGACCCGTCGACGGTAAATCCGCTGCATAAGAAGACCAATTCCTCCTGCGGAGCAGAAGACCACCTCTCTCCCGCCCGTCACACCGGTGGCGGAGCGGCGGTGGCTGGTGATGGGGAGAGAGACGCGGCTGCGCCGAACCAGGACGAGGCGGAGACCGTGGTCGACTCCTTCGTCGCGGCGTCGATGCGGCCGGTGCTGAGCCAGCGTCGGCGAGCGCTGCGGGCGCAGGCGACCGAGCTGCTGGAGGCCGGGTATCCGGCGGCCTGGGTGGCAGCTCGGGCGGCGGAGATGCCAGAGCGCGGCTGGACTGATCTGGTGGCGCACTGCGAGCGGTCGCGGGTGCCACTGCCCGGCCAGGCCGGGCCGGTGGGTGCCGCTGCTCCTGGCGGTGAAGGTGGCGGGACTCCGGAGCAGGTGGCGGCGCTGCGGGCGCGGATCGCGGCGAGGGGGAGCGGGCTGTGAGCGACGACTTCACGCGGGTGCCTCCGCAGGATCTGGACGCGGAGCAGGCCGTTCTCGGCGCGATGCTGCTGTCGAGGGACGCGATCCTCGAAGTGATCGAGATCGTGACCGGCGCGGACTTCTACAAGCCCGCGCACGCCACCGTGTTCGACGCGGTGTGCTCGATGGCGGTCCGCGGCGAGCCGTGCGACCCGATCACGGTCGGCGCCCGGCTGGACCAGGACGGCGACCTGGCCCGGGTCGGCGGGGCGTCCTACCTGCACACGCTCGTGCAGGCGGTGCCCACGGCCGCGAACGCCGCCTACTACGCCGAACGGGTGCGGGACCTGGCGCTGCTGCGCGGCGTCATCGAGGCCGGCACCCGGGCGGTGCAGTCCGGCTACGCCGCCGACGGCGACCCGCAGGAGGTCGCCGAACGCGCGGTCGCGGACATGCAGGCGGCCCGGGACCGGGGCCTGGCCGACCGGGACGCGCCGCTGCTGTACCTGGACGAGTTCCTGGCGCAGGCCGACGACGAGCCGGAGTGGGTGGTCCCGGGGCTGCTGGCCCGCTGGGAGCGGCTGATGGTCACGGCCGGGGAGGGCGGGGGGAAGTCGCTGTGGCTGCGCCAGGTCGCCATGCGGGCGGCGGCCGGGCTGCACCCGTTCAAGCGCGCGAAGATCCGGCCGGTGCGGGTGCTGATCGTGGACGCGGAGAACTCCGACCGCCAGGCGCGTCCGTGGATCCGGCGCATGGCGCAGGCCGCGGCTGACGAGGGCGCGCCGGTGACCAGCACGAACATCGCGTTCGAGTTCGAGCCGGGCGGGCTGGATCTCACGGCGCCGGCGGACCGGGCGAGGCTGGCGCGGCGGGTGGAGCAGGCGCGCCCGGACCTGATGCTGATCGGCCCGCTGTACAAGCTCACCACCAGCGGCAAGTCCGACGAGGAAGCGGCGAAACCGCTGATGAGCGCGCTGGAGATGCTGCGCACCGCCTCGAACGGCGCGGCGATGCTCATCGAGGCGCACTCCCCGCACGCCGCGCCTGGCGTCAAGCGCCGGGACCTGCGCCCGATCGGCTCCAGCCTGTGGCTGCGCTGGCCGGAGTTCGGCTTCGGGCTGTCCCCGTCGAGCGAGCCCGGCGCCCAGGCGCTGCGGCTGATGGACTGGGTGCCCTGGCGCGGTCAGCGCTCCGAGCGGGCGTGGCCGGAGCAGTTCTGCGAGGGCGTCACCTGGCCCTGGCAGGCGATCGACTACGCCGGGAACGCCCCGCTCCCGGCCGTCACGCTCACCGACGACCAGGCCGCCGCGCTCGGCTACGACATCCCACCGCCCGCCGACGAGCCGGACCCGGAGCAGACAGAGGCTTTCTGAGCCGCTGTGCGCCCGCCTCCCGCGTTTTCGCCCCGCCCAGGTCTCTCTGGGCGGGGCGGTCCGCGTTCGGCGCTCAGATCGGCGTACAGGGCTTCCGGGGCGGGCGTTCACCCGTTCACCCGGTCCGGGCGGGGTGAACTCGGGCCCGACCTACGCGCGTACGTACGCGCACAAGCCGGGCCGTTCACCCTGCGGCCGGGCGGCGGGTGAGTGTCACGCTCCCGGCACCCGGCTTGTCACGCACACCGCTGACCTGCGTGTTCGCCCGGCTCGCTCCGGGCGGGTGAGCGTGACACCGGGGCCGTGACACCAGCGGCGCGGGCCTGTGAGGTAGGAGGCTCACAGGGCGTTTGCCCAGGTGGGCGTGCCGCGCGGGTGGCCTGTGAGCCTGTGAGGTTGATCGGCGGCTGATTGGCCGGTGATCGGCCCCGATCGGCGGCGCTGGCCAATCAGGACCAATCACGGGCCGATGCCGGGACCGATGCTGACCTGCGCGGACCAATCGATCCAATCAACGGCGCACCCCCCGGGTTTCCCGGCCGTACCGGGCGTTCTGGCCCCAGGGGCGGGGGTGGGCTGATTGACGTGTCCGGCCTGTCGGCGCTGGTGGGTCCTGTCCGCCGACGTGGCGCCGATGTGTCCGCGCCGCGCGGTCGCCCGCCGCGCCGGCGCATCGCGGACGGGCCGGGACGGGCGGCGGACAGGACGCTGCCAGGTCGGCGCCGGGTCGCGTTCATCACGTTCATCATCACCGCGCCGCAGCGGCCTCGCGCGGGCGAAACATGCGCGCGTGACGCGCGCGTGTGGCGTTCACTTCGATCTTCAACCGCCACAGCGGCGGTGCGGGCGGGTTGTCCGCACCGATCCGCGCGCGGCTGCCCGGCCGCGCCTGCCCGCGCGCCGCCGCGCCGGGGCGCGCCCGCCCGGCTGCGCCCGTCCGTCCGGGCGTGTGTCCGTCCGCGCGTCCGTGTCCGCCCGTACGGGAGGCGTTCGGCGGGTCCGGCGGCCGGGAGTCCGGCCCGGTGCTGCGAGGCGGTCTGAGGGCCGTTTCCGGGCCGTGGCGGGCCTCGCGCGCGTTAAAGCGTGCACACGTGCACGAGCACACGCGTGCACACGAGACGGGACGGACGGACGACCGGAGCGCCGGGAGGTGGCCGTGCCGGGCGGCGGCGAGGGCGGGCTGCGAAGCGCCGCCGACGGCTCCTCGAGGCGGCCCAACGCGTGCCGCGCGTGACGCGTGCTGTGCGTGCCGCCCGCCCGCGGTTTCACGCACGCGCGGCGCAGCGCGCACGTACGCGTGAGGGCGCGCCCCGGCACGGGCCGGTCCGGCGGTGGCTGTGACGGCCCGGTGTCACCGCGTCCGTCACAGCCGCGGTCACTGCCCGGCCGGGGCGGGGCCGGCCCCGAGCATCCGGCGCCCGGCGGCGGTCGGGCGCGGCTTCGGTTCGGCGGCCGGGACGGCGGGGAGGCGTTCGGCGGCGAGCTGGGCGCGGGGCGCCGGCACCGGTTCGGTGTCTCGCGTGCGGGACAGGTCGGCGCGGTCGGTTCCGGTGCCCAGCGGGCGGCGGTCGGTCATCGCCCGATCATCGCGGGCGCGGCCGGGCGGTGGTTACTTACTCCTTCCTTCCCGGCCGGGAAGGGCGCCGGTCGGACGGCTCACGGGGCCGATCTCGGCACTCTCGGCCTGGTCGGGAAGGAGTAAGTAACCACCGCCGTGCGTGCCGAGTGAGTTCTTCTTCACCGCCCCGGCCGGGCGCGGCGGCGGGGTCCAAGGCGCGCGCGTGTCGCGCACGCGCGAGGCAGTGAACTTCCCCGCCGGCCGCGCCGGGCAGCAGCTCGTGCTCCTGGTCGTCGTCGGCGTGCCGGTGGGGCGCAGCATTTGCACGGCCCGCCGGGCGGTTACCGGTTACCGGTTACAGGCCCAGAAGAGACCGCCCCGCAGCGCCCTGAGCAGCGCGAACCGGCGCACTCACCGGCCCTGTAACCGGTAACCCGTAACCGCCTGGACGGACCGGCGGGTGCCCCTGGCGGCGGCTGCCCACCCGGGTCCCGAGCGGGAGCGCCAGGACCCGGCGGAACCGGGCCGGTGCTTCCGGCAGGGGTCTCCCAGGGAAGTAGTCGGCGTGTCCGGCGCCCCTTGACCACGTGCCCTGATCTGCGGTTTCGCCTGCCTAGTCCGGCCGGTGGAGGCAAGTTGTGGAGCAAGTTGAGAGGCAAGTTGTAGAGCAAGCTGGAGGGCAAGTTGTAGGGCAACTTGTAGGGCAAGCCGCCGTGGCGGGGTCTCCCAGGGAAGTAGTCGGCGCGCCCCGGACCCCTTGACCACGTGTTCTGACGTGCAGGTTTTCCCGTCCGGCTGTCCGTGGTGAGGCGCCCTGGCAGGCACCTCGTAGGGCGCCTCGTGGAGCGCCTCGGCGGGCGCCTCGTACGGCGCCTCGCAGAGCGCCCTCCCTTGCCCGTCGCCGGACGCTGATCCGCGCCCGGTTTGCACCGCCATGACCACCGCCACCTTGTCCGGTATGCACCGTCATGCCCACCGCCACCGATCCGCCACGGATCCGCCGGGTGGCGGTGCCGTGGCGGTGCTCCGGCGGATCCCTGGCGGACTCCTGGCGGATCGTCCGGCGGATGAACAGCGCCCTTGGAGCGTCACGGACGGTAGCGGCGAGGCGAAGCGACGCGAGGCGAGGCGGACACAAAACCCCTTGACCACCCCCGCCCTGGGGGCGGTCAAGGGGGGGTGGTCAAGGGGTCCTCGCGTCGCTTCGCCTCGCCTCGCCGCTACTCTGCGTCGCCGTACCTAGGTCCAGGCGCGAGCGGCGATCCAGTGCTGGAAGGCGTCGTCGGTGAGGGCTTCCACCAGGAGGTCCGCCGCGCGGTCGGGACTGATCTGGGCCTTGCTCGCCCCGTCCGCGATCCAGGCGCTGAGCCGGGCGACGTGCTCGTCGCTCAGCGCCCACCGGTCCTGTCCGGCCGGGGCGGGACCGGTGCCGCCGCTCATTCCAAAATTTTGGAATGAGCCGGCCGGGGCGTCCTGGCCGTGCGCGACGACCGTGCCCGTCACCGTCTCGCCCTTGCCGTGCCCGGCGCGCTCCCCGGCCGGGGCGGACTTGCGGGGCTTGGCGGGCGGGAGCTGGCGGGGGACGAACAGCGCTTCCAGGCGCTCGGGCTCGGTGCCCTTGCGGAGGAAGTCGGCGAGGTTGGCCACGACGTCGGCGGTCACCCGCTGCCCGAGCTGCTGGCCGTGGCGGCGCAGCTCGGCGTACCAGTGGGCCACTGCCTCGTGGCCCTGCTGCTCGGCAACGTCGACCAGGGCGCGGACGTGGGAGTCCGGCGCGGGCCGCTCGAAGGTGGCGGCGATCTGCGCCGCGAGCCGCCATTCCTTGATCTCCAGGTAGGCGGCGGACTCGCTCATGCCGTCCCACTCGGCATCGAGGTACTGCTGGCGGGTGCGCTGCCCGTCCTCGCCCCGGAACAGGCGCCGGCGGAACGCAGCATCGAGGGCCTTGCCGCGCATCCACTTCGCGGCCTGGTGGTGGTCGCGGGCGGCATGGATGCGGTCGAGCTGCTGCTGCTCCTTCGCGTCCAGCGGCCCGGTGCGGTCCAGGTCCTGCGGCTCGGGGATCAGCTCGGGGACGAAGGCGCGGGCGCGGTCCCGCTTGCCGATGGCGGTCACGCTCGCCACCTCGCCTCGGGCAGGTGCCCGAGCTTGGTCAGCTCGGTGACCAGGGCGTCGTACGGCGCTTTGCGCTCGGGCTTGTCGCAGGGGAAGCCGACCGCGGACGCGATGCCCTCCCGCCTCGGGATCTGGGTGGACAGGACCGTCCAGCGTGGATCGGTGCCCTTCTCGCCCCCGTTCCGCAGGAGGTCCGCGTACTTCTTCGGGCTGGCCGCCCCGGCCTGGCAGCGGTTGAGCAGCACGTAGGTCGCCGGCGGCTGCCCGCTCTCGCGCAGCGCGGCGGACCGCTTGATCACCTTGGCGAGCGCCGTGCCCCGCTCGGGTTTGGTCAGCCGGTCGTAGTCCGGCTGCGTGGGCGACAGCGTCAGGATCACCAGATCCACGACTTCCAGGATCGAGTCCACGATGTCCGGGTGGTTCTCGGCGTGCCCGGCGTCCACGACGTTGATCCGGTCGTGGTCCATCTCCGGGTAGACGACCTCGGCGAACGCCGGGGTGTCCGCCACGTGCACCTCGCACGGGAAGTCGCCGGCGTCCCGCGCCCACGCCTTCAGTTGCAGCGACTCGTCCGCGTCGTAGCAGGTCACGGGGTGGCCAGCCCGCGCCAGGGCATAGGCCAACAGGCCCGTGTTCGTCGTACCGCCCATCGTCCTGGGCTTCAGGCTGGCAATCAGCATGCGCGCCACCCTACGGACCCGCAGCCAGCCCACGCCCCGACCGGTCCCAAGAGGCACCCGGACGTGCGCCCGGTCGTTGACCGGACATGGCCGAACCCGTGATCGTCACCGTGCACTACACCCCGCCCGGCGCGCCCGACACCGACAGCCTCCACCTGGAACTGCACGCCGAACCCGGCGCCCGCCTCACCGTCCACCTCGGCACCCCCGCCCGCCCGCTGACCTCGGCAGACATCCCCGCCCAGCCCCAGCCCGAGCCGCCCGACTGGAACCGCCCCGGCCTCCCCGCCGACTGCGCGCCCGGCACCGAACCCGCGCTCCTCACGGACACCCAAGCCCACGCCAGAATCCAGTACGGCCTTTCCCAGGGATGGACACAACGCCGTATCGGAGAATTCGCAGGCCGCAGCGCCACAGTCGTAAACCGAGTCAGCAAGAAGAAATAGACAGCGCATTTGCTCGGGGGCGAGCGGTTGTTTCTCGGGTGACCGTGGATTGGTTCGGGTGGGTGTTCGGGCGACCGATGGATAAGCCGTGGGACGGCTGACGGACTGTCATGTCAGCCCGGGTCAGCACCCGTGCCCGCTCCGGCCGGTGGCCCCGCCCTCGCCCCGGCCGCGCCCCCAAGCGGCCCGCGCTGCGCCCGTATGCGGGCGTCTGCCCAGCTCAGAGCGGGGGCGAGCGGCACGGCAAGGAGGACCAGGACCACACGCCCGAAGGGGCGAGCGGG
>NZ_JBEZHV010000053.1:0-10995 GCF_040650755.1 Streptomyces sp. NPDC048623
TCCGGGTCGTGGACGGAGCGGAGCATCACGCGGTGCCCAGAGGAGGTCTCGCCGGGCGCGTACCTGAGCCCGTTCTTCTCCATCCGGTTCAGCCGGTCCGCGCCCGTGATCACGAGCGGCGACTTCTCCACCACCGTGCCCAGGGCGCCACGGGAGCTGACGAGCCCCTCGCTCTTGAGCAGGCCGAGCGCGCGGCTCACGGTCTTGGACGCCACGCCGAACTGCTCGCGGATCTCGTTGACCGACGGCAGCGCGTCGCCCGGGGCGAGTTCCCCGGCCTTGATCAGTGCGCGGAAGTGGGCCGCCACGTCGGCGTACCCCTTCCCCTCCGGTGCCTTGTATGCCACGGCTTCTCCCTCTTTGTCAGAACGTCGCGCTCCCCCGAAGGTACATCAAGGATGGCCCCAAGGTACATATCTTGCTTCCGGGCGGTGCTTCATGTACCTTCATGCCGTCGGCAAGGTACGTGAAGTACCTGGCTGCCGACAGATTCGTACCTTCGGCATGAGAGGTGCCTGTCGTGGCCACAAGGAACGTTCCGCCCCAGGCCGGGGCAAACGGCGCGCAGACCAAGGGCGCGAGCACGAGGAACAACAACTTCACCGGATTTGCCCCGAAGTTCGGGATCAACCTGAACGTCACCTCGAACGGCGCTGGCGGTGGCGGCGGCCAGGGCGGCGCCCCGATCCGAGGCGGTCAGCAGGGCGGGGGCGGCGGGTCGCACTTCGTCCTTGGGGAGCCGGAGTTCAACACGACCGACGACGTGCGGAACTACTGCAACATGGTCCGCGCGCTGATGATCCAGGCGGCCATCGAGCTGGCGATGGCGAGCAAGATCCTGGAGGCCCGCCTCTCCCAGGCGCAGACGCTGCCCGGCGACAACCCGATCCAGGGCCGCATGAGGGCGCTCAAGGTCTCCCGGAAGCTCAAGAAGGCCGCCGACGGCGCGACCGCCGCCGCGAAGTCGGCCGTCGGGGCGTACGGCGCCTTCACCCGCGAGTACGCCGACCTGATGCGTCCGCGCCCGCAGCGCGCCGCCTCCACCAACCCCTTCAAGTTCTGAGAGGCGGGACGCCGTGACCAGCAGCAAGGACGCATCGCAGCAGCAGGAAGACCGCCTCAACTCCGGGTCGTCCGCCTCCGGGATGGGCGCCTGGCTCTGGCACCGTGCCAAGCCGTACACCCCGCCGTGGATCGTCACCGGCGCGGTCGGACTCACGGGTGCCGGCGCCCACGAGCTGTGGGGCGGCTCGCCCTGGCCCGGCGTCGGCCTGACCCTCGCCTCGGTCGGCCTGACGGCCGCGACCTGGTGGGCGGGCAAGTCGACGGGCCAGCAGCGCCGCCTCCACTCCGCCATCACCGTGGCGGCCGGGTCGGCGTGGTTCACCTCCGCCGCCCTCTCCGGTCCGTTCACCGGCCCGCTGCCCGACCTGTACCTGATGGGCGGCGCGAGCCTCGCCCTGACCTGGAACATCCGTCAGGTCATGCGGTCCTCGGGCGCCGAGACCTCCGGGTCCGACTCGGACAAGGGCCTCCTGGAGAAGGTCGGGCTCGCCCGCACCAAGCTCAAGGACGTCAAGGTCGAGCCGAACCGCGTCACGGTCCCGTACGAGCTGCCCGCCGGGGAGCTGACCAACGACGACGTGGCCAAGGCCATCCCCCGGATCGCCTCCGCCCTCGATGTGCCGACCACCGCGATCCGCGTCAGCCACGACCCCGACTCCGCCAGGAAGGGCCAGTTCGTCATCGTGCCCGAGGACATGCTGAAGACCCCGACCGTGTGGCCCGGCCCGTTTGCGCCCGGCGAGACCATCGCCGTGCCGCTGCGCCTGGGCGTCTACGACGACGGCAGCGACTTGCTGCTGCCCCTGCTCGACGCGATCCACCTGCTCGTCATGGGGATGACCGGCTCCGGGAAGACCGAGGGCGCGCTCGACATCCTCATGGACCTCCTGACCCGCTGCGACATCGCGGTGTGGCTCGCGGACGCGGCCAAGAGCGGCCAGGACTTCCAGCCGCTGCTGCCCGCGATCGACTGGGCCGCGCTCGACACCCCGTCGGCCGGGGCGATGGTCGCCGCCGTGCAGGCCGCGATCCCCGCCCGCACCGAGTGGCTCCGCAACCACGGCTACCGCGCCTGGGAGCCCGCGGCCGCGCAGACGCAGACCAACCCCGCGCACTCCTGCGCGGCGGCCGGCGCCTGCGGCTGCCCCGGACTCCAGTACCTGCTCGCCTGGTTCGAGGAGGCGGCCAAGCTCCTGCGAGAGCTGGGCGACGACGTGTTCACCGGCATCGCCCAGGAGGCCCGGTCGGCGGGCGTCTCCCTGGTCGTCTCCATGCAGCGAGCCTCCGGCTACCAGCTCAGCACCGACACCCGCGCGAGCCTCCCGGCCGCGATGTGCTTCGGCGTGAAGGGCGACGACGCCGGGTTCGCCCTCCCCGAGGAGGTCCTGGACGCGGGCGCCAACCCGGCGGCCTGGGGCAACAAGCGCAAGGGGTACGTGTACCTCGTCAGCGCGGGCGTGGACGAGGACCTGTACGCCAACCCGGCCCGGACGTTCTGGACCGGCCCGTCGGGCGAGTACGAGAAGGCCGCCGCCTGGATCGTCCGGGAGTTCGCGGCCGTGCGCCCCGAGCTGGACGCGGTGACGGCCGCCGCCGCCGAGCGAGTCGCAGGGACGCTGTTCACCCACCGCCGCGAGCGCGCGGCCGGCGCCCCGCTCCCCGCCGCCTCGACCCCGGCCGCCGCGCCGGTCGAGCTGACCGAGGAGCAGGAGTCGGCCCAGGAGGTCGCCGCGCTCGTCGACCAGGAGGACGCGGAGCTGGACGCGACCGCCGAACTCCCGGCCGCCGCCGGGTCGGCCGCCCTCCCGGACGCCAAGCCCTCGACCGAGGAGGCCCGCGAGCTCCTGGACGAGATGGTGCGGATGCTCGCCTCCGTCGGCGGCGGCACGGTCTCGGTCAAGGACTTCGGCCCGTACCTCGCGCAGATCGGCCGTGACCGCTCCTGGGTCTCCAAGGAGCTGAAGAAGATCTCCGAGGAGGGCCGCCTCGCCCCGACCGGCGAGCAGGGCACGTACCGCCTCATCGCCACCCTCGCGGGCGTCTGAGCGCCCCGCACACCCGCACAGCGCCGCACAGCCGCACAGCGCGAATCCCCACGTCACGCGGCGTGTGAATCGCCCCGCACACCGCCCCGCACAGCGTGCCGCACACCCCCCGCACACCGAACGACGACGGACCGCCCCGAAGCAACCGGGGCGGCCCGCGCAGCGACCACGGAGGTAGAGCCCGTGACCACTGACCCGAAGCATCTCACCGACTCCGAGGCGTCGGCAGAGGCCGCCCGCCTGATCGCGGAGGCGTACCGGCCGACCCCCGTCGTGCCGACCTCGTACCGCGACGACTCCCCCGTCCCCGCCTTCGGCCCCACGCCCCCGGTCCGCCAGGAGGACCACCGGATCGTCCCGGCCTGGGCCGCCGGGGTCGCCGTGGCGAGCATCGGCGTCGGCGCCGGCATCACCGGCATCGGCTGCGGAGCCTGGCTCGTTCTCCAGGGCCTGGCCTCCGTCACGCTCAACGGCGTCTTGATGGTGACGCTCCCGTTCGCCGGGCTCGCCGCCGCCGCGACCGCCATCGGCTCCGCGTTCTCCCGCGTCCGCCGCACCTCGACCACCAACGTCTACAAGGGCACGGTCGTCCAGCGGACCGAAGTCAGCGCGACCGCCCGCGGCTTCCTCTCCCGCGCGAAGGCGGGGCGGTGACCGTGCAGCTCAACACGCAGGCCCAGGTGGACCAGGCGGAGAAGGTGCTCCGCCTGTCGTGGGTGATCGTCTTCGGCGTCATCCTGTTCTCGGTCTTCACCGTGACGCCGCTGGTCGAGCGCTCCACCCCGGAGGGCTGGGAGTGGTCCGCGCCGATCCTTCCGCTCGTGGTCGACGTCGCGGTCGTCATTTCGATCCGGGTCGACGCCATCGTCGCCCGCCTCGGTGGCTCGACCACCGGCTGGCCGCTCGCCCTGCGGGTGCTCACCGGCGGCGCGTCCGTCGCGCTCAACGTCGGCAACTCCGTCCTCGACGGCGACTGGGTCGGCGCCCTCGTGCACACCGCCGCCCCGGCCGTGCTCATCGTCGTGGCCGAGGCGTCGCTGAAGTGGCGGCGCGAGATCGCCGCCGCCTCGACCCGCATCGAGGCCGAGCGCCGTGAGCGCGAGGAGGCCCGGCGCCGCGAACTCCGTGAGCGCGAGGACCGCGCCCGCGCCGACCGTGAGCGCGAGCAGGAGGCCCGCCGCGAGGAGCGTGAGCGCCAGGAGGCCGCCGACCGTGAGCGCCGCCGCGAGGAGCAGGCCGAGCGTGAGCGCGAGCGTGAGCACGCCGCCCGCCTCGCCCGCGAGGAGCGTGAGCACGAGGCGAAGTTGGAGGCGGAGCGCCAGGACCGCGCCGACGCCCGGCACCGCGAGGAGCAGGCGCGCCAGGCCCGCGAGCGCCAGGCCGAGGCCGACCGCCAGGCCCGCGAGCGGCGTGAGCAGGAGGCCGCCCGCAAGGCCAAGGAGGACGCGCAGAAGGCCGAGCGGGACCGGAAGGCAGCCGACGCCCGCCGGGCCCCCCTGACGCCCGTCAGCCCCGCCGTGAGCACCCCCCGGCCCGGCGTGAGCGCCACCGTGAGCGCCCCCGCTCACGACGACGCGCCCGCCAAGCTCAGCGAGGCCGACGCCCGCCAGGCCGTCATCGACGGCGTGAGCGCGGGCCGCTCACAGCGCGAGATCGCCGCGCTCACCGGATGGTCCACGGGCTGGGTCGCCAAGCGCGTCATGGAGCTGGGTGAGGCGGCGTGAGCACCCGACGGAGCCTGTTCCTGCTCATCAAGTCGTGGCGCGTGCGCGCCGCCCTGCTGTGGCTCGCCCACACTCCGTCCGCCGTGGCGGCCCCGTTCGCGGCGGTCGGCGCCCGGGTCGTCATCGGGTGGGGCAACCCCGGCTGGCTCCCGCCGGCCGCCGGGTGGGCCACCGCCCTGCTCGTCATCGCCACCGCCGCCGGAATGCGGCTGCACCACGAGATGGACAAGCCCGGCGTCCCCTGCCGCTGGTGCGACCTGGACTTCGAGGAGGACCGAGCATGAGCCGCAAGCCCGCCATCCACGACGCCGAACCGAGCGTCGTCGTCAGCCACGGCGCCGACTTCTTCGGCCAGGACCGCCACCTCCTCAAGGAGGTCGCCGCCCTCGCGGCCTGGGTCGAGAACTCCGTGCCGTACAACGACCGCCAGGCCGTGGCCCCGCTCGCCGCCGCCCTGGAGCACCCGGAGCCCCGGACCTTCCCGGCCGCCGACGCCGCGCTCGTCTCCGAGCAGCTGCTCAAGGTCTCCCGCGCCCGGCACCTGAAGCCGCGGGCCTCCGCTCTCGCCCGCGCCCTGGCCGACGCCGCCGCCCGCGCCGCCGCTGACGGCGAGCCATGGGAGTGGACGGTCGAAGCCGCCGCGTAACACCGGAGCCCCGCCGGCCTTTTGGCTGGCGGGGCTCCTTACGGCCCATCAAGTCACATCTGCCGCACAGGGCTCTGGGCGTATATCGGCTGGTTGTCCGCCACTTTGTGGCAGGCTCAGCCCCACAACCTCAGACAACGCAAAGGGCCCGCCGGTAGCACGGCGGGCCCGGAGCGAACACCAAGCTCCCTCGACTTTCCACGGACTCAGGATTGGTGCTCACGTAGTGCATTCCCATGATGCAGGACCACAGGCCCCTGTGGCGACCGCTCCTTCGGACGCGTCGCCCACCGGGGCCATTCGTGTGCCCCAGGCCACGCGCGTCCGCTGCCGGAACTGCGGGAAGCGCTTCACGCGTAAGCGCGCCGCACAGGTCTTCTGCGGGCCGAACTGCCGCAAGCGGGCGGCGGACGCTTCTGCACCCCCGAAAACGGCCTCTGACCTGCGGGAACAGTCCACCGGAGGTGGACACCTCGGTAAAGGGTTGACAGAGTTTTCCAAGAACGGCCAGACCGCCTCTGACCTGCAAGAACGTCCGGAGAGTGGAGCGGGGGAGTCTGAGGGGGCGCCGCGCCCCTCAGAACAGACCCGCGCGGGCAAGGCGACCTCCGCCCCGATCCGCCGGTGGCAGGGCCGGAAGGTGCTCAACAAGCTCTCCAAGATCGACGCGTGCAAGGGGTGCGGCGTCCGCATCCTCGACCCGGAGACGGGCGTGATCATCGCCCGGTCCACGCGCGGGTACGCCGTGACCATCGGCCTCGTCAGGTGCGGGCGGATCTGGTTCTGCCCCGAGTGCTCCGCCTCGATCCGCCGGGGCCGCACCGAGGAGCTGAAGACCGGCGCCCTGCGCTGGATCGCCCAGGGCGGCATCCTCGCCGTGGTGGTGCTCACCGCCCGGCACAACCGCACGACGGAGCTGGCCCGCCTCGCGGCGGCCCTGTGGGGCGAGCCCAAGCTCGACGCGCGCGGGGAACCGGTGCTAGACCGGTCGGGCAAGCCGCGGCGGGTGCCCGGCGCCTACCAGCGGATGCTGACCGACCCCGCGTTCTACGGCCGCCCCGAGGCGGTCTCCTGGTGGGAGCGCAAGGACGGCAGCTTCGGCCACTCCGTCCGCCCGGCCGAGGAGGGCCTGCGCCACCGCATCGGCTACGCCGGGATGGTCCGGGCCTCGGAGGTCACGCGGTCGCAGAAGAACGGCTTCCACCCGCACATGAACCTCCTCGTCTTCCTGGGCGGCACCCTCGACGGCACCCCGGCCAAGGGCACGGTGACCGGCTACTTCGACCCCACGGCCGAGGACCTGGAGACGTGGGAGGAGTGGCTGCGCGACTTCTGGACCGCCACCCTCGGCAAGATGGACCCGGAGTGGGCTCCGTCCAAGGAGTGCGAGACCCGCGACTGCAAGTGCGAGGGCAAGGGCCACGGCGTCATGGTGAAGATCGTGCGGTCCGCCGACGATGCCGCCCTGATCGAGTACCTGACCAAGGTGCAGGACGGAAAGCCGCCGGCCGACTCGGTGGCGGCCGACCTGGACGCCGCGAGCGGCGCCGCGATGGAGACCCTGCGGGCCGACACCAAGACCGGCCGGGGCCACAAGTCCATGACGCCCTTCCAGATCCTCTACCGGCTCTGGGACATCGAGGTGCAGGGCACCAACCCGAAGCGGGCGGAGGGCTACGGCAGGCCCGATCAGCTCCGGGCCTGGTGGGCGGAGTACGAGGACGCGTTCGCCGGACGGCGGGCCATCGAGTGGACGCGCGGCCTGCGCGGCCACGTCCACCTCGTGGGCGACGACTCCGAGGAGGGCGACCTCGAGTTCGTGTACGCGGGTGCCGCCAAGGAGCCGCTGACGGGCGGCGTCGTCCTCACCGGCGACGCCTACGGCACGGTCGAGCGGACCGACGCGGAGAAGGAGATGGAGGACATCGTCGTCCGCGAGTTCTACGACTCGGTGGGCGACATGGTGGGCAGCCTCGGAGGCCGCGCGGACCACGTCCGCATCGCCACGGCGGAGGAGCTGGCCGACGTCCAGGCCGCCATGCTCGAACGCCTGCAGAGCAAGGCGGCCAAGCGACGGGCCGAGGCCCTGATGCTCCGGCTCCGCGGCGAACTGGCCGACGCACTCGCCGCCCTGCCGGCCACCCTCACCCCCGCCGAACTCACCACCGCGCACAAGCAGCTGCACGCCGACTTCCTCCGCCAGCTCGCCGCCGCGCACAACCCCACCGCCTCCATCCCCGCCCAGACCGAACCCGCCTTGGAAACTCCCGCCACAACCCCTTGACCAACCTTCGAAAACTCGACCCGCACCCCCTTGACCACCTTCGCTCCCCCGCCCCGACCTGAACCCCTGGAAACTCCGAGACCACCCACACGGAACACGTGGAGAGTGGGTGGTCTCGGAGATGGAAGGGCGCCCGTGCAGGTCGGGGCGGGGGAGCGAAGGTGCCCCTGTCACACGCTGGTTTACGGGTCGGTTTACACCCCCGGCCGTCCCCGGCCGCCGCGAAACTGACCCCAGTTCGCACTACCTTGCTGCCCGGATCTGCTGCCCGCCGGCGCGAGCAAGTTGGGCCCGAAGGGGAGCTTCCGCGAGCGGAGCAAGTTATCGCCGAAGACGGTCTTCGGCGTCCCCGGCCGAGGGCGGCCGGGGTGGTCGGGCGGTCCTGATTCCGGATCCCCGGTGAGTATCCGGAATCAGGATCGGGCGCCAGGTTGCCCTACAAGTTGCCGTACAAGTTGCCCTGCAAGTTGCTCCACAAGTTGCCCTCCAAGTTGCTCTACAACTTGCCCCCAGGCGTCCCGGCCGGGGTGGCTGACGTGCGCGGTCAAGGGGTCCGGCCGCGCCGACTACTTCCCTACGACACCCCTTCCGGTGTCGGAGTGAAGCCCGACCCGAGGTTCCGCCGGCCTTTCCGGTCGGCCACGTCCTGGTGCTCGACTTCCCCCAGGAGTGCACCCGGCTCGGCTCGCTCGACGGGCAGAAGCCGCGGGCTTGGGTCTGCCGACGGCGTGCTCCTGGTGGTGCTCGGACCGGTGCCCAACGGGCGGCGCATCGTGCTCATGGCGGCAGTCTGCCGTCGGCCTCGCGCAGCATTTGCACGGTCCCCGTATCGGCGCGGAGCGACGATACCTTGGTCCTCCCCGGCGGCAGGTTCCGTTCCGGGTTCCCTTCCGGGTCCCGTTTGGAGTCCCGTTCCAGGTCCCGTTCCGAGTGCCGTTTCGGGTTCCGTAGCTGTCGCTCGACGCGGGCCTGCGCCGTACCCGCTGACCTGGTGGACAAGGGGTCCGGAGACGGCTCGTGGGCACGCCGACAACTTCCCCACAGAGCCCCCCGCGCCGTAATGCAAGAGGTGTGCCCGTGTTGATCTTGCTCGTAATGCATGAGCTGTGACCGTCTTGATCTTGTTCGGGGTGGCCTTCGGATCGGAATGCAAGGGTGTGTTGGTCGGCCTGCTGGTCGTGATGCATAGGTGTGGGGGATCTGTTCGAGGCGGTCCGTCGTGCGGGACAGCGGTCGTTGATCAGGGGCGGCGAGCAGAAGTGCCAGAGGTGTACGGGTGCCGGACGTCGAAAGTGCCAGAGGTGTGCTGCGTCGGGAGCCGCTGCTCCTGGTGGTCGTCGGCGTACGTCATCTCGGAGACGTACGGGGGCGGCGGTGACGTACTCGAGGAGCGGGGCCGGGTCGCCGCGGCGAAGCGCCGGCGCTTCGGGCGGTGGGACGTGCCGCCCTACGAGACGTGACGCACCGCGTACGGTCGGGCGGCATGAAGCACGACACCCCGAGAGGCACCGACGGCGCGAAGCTGTGCGCCTGGTGCGGAGGCGAGATCAAGCAGTCCGGCGTCGGCCGGAGCCGGGACTACTGCTCGCGGACCCACCGCGAGTACGCGTACCGGGCCCGGCGCGAAGCGGAGGTGAAGCTCGTCGCCTACTCGCGCGGCCGGGCCGACGCCGCGCGCTCCGTTTCGTCAACTGTCGATACCCGGCAGGACTCGGTTCCGACAGTTGACGAAACTCGGGCACCGGGCCCGGCCGCTGACCCGGGCGACGGATGGGTGCGCTCGCCGGACGTGGTCGACGCGCAGTTGCGGGAGCTCGAAGCCCGCCAGGCCGCGCACCGCCCGGCCGCCGTACCGGCTCCGACTCCGCAGCAGCGTCGGCGCCCCGCTCCACTCCCCGCGGCGGACGCCCCGACCCTCTTCGGACTGGAAGCCGCCGACGGCGAGTAGGCCCGCCGGCCTTTCGCGCGCCTGCACCACGGCGGGGGCTGAGCGGGGGTTCCCTCCGGTCTGGGCGGCAGGGCTTGCCCCAGAGCGCGCCGACGCCGGGGCCGCCAAGGTGGAGCGCCCCACTGGACGAACGACCTTGGCGGCCCCGGCGTCGGTGTGCTGGCCTCCGGTGCCGTTCAGACCGGAGGGAACCCCCGCGACCCTGCCGAACCACCCACGGACCCGCAGAGACCCGCGATCCCCCGCCCCTCTGGGACTGGTGGCCCCCCGGAGGGCCGCCGGAGGCTCTGTGACCCGCAGACGCCTGCGAGCGGCCCGGCAGGGGCTCTCAGGACGCGCGAGAGCCCCCGCCGTGGTCGGAGGGGGCTCTCAGGGGCCGTACGGGGCCGCTACTCCTGGTCGTCGTCCGGCGGATCGATGTCGAGCACGAGGGAGCCGTGGACCTCGCCACGATTCGTGGGGTGCTTGAACACGGCGGTCAGCCGGGTGCCGCCCTCGAACCGGTTGGACTCGCGCGGGGCGCCGGCGCCCACGACCCGGCACCACTCGTCGAAGACGGAGCGGCGGTCGTTCTCGCTGAGGCGGCCGAACTTGGTGACCTCGCCGCGCAGGGCGCCGTTGCTGGTGAGCGTCCAGTCGAGCGGGTACCGCTCCGCCTTGATCGCGGCCTTCACCAGGCTGTCGAGCACGCCGATCGCGCGGTACTGCCAGCCGTTCAGGTCGGTGGTGGTGATCTCTCCGAGTGCCATGTGCGGTTCCTCTCCGGGTCGGTGGGTCTTCGGCGGCGGCGGGGGTCACTCCCCGATGGGCACCCGTGAGCCAGGGGCGTAGACGTCCTCCCAGAAGGCGAGCGGGCGCTCGTCGTCGTGGAAGGTCACCGTGGTCACCAGCACGGAGACGGACACGTGCGGCGGCGCGTCGATCTCCAGGGCGTCCAGCTCGTCCTGCGACGCCTGGCGGGCGTGCGCGGTCCGCTGGCCCTTCACGACCTCACGGCCGGTCCGCTCGGTGTAGAGCTTGTCGAACTGCTTCACCATCCGGACGTCCTCGCCCAGCTCGGGGACCACCGCCGTGGTGTGCGGCGGGTACACCGAGACGCCGACCGACGTCGGCTTGTCGTCCTGGCGGAAGACCCGGATGCGGATCACGGCCTCCTCTGCGGGCTCCAGGTCGAGCGCCTTGCAGATCTCCGGGTCGTGGACGGAGCGGAGCATCACGCGGTGCCCAGAGGAGGTCTCGCCGGGCGCGTACCTGAGCCCGTTCTTCTCCATCCGGTTCAGCCG
>NZ_JBEZHV010000054.1:0-3395 GCF_040650755.1 Streptomyces sp. NPDC048623
GGCGGCGGTCCGCCTCCGCGTCCCAGCGGGCCGCGAACGGGGCGAACACCGGAGCCGCCACGTCCAGCTCACGGCCGACGAACGCCGACGCCCGGTTGATCTTGTCCGCCGACGACTCGCGGGCGGTCTTTGTGGTGGTTCCGACCTTGCTCCATGCTGACTTCAGGTCCACGGGATTCCTCTCACGGTGATCGTGGATCAGGGCCGGAACTGCCATGCGCGGCAGCTCCGGCCCGCCTGTTTTGGGCGGTTGGTCCCGCCGGAAACCAGCGGGCGCGGTTTCCGGGTGGAAACCAGCCTTGACCTGCGGGTTTCCGGTTTCCTCGGTTTCCGGGGGAGGGGGCCCTACGCGTACGCGCGCGAGGAGCCCCGGTTTCCGGACCGTCCGGCCGCCCTCCGAAGGGGACCGCCGAACAAGACCCATACTGTGGTAGCACAGTTGCTGTGTCAAGCCATACACTGTGCTAGTCAGCTACACACCGCGCACACACCCGAGGAGCCCGTCATGTCCCTGGAGCGCACGCCCCCGTACCTCCAAGTCGTCACCGCCCTGAAGGCGCGCATCGTGAGCGGGGAGCTCTCCCACGGCGACGCCCTGCCGTCCGTCCGCGAGCTCGCGGCGCAGTACGAGATCTCGACCGCCACCGCACAGAAGGTGTTCCGGACCCTGAAGGCCGAGGGCCTGGTCGAGGCGAAGCAGGGGTCGGCCACCACGGTCAGCACCCGGCGGACCCTGCACCGCACGGCGGCCGACCGCCTGGAGGCCGCCCTCAGCACGGGCCGGATCTACTCCGATGGCGACTACGCCGTCATCACGGCCGCCGAACTGGCCGAGCCCCCGGAGTGGGTCGCGGACCTCCTGGGCACGGAGGCCGGCGGCCGGGCCGTACGCCGTCAGCGCATCACCCACAACGCGGACGCCGAGCCCGTGAGCGCGTCGACGAGCTGGTTCTCCGGCGACCTTGCCGAGACCGTGCCCGCCCTCCTCGTGAAGGAGCGCATCATCGGCGGCACCCCGTCCGCCATCGAGGCCGCCACAGGCCGCCGGGCCGTCGCTTCCGAGGAGGCCACGACCGCCGCCGCCGCGACCGAGGAGCAGGCCGCCCTCCTGGGCGTCACGCCCGGCGCCCCGGTCCTGCTCTCCCGGAACGTGTACGTCGACGCCGAGGGCGGCACCGTCGAGGTCGGGGAGTCGGTGGCCCCCGCAGGCCGCTGGCGCGTCCACCGCAACTGACGCCGCCGCCCGCACAGCGAAGCCCCGCCGGTCCGAATCCGGCGGGGCTTTCCCATGCGGCGACTCTAGGCGGCTCTCTGAGCGCCTGTCAGGCGAACGGTGGCCCGAGAGTCCGCCGCCTCCCCGTTCGCCCGCCCACGGGCCGCACAGCGGCTCTGACGGCTGTTCCCCGTCCAACTGCCGTCCCGGCCTTCACCGCCGCGAGCGGCGGTTCCGGGGGCTCTGCCCCCCGAGCCCCCCGGCCACCGCTCCCAGAGGGGCAGGGGGTTCGCGGGTGTCTGCGGGCCGGTGGGTGGTTCGGCGGGGTCGCGGGATTCCCTCCGGCCGAACGGCCCTCCGCACCATGCCGCACGGCCGCCCGGGGCAGCTCCGCAAGCTCCGCCACCCCGAACGACCGCACGGCCCACCGTGAGTGCCGCCCGACCGGAGGGAATCCGCGAGAGCCCCGCCTTGCGCGCAGGCCGCGCAGCAGGAGGCCGGACTACTCGCCGTCAGCGTCGAACGGCAGCAACGGCATCGCCTCGGCCTGTATCCCCGCCCGCCGCCGCGACAAAGGCCGGCGGACCGGTGCGGCCTGGGCGGGCGGAGCGAGCAGGAAGTCGTCCTCCGGCCGCGCCGCCGGAATCCCGGGCGCGGCCTGCGGCTTCGCAACGTCACGTGTCGTTGCCGGGGCATCGGCCGGAAGGTCACGTGACGTTCTTCGGTCGCGTGCGACGGCGACCGCCACGGACGCCACGATCGCTTCGCGGGTCTTGCGCGCCTCGTACGCCCGCTGACGGCAGTTGCGCGAGCAGTACCGCCGCGGCTTCGTGCCGAGCGACTCGGGCACCTGCCGCTTCTGGCAGTGCTCGCACAACCGCCGGCCTTCCGCGTCCCGGGGAGTCTCGATCGTCGTCATGCCGCCGACCGTACGCGGAGCTACACCTCTGGCACTTTCGCCACCCGCCCGTGCAAATGCTGCGCGGCGACGACGACCAGGAGCACGAGCCCGGCCGCCGTCGCCGCGTACGTCACCGACACCCGCCGCACGTCTCCGAGATGACGTACGCCGACGTTCAGTCGTCGTGCTCCCACTCCTCGGCACGGCACTGCCCGCACATTCCGTACGGGGCGGTGTCCGCGATCCGCTGGCCGCAGCTGCAACGGAGGACCTCGTCGTCATCAGGCATCAGCTCGTAGCTCATGCCCGGCAGTCTCCAGCGAGGACCAGGAGCACGAGCCCGTATCGGCCCCGAACCGCTCGAACGGATCGCCCACACCTTTGCATCACGACCCGATGGCCCCGCCAACGCGTGCACACGTGCACGTGCACCCGTGCACGGCGACAAGATCGTTACGGTCACACCTCTTGCACTTCGGCCCTTGCTACAAAGCTTGGTACAGAACACACCTAGGCATTCCCAACGCGCCGGACCCACGAGACTGCCGCCATGAGCACCACGCGCCGCCCGCTGGGCACCGGTCCGACGACGAGCACCAGGAGTACGGCGACGTCGACGGCCCCGCGGCTTCTTCCCGTCGAGCGGGCCGAGCTCGGCGCACTCCTGGACGACGTCGAGCACCAGGAGCACGCGCTCGAAGCGCGGGGCCGGCGCCCGCTCGGCCACGGCCCAAACGGTGAGCAAGATATTGCTTACTGGGCCCAGTAAGCCGGTGCGCGGCCGGGGACGGCCGGGGTTTTCGGGCGACAACCCGGAGTTGCCGCTAGGCGCTAGACCGCAGGTCCGGCGCGGGTTTTCCCGCTAGCGGAGCTGCTAGGTCTAGCACCGCCGGGCGCTAGACCTAGCAGCCGCTGAGGCGGAGCAAGTTGTGCGCTACTGGAACATTCGCGCGTGATCAAACAGGGGTGGTGGACAAAGGGGGTTCCCCTCCTCGGGGAACCCCGGACCGCCCTCGGTCCGGGTCGCCAAGACACTCTTCGGGTCCGCCGGCCTTTCGGCGGGCGGACCCGAAGAGTGTCTTGGCGGATAGCTTGCTCCGCTCGCGGAAGCTCCCCTTCGAGCCCAACTTGCTGTCGCGTTCCGGGTGTAAACCGACCTGTAAACCAGCGTGTGACACGGCCACCTCCGCTCCCCCGCCCCGACCTGCACGGGCGCCCTTCCGCCTCCGAGACCACCCACTCTCCACGTGTTCCGTGTGGGTGGTCTTGGAGTTTCCAGGG
>NZ_JBEZHV010000055.1:0-2645 GCF_040650755.1 Streptomyces sp. NPDC048623
GACGCGATGTTCTCCTACTGCCTGTCCGAGCCCGACGCCGGCTCGGACGCCGCCGGCATGAAGACCCGCGCCGTGCGCGACGGCGACTCCTGGGTCCTCAACGGTGTGAAGCGCTGGATCACCAACGCGGGCGTCTCCGAGTACTACACCGTGATGGCGGTCACCGACCCGGACAAGCGCTCCAAGGGCATCAGCGCCTTCGTCGTCGAGAAGAGCGACGAGGGCGTCTCCTTCGGCGCGCCGGAGAAGAAGCTCGGCATCAAGGGCTCCCCGACCCGCGAGGTCTACTTCGACAACGTCCGCATCCCCGCCGACCGCATGATCGGCGCCGAGGGCACCGGCTTCGCCACCGCGATGAAGACCCTCGACCACACCCGCATCACCATCGCCGCCCAGGCCCTCGGCATCGCCCAGGGCGCCCTCGACTACGCCAAGGGCTACGTCAAGGAACGCAAGCAGTTCGGCAAGCCCATCGCCGACTTCCAGGGCGTCCAGTTCATGCTCGCCGACATGGCCATGAAGCTCGAAGCCGCCCGCCAGCTCACCTACGCCGCCGCCGCCAAGTCCGAGCGCGTCGACAACGACCTCACCTTCTTCGGCGCCGCCGCCAAGTGCTTCGCCTCCGACGTCGCCATGGAGGTCACCACCGACGCCGTCCAGCTCCTCGGCGGCTACGGCTACACCCGCGACTACCCCGTCGAGCGCATGATGCGCGACGCCAAGATCACCCAGATCTACGAAGGCACCAACCAGGTCCAGCGCATCGTCATGGCCCGCAACCTCCCGTAACCCCCCGCTCGTTGAAAGGAGACAGGCCGTGACCCTGAAGATCGCTGTCTGTGTGAAGTACGTTCCCGACGCCTCCGGCGACCGCGGTTTCGCCGACGACCTGACCACCGACCGCGAAGAGGTCGACGGCCTCCTCTCGGAGCTCGACGAGTACGCGGTCGAGCAGGCGCTGCGGATCTCCGAGGAGGCGGACGACGCCGAGGTCACCGTGGTCACGGTCGGCCCGGACGACGCCACGGACGCGCTCCGCAAGGCGCTGTCGATGGGCGCCGACAAGGCCGTCCACGTCAACGACGAGGACATCCACGGCACCGACGTCATCGGCACCTCCGCGATCCTCGCCAAGGCCCTGGAGAAGACCGGTTTCGACCTGGTCGTCTGCGGCATGGCGTCGACCGACGGCACCATGGGCGTGCTGCCGGCGCTGCTCGCCGAGCGCCTGAACCTCCCGCAGATGACCCTGCTGTCCGAGGTCTCCGTCGAGGACGGTCTCGTGAAGGGCCGCCGCGACGGCGACGCCGCCAGCGAGCAGCTGGAGGCCCCGCTGCCGGCCGTCGTCTCGGTCACCGACCAGTCGGGCGAGGCCCGTTACCCCTCCTTCAAGGGGATCATGGCCGCCAAGAAGAAGCCGGTCGAGGAGCTGGACCTGGACGACCTCGGCATCGACGCCGACGAGGTCGGCCTCGGCGGCTCCTGGACCCTGGTCGAGTCGGTCACGGCCCGCCCGGCCCGCACCAAGGGCACGATCGTCACGGACGAGGGCGACGGCGGCAAGCAGCTCGCCGCCTTCCTGTCCGGCCAGAAGTTCATCTGACCCACCGTCACCACCCCTCAGGAGCAAGGAATCATGGCTGAGATCCTGGTTCTCGTGGACCACGCCGACGGTGCGGTCCGCAAGCCGGCCCTCGAACTGCTCACCCTGGCCCGCCGGATCGGCGAGCCGACGGCGGTCGTCCTCGGCGCCGGCGAGGCCGCGGCCTCGATCGCCGCGAAGGCCGGCGAGTACGGCGCGGCCACCGTGTACGTCGCGGACGGCGCCGAGTTCGCCGAGCAGCTCGTCGTGCCGAAGGTCGACGCGCTCACCCAGATCGCCAAGGACAAGGGCGTCGCCGCCGTCCTGGTGACCTCCTCGGGCGAGGGCAAGGAGATCGCGGCGCGCGTGGCGCTGCGGCTCGGCTCCGGCCTGATCACGGACGCGGTGGAGCTGGAGGCCGGCGAGAACGGCCCGGTCGCCACCCAGTCGGTGTTCGCCGCCTCGTACCAGGTGAAGTCGACCGTGTCGCACGGCGTCCCGGTCATCACCGTCAAGCCGAACTCGGCGGCCCCGGAGGCGGCTCCGGCCGCGGGCGCGGTCGAGAACGTGACGGTGGCCTTCACCGGCAACGCGGCCAAGGTCGTCTCCCGCACCGCGCGGGTCTCCACCGGCCGTCCGGAGCTGACCGAGTCGGCCATCGTGGTCTCCGGCGGCCGCGGTGTCGGCGCGGCCGAGGGCTTCGAGGTCGTCGAGAAGCTGGCCGACTCGCTCGGCGCGGCCGTCGGCGCCTCGCGCGCCGCGGTGGACGCGGGCTGGTACCCCCACTCCAACCAGGTCGGCCAGACCGGCAAGCAGGTCTCCCCGCAGCTGTACATCGCGGCGGGCATCTCCGGCGCGATCCAGCACCGGGCCGGTATGCAGACCTCGAAGACGATCGTGGCGGTCAACAAGGACCCGGAGGCCCCGATCTTCGACCTGGTCGACTACGGCGTGGTCGGCGACCTCTTCCAGGTGCTGCCGCAGCTGACGGACGAGATCGGCACCCGCTGACGCGAGCGAGAGGGGCGGGTGGCCCGCTACTCGCAGAACACCCACGTCGGCC
>NZ_JBEZHV010000056.1:0-2124 GCF_040650755.1 Streptomyces sp. NPDC048623
CGGTTACATTCCGAACCCGGAAGCTAAGCCTTTCAGCGCCGATGGTACTGCAGGGGGGACCCTGTGGGAGAGTAGGACACCGCCGAACAATCTTTCAGGACCCCTGGTCCCAGCGTTCACGCTGGGACCAGGGGTCCTTTTGTTTTTCCTTGTATTTGTTGAAAGCGCGGTGCGGTGCCGGCTGCGCGAGAATGACTGCAGTACCCGAAGACAGGAGTCACGTCGATGTCCACCAACTCTCCCGGCGACCGTCCGGAGCGCGAGCCGCGTCGCCGAGACGGCGGCGAGCGGGGCAACTTCCGTGGGCCGCGTCGTGATGACAACCGCGGCGGCGGTGGCGGCGGTTACCGTGGCCGCGATGACCGGCCGGCCTTCCGTCGCGACGACCGCCGGGACGACCGGCGCGATGACCGGCGGGACGACCGCCCGTCGTACCGCCGTGACGACCGTCCCTCGTACGGTCGCGACGAGCGTCGTGGCGACGACCGGCCCTCCTTCCGCCGTGATGAGCGCCGTGATGACAACCGTGGCGGTGGCTTCCGCCGGGACGACCGGCGCGATGACCGTCCGTCCTTCCGCCGTGATGAGCGCCGTGATGACAACCGTGGCGGTGGCTTCCGTCGCGATGACCGGCGCGACGACCGTCGTGATGAGCGTCGTGATGACAACCGCGGTGGCGGTTACCGCGGCCGTGACGAGCGCCGTGACGACAGCCGCGGTGGTGGCTTCCGCCGGGACGACCGGCGCGATGACCGTCCGTCCTTCCGTCGTGATGAGCGCCGTGATGACAACCGTGGCGGTGGCTTCCGTCGCGATGACCGGCGCGATGACCGTCGTGATGAGCGTCGTGATGACAACCGCGGTGGCGGTTACCGCGGCCGTGACGAGCGCCGTGATGACAGGCCCTCGTACCGTCGTGACGACCGGCGCGACGAGCGTCCGTCCTTCCGCCGTGATGAGCGCCCGTCGCACGACCGTCGTGACGACCGCCGTGACGACCGGCCCTCCTTCCGCCGTGATGAGCGTCGTGACGACCGTCCCTCGTACCGCCGTGACGAGCGTCCGTCGTACGACCGTCGCGACGACCGCCGTGACGAGCGGCCCCGTGGGCCGCGGCGCGAGGACGACCGGCGGGGTGGCGGCGGCTTCCGTGGTGGCCGCGACGACCGGCGGGACGACCGGGGCGGCCGTGGGCCGCGTCGGGACGACCGGGGTGGGCACGGGCGTCGTGACGACCGTCCCTCCTTCCGGCGGGACGACCGTGCCGGCGACCGCGCGCCGCTCAAGCGACTGCCGATCCCGCCGGAGGTCACCGGTGAGGAGATCGACCCGGACGTGCGGCAGGAGCTGATGAGCCTGCCGAAGGGCCTTGCCGAGGACGTCGCGCGCAACCTCGTCATGGTCGCGCAGCTGATCGACGAGGACCCGGAGAAGGCGTACGGCTACTCGCGCGTCGCCCTGCGGCTCGCCTCCCGCGTCGCCGCCGTCCGCGAGGCGGCCGGCTTCGCCGCGTACGCGACGCAGAAGTACGCCGAGGCGCTGGCCGAGTTCCGGGCCGCGCGCCGGATGACCGGCAGCGTCGAGCTGTGGCCCGTCATGGCGGACTGCGAGCGCGGCCTCGGCCGCCCGGAGCGGGCCCTGGCCATGGCCGGCGAGCCCGAGGTGCAGAAGCTGGACAAGGCCGGGCAGGTCGAGATGCGCCTGGTGGCCGCCGGTGCCCGTCGGGACATGGGGCAGCTGGACGCCGCCATCGTGACCCTGCAGAGCCCCGAGCTGGCGTCGAACGCCAACCACCCGTGGACCGCGCGCCTGCGGTACGCGTACGCGGACGCGCTGCTTGCCGCCGGCCGGGAGCGCGAGGCGCGTGAGTGGTTCGCGAAGGCCCTGGAGGCCGACAAGGACGGTTCCACGGACGCCTCCGACCGGCTCGCCGAGCTGGACGGGGTCGAGTTCGTCGACGCCTTCGACGAGGAGGACGGCGACGAGGACGGCGAGTCCGAGGACACCGACGAGGGTGCGGACGAGGGTTCGAACGCCTCGTTGACCTGCCGCTGGACAGCACGGCTGGTCGGGGCGTCCCAGTCGCCGTCGAACCGCTCGGCCCGAGCCCGCACCTGCTGGATC
>NZ_JBEZHV010000057.1:0-1615 GCF_040650755.1 Streptomyces sp. NPDC048623
AGCTTGTTCTTTATCTACCAAGATCTTCCGGGCTTGCCGATGGCCTTGAGGGTCTCGGGGCGTTTGACGGTCTTGCCGACGTCGTAGCGGGGTGCCCGGTGTTTGTTCTTGGCGCCGGGTGGCCGTCCGGGGCCGGCGCCTCGGGGTTTGGGAACACGGGCCGGGCAGGCGAGGTGAGGGCGGATGTTCCTGAACCCCCGGCGGACCCGGGCCGGGGTGAGCCGGTCGGGTGTGGTGGGTTTCTCCCAGGGCCGGCGGAGGTCAGCGGCCAGCGGGCGGGCAAGTCGGAGCTGGGTGTGAGCGACGATCAGGATCCAGGTCCAGCGGTCCGCGGCCTCGGGCGTACGAAATTTCGGGGTGGTCCAGCCGAGTGTCTGCTTCGCGAAGCGGAAGGTGTGCTCCAGATCGAAGCGGCGGAGAAACGCCTGCCAGAAGCGGTCGACATCGTCGGGGGTGGCGCCGGTCTTGGAGGACCATAACCACACCGGCGGAGCATCCCGTTCCTTCGACAGGTGCTCGACCTTCAACCGGATCAACGTTCCCTCCACCAAGGGCAGTTCACCGTCGTGGTCGAGCCATGAGGAGCGGTGGGTGAGCCGGGGGTGGACCCGGTCCCATGCCTGGGTTTCGGCCTTGCCGTAGTTGGTGGTGTCCGTGACTGTGGTGATCGCGGGCTCGGGCCAGGTCTCCGGCTTGGTGAAGCGGAATTCTGGGCCGTGCTTGGGCGGCCGGCCGTTGACGCCGTGCATCCTCGGTGGTTTCGGCAGACGCATCACGCGGTCGGAGCGGACCCGGCCGACCAGCTCGACCGGCAGATCGCGCAGGACCCATGCCAGACGGGTGACGTCATACCCGGCATCGCTCACGATCACGATGGCCGGGTCCCCGGCCTGCCACTGGCCTGCGGCGATGAGTCGTTCAACGACTCCTCGGAGCTGGTCGGCGGTGACCGCGGTCGCGTCGTCGACCGGGCCGAGCCGGACCGCGTCCAGGATCGCGGTCCATGACGTGGCGCCCGGCTCCAGCACGGCGACGAAGGAGTAGGGCCAGCCCGGGATGAACTGCGATGCCGTCTTCGCGCGTCCGTAGACGTGGCAGAACAGCCGCTCCGCTGAGCACGGCGCGTCCGAGCGGAGCCACGGCGACACATCGACGGCCAGGACCAGGCGCCCGCCGTCGAAACGCGGCAGCGACAGCCCTGCCAGCACCGTCCGCAGCCGATCGACGTCGATCCGGCCGTGGTTCAGGCCGCCGTACATCGCTCCGTGCCCACGACGGTGCTCGGGCAGAAGGGTCAGGTCCACCGGGGACTTCACCGCACCGTCCGCACACAGCACCGCATCCACCAACTCGAACAGTTCGTCGCGCCGGGCGGTCAGACACTCGTAGAACTCTCCCCGGAAGCGTGACGCTTCCGCGAACGCTTCCCTCCGGACAGCATCAGGCAGCAGACTCACCTCACGGCCTTCGTCGTGGTCACGTGCACCTTGGTCGGAGCACATGATCAGACGAAGGCCGCCCCCACGTCCGGCGAACCCCCAGGTGAGCGACCCAGTTCGAGACGCCGTTCGAGGCCGGAAGAAAAAGAACAAGGTCAGTGCCTGTTTCTGAACCC
>NZ_JBEZHV010000059.1:0-1205 GCF_040650755.1 Streptomyces sp. NPDC048623
TGAGCTGGGGGTGGCCGCAGAGACCAGCGAGAAGCGACTGTTTACTAAAAACACAGGTCCGTGCGAAGCCGTAAGGCGATGTATACGGACTGACGCCTGCCCGGTGCTGGAACGTTAAGGGGACCGGTTAGTCACTCTTCGGGGTGGCGAAGCTGAGAACTTAAGCGCCAGTAAACGGCGGTGGTAACTATAACCATCCTAAGGTAGCGAAATTCCTTGTCGGGTAAGTTCCGACCTGCACGAATGGCGTAACGACTTCTCGACTGTCTCAACCATAGGCCCGGTGAAATTGCACTACGAGTAAAGATGCTCGTTTCGCGCAGAAGGACGGAAAGACCCCGGGACCTTTACTACAGTTTGATATTGGTGTTCGGTTCGGCTTGTGTAGGATAGGTGGGAGACTGTGAAGCGGCCACGCCAGTGGTTGTGGAGTCGTCGTTGAAATACCACTCTGGTCGTGCTGGATGTCTAACCTGGGTCCGTGATCCGGATCAGGGACAGTGTCTGATGGGTAGTTTAACTGGGGCGGTTGCCTCCCAAAGGGTAACGGAGGCGCCCAAAGGTTCCCTCAGCCTGGTTGGCAATCAGGTGTTGAGTGTAAGTGCACAAGGGAGCTTGACTGTGAGACCGACGGGTCGAGCAGGGACGAAAGTCGGGACTAGTGATCCGGCGGTGGCTTGTGGAAGCGCCGTCGCTCAACGGATAAAAGGTACCCCGGGGATAACAGGCTGATCTTCCCCAAGAGTCCATATCGACGGGATGGTTTGGCACCTCGATGTCGGCTCGTCGCATCCTGGGGCTGGAGTCGGTCCCAAGGGTTGGGCTGTTCGCCCATTAAAGCGGTACGCGAGCTGGGTTTAGAACGTCGTGAGACAGTTCGGTCCCTATCCTCTGTGCGCGCAGGAATATTGAGAAGGGCTGTCCCTAGTACGAGAGGACCGGGACGGACGAACCTCTGGTGTGCCAGTTGTTCTGCCAAGGGCATGGCTGGTTGGCTACGTTCGGGAGGGATAACCGCTGAAAGCATCTAAGCGGGAAGCCTGCTTCGAGATGAGTATTCCCACCTCCTTGAGAGGGTAAGGCTCCCAGTAGACGACTGGGTTGATAGGCCGGATGTGGAAGCCCAGTAATGGGTGGAGCTGACCGGTACTAATAGGCCGAGGGCTTGTCCTCAGTTGCTCGCGTCCACTGTGTTAGTTCTGAAG